>CAMORO010000069.1 GCA_946623875.1 uncultured Lachnospiraceae bacterium | reverse complement strand
GAGCTTATGAATCAGTATCATTGAAAATGTACAAAATCTTTGTATAAAAATAATTCAGTTTCGCAAATACTCTCAACTTCGGTTGGGAGTATTTTTGTTTAGTCAAATTATTATAAGCCATCCTCTTTTTATCGTGTGTATAACTTGTTTTGTGAAATTTGTAAAATAGAAAATGTGATTGAATTATGATAATGTTAATCTGAAAATATTCTTTCGCCAACGCCCGGATGATAAAGAACTTCACTGCAGTGGCTGAAAAGAAATTGAGTAAAATGATTCGGAAAAGGAACGGTTTGATGAGAAACACGGATATGGTTAAGAAAGTTAAGAAGCTGATCAAGAAAACACCCACTTATCTTGAGAGACTTGTTGCGGCAATATTGATGATAGCGGTTCTGTATGCGTGTGGGTGTCTGGCAATAGAAGCAGTTTCTTTCAAATGCGTTAACGTTAGTATGTATCTGCAGGATATCCTTACAAGTGCTTTCAATATAGTCATAGTGATCGAGCTTATAAGAATGCTTGTTAAGCATTCCATGAGAACGGTGGTCGAAGGCTTGATATTTGCATTCGCCAGAGGGCTGATAGTGGGACGCGAGACTCTCGTGCAGATGGTGATGAGCATATGCGCCATTGCCGTAATGCTGATCTGTCGGAGATTTCTGGTGCATCCGTATTATCCGAATGACAGGAAAAAAACAAAGGTGATAATACGTGATGATGAAGCTGCGGAAACCACAGAAGGTCATTCCTGACGTTTTCTCCTTTTGTTGGAATACATAAGCGAATCGGCTTTTTCAACATATTCATTTAATGTAAGGCTGCTTGAAGGATCTGTTATCACATAACCGGAGCTTATGCCGGGAACTCCCGGCATATTACGTTCGGAGGCTTCCGCCAAGATGGCAGAAGGCAGTCTTGACAGCATATCTTCGATATCATCCTGACGGTTCACGGGTGCTATTACAAGAAATTCATTTAAGATATGCTCTAACTCATGCTCAAAAACATAATAAACGGAGAATATTCTTATAGATCAGATTGCTTTGATCAGCATTTCCGTTTCAGCTTCAATACGTGCTTCATCCCAGTCCGGATGCTGTTTTTTAAGATTATTTTTTATATTATTTGTTATTTCATTTTTTTCTTCTGCACGTCCTTCTGCACGTCCTTCTGCACGTCCTTCTGCACGTCCTTCTGCACGTCCTTTTTTTATCAGCTTTTCTGAACTCAACTCAAGAACTTTTCCACCCATAATATCCTTCACTCCTTTCTTCACGGCCTTATGTTCTTCCAATAAATGATCCGATACCTTGATGATCATACTTATAAGATCAGCATACAAAGCTTCTTTCTTCCCAACCTCTTTCTCTAAACGAATACGTAAATCTTCACATTCTTTTAGGAAACTTACTCTTTTTTTACTATCTGTATCTATCCTTGAAAACATGCTTTCATATCTCATAAGATAGAACGGAACCAGTATCAAGAGTTTTTTCTGAAATATTTCATCTTTTGTATAATTCTGTGCCTTGATCACCTTGGTATTATAATCAAATGACTCGCCATTTGGCATGTTAACGATTACCTTAAGGTTGTCAGGCGTATTCTTTTTATGCCTCAAATATAAAACAGCAGATTCCGGAAAATTTATTACATATGTTCCCTTTTCTTTCCTGGCATGCTCATGAGCGATCAAAAAATCGTATTCTATCATGCGAACTTCCATGGTACTGTCAGGATTACTCTGACATTCAATGTGATAATATTTATTCTTTATCATGAAGATAGAATCAGTTATAATCTTTCCTTCTTCAGTTAAGAATTCATTTCGTAGTTGTGTGTATTTCACATTGTCAGGATAATTCTTGTCAAAAACTTCATTGATCAATGCTACCATCATGAAAGGCATCTTTTGAGCTATTGTCCTAAAAACATTATCAAAAGTGCTGGGTTTGGGCTTTTTGTTATTCATCAATTACCTCTTTCTTTTTGCATATATTATAACAGATTGCGGCTTTTTTGTATACAAACAGCCTTCCACAACAAAAGCCCGTGATTACCGGGTTTCCAGCCGATCACGGGCTTTCTGCATATGAGGATGCTGTCTGTTTAGCCGGGCGAAAAGTGAATTGATCCAAACATAGACGGTTCTTCAGAGAAAAGCAGTTCATAGAGGGTATCGCAACCTCAGGCGGTAAGCTGTAGGAAAACATGGGCTTTTCCGATCATTAAGGAATGATATGATGGCTATGCATTTGACCTCATTTATATCGATACCGGGAAATAAACCATCGTTAAATAACATGCACTACAAGGAAAAGGCGTCCCTCGGACGCCTTTTCTGTTACCGTCTGTTTCTGTGACACGGGGAATACAGGAAAAAGCTGTGAAAGAGATGGGATGTAAGATATGGAGAATTATACCTGATACCTTCCCATAGATTGTATTTTAACGGCTTATTTGTTATATTGTTAAATGAAAAGTGGGATACGAGGTGGAAAGAATATGGAAATGCGAAAGCTGCCGATAGGGATACAGGACTTTGAGCGCCTGATAAAAGAAAAATATATTTATGTCGATAAAACAGAGTATGTTTATAAGCTGGCAAAGAGCGGCCTTCCGTACTTCTTAAGCCGCCCGAGGCGTTTCGGTAAGAGTTTATTTCTTTCCACACTAAGATATTACTTTGAAGGAAAGAAAGAATTATTTAAGGGACTTAAAATAGAGGAACTTGAAAAGGACGATTCTGATGCGTGGCAGAAATATCCGGTTTTTTATTTTGATTTCAACAAGGATGAATATAAAAGGGCCGTTGCCCTTGAGGATGTGTTGAAAACCCATCTTGAAAAGTGGGAGAGGGAATACAATGTAAATCCCGGGGAGCATTCCCTGGCAGCAAGATTCCAGAACCTTATCGTAAAGGCAGTAGAAACAACCGGCAGAAATGCAGTAGTCCTTGTCGATGAATATGACAAACCACTGCTCGAGGTGGGGAACGAAGAAAGACTAGAGCATAACAAAGCGGTCTTTATAGGCTTCTTCAGTACTCTGAAGAGTTATGACAGATATCTTAAATTTGTATTCATAACAGGAGTAACCAAGTTCTCCAAGGTCAGTGTATTCAGCGATTTAAACCAGCTGAATGACATATCACTTGACAGAGCCTATGGCGGAATATGCGGAATCACAGAGTCAGAGATCAAGGATAGTTTTATTCCGGAGATAAAGGCTCTGGCAGAGACAGAGGGTATAACAGAAGATCAGTGCATGGATGAGCTTGGAAAAATGTACGATGGGTATCATTTTGGCTTCAACACAGAGGGAGTATATAATCCCTTCAGCCTTCTGAATGCATTTGCGAAAAAGGAATTCGGAATGTACTGGTTCTCCACCGGCACACCTACCTTCCTGATTGAGAAGTTAAAGGAGTCCGGCTTTGATGCCAAAAGATTTACAGAGGATGATTATTATGAAGAAGAAAGTTCTCTTACGGATTATAGAATAGAAAGTGCCAATCCGCTTCCTTTATTCTATCAGACCGGTTATCTTACCATAAAAGGCTATGACAAGGAATTCAGGAGTTATGCTCTTGGATATCCCAATGATGAGGTTAAGTATGGTTTTCTTAAGAGTCTGACACCATACTATCTCTGTGCAGAAGATGAGCCGAATCCCCTTGATGTAAGAAGCTTTGTTCTTGATATAAGAAAAGGAAATACAGACGGGCTCCGCGACAGGTTCACAGCCCTGTTTGCCCGCCTTCCTTATCCGAATGATGAAAAGGTAGTAGAGACGAACTTTCAGAATGTCATCTACATCGTATTTATGCTGTTGGGTCAATATACCATGGCAGAAGTACATTCCTCCAAAGGAAGAGCGGACTGCATAGTTGAAACAGACGAATATGTATATATCTTCGAGTTCAAGAGAGATAAGTCGGCAGAAGAAGCATTAAAACAGATAGAAGACACGGGATATGCCCTTAGCTATGCTGCTGATAAAAGAAAACTTATAAGGATCGGAGTCAATTTCGATTCTAAAGATAGAACAGTGAATGGATGGATGGTGGCAAGGAGAAAGCCGTAGACTATCCCCTTTACAGTAAGAAAAAGAATAGCTTAACCAACTTAAGAAAAACAAGAAAAATCCGGAATTCGAGCCGGAGCATCAGTTGAGTAAAGAACCATATGATACGAGGAGGGAAACCATGGTAAAAACGGTTGCGATTGGTGTTCAGAGCTTTAGCGACTTAATAGAGAAAGACTGCTTCTATGTTGATAAGACTGCCTTTATCCGGGAATGGTGGGATTCCGAAGATTCCGTGACGCTCATAACCCGTCCGCGCAGGTTTGGCAAGACCCTCAACATGAATATGCTGGAATGCTTCTTCTCAAATAAGTATGAAGGAAGAGGAGATCTTTTTGAAGGTCTGGAAATATGGAAGGATGAAAAGTACCGTCAGCTTCAGGGTACCTATCCGGTGATTTTTCTGTCCTTTGCGGGCATAAAATATACAACTTATGAAAACACAAGAGCTGCAATCAACGGACTGATCACCAATCTCTATAATCATTACAGAGAAATCCTGGATGACAACCGGTTTTCCGATACGGACAGAGCATTCTTTCGAGAGATATCCATGGATATGCCCGATACAGTGGCATCAATGTCTTTAAACCGGTTATGTGAATGGATGTATCGCTATTATGGCAAAAAGTGCATCCTCCTTTTGGACGAGTATGACACACCCATGCAGGAGGCCTATGTAAACGGATTCTGTGAGGAGCTTGTGGCCTATACCAGAGCGCTGTTTAACAATACGTTTAAAACGAACCCTTCGTTGGAGCGCGGGATCATGACGGGGATCACAAGAGTGAGTAAGGAGTCTATCTTCTCGGATCTGAATAACCTGAATGTTGTCACGACGACCTCCGACGAGTATGCAACAGCATTTGGCTTTACGGAGGACGAGGTATTTGCAGCCATGGATGAGCAGGGGATACCGGCGGAGGAAAAGGAAAATGTAAAGTTCTGGTATGACGGCTTTACCTTTGGGAAAATATCAGATATCTATAATCCATGGTCCGTCATATCGTTTCTTTCAAAAAGAAAGTACGACACCCACTGGGCCAACACCAGCGGAAACGGGCTGGCAGGGAAGCTTATAAGAGAAGGAAACGGAGATATAAAATCCGATTTTGAAAAGCTGTTAAATGGAGAGATCATAGAGGCTGAGCTGGATGAACAGATCGTATATAACCAGTTGGATGGTGATGATAACGCCATATGGAGCCTGCTTCTTGCGTCCGGCTATCTGAAGGTGGAAGGGATCATCAGAGAGCATACAAATGATACTCCGGTATATCAGTTGAAGCTGACTAATTATGAAGTAAAGCAGATGTTTTCCAAAATGATCAAAGGCTGGTTTAAGAAAGATAACCTGCTGAATAAATTCGTCTCAGCGATGTTCGATGGTGACTTAAGAGGGATGAATCGATATATGAATGATGTTGCATTAAATACATTCAGCTATTTTGATACTGGCAACAAGCCTTCAAACAGGAAGGAACCGGAAAGATTCTACCATGGATTTGTACTGGGACTGATCGTAGATAAAGCGAAAGACTACATAGTGAAGTCCAACAGAGAAAGCGGCTATGGAAGATATGATGTGGTTATGGAGCCCAAAAATATTGAGAACACAGCCATAATCATGGAATTTAAGGTATTTGATACATACGATAATGAGAAAACCCTGGAAGACACGGCAGCAAACGCACTTAAGCAGATAGAAGATAAAAAGTACGATACAGACCTCCTGCAGAGAGGCATCCCTGCCGATAAGATCCTGAAGTATGGATTTGCCTTTGAAGGGGAGAAATGCCTGATACAAAAGGGTTGATTTTTGCTATACTCTGCTTGTATCACTGTGCAGTATTGTAAAAGCCAAGAACCGCTTGAAACTATATGGTTTTGACTTATGATGATAATGAGAATTTTAGAGTGTGTAACAGTACCTGGTAATGTTACGCAGAACGGAATCGGATTTCGGTCAAGATTTTTCCGGAGGCCGATGCATCGTGGCTGCATTGTATAGTTGGGCATAGAAAGAAGAATACGTTTGAAAATGTTGTAAAATCATTGGAACAATATGATGTAATCGGATAGAAGATAGCAAATGATGCTACGAACGCAACAATTCTGACGTATATGTCCGGAACGTTGGGTGAAGTTGGATCGGAGAGGTCTGATGAGATATATATAAGCCTGCTCCTTCCTGAGTGTCTGAAGGATCAATACTGTTTTCGGACAGAGAAAGCATTTGGTCAACTTGAATTCGAAGAGAGTGTGCAGGTATGGATGTAAAATTACGTACAGCATTCCGCTATATCTGGGATGGAATATTGATAATTACATTTGAGGTTTCACAAAACAAAAAAGATAAACAGTTTAATGAAATTGGAACAATCTAAATGTTCTTTCTACATAATATTACCAATTGTACGATTATCACGTATAAATATTAGAAAGAGAGGTTAAAACACAACGCTTCTGATCGTGTTGTGGACAGTAGCATCTGAGGCAATGAAATGTTAACAGATTTGAAACAGGAGGCACAATTATGAGTGAGAAAGAGAAAATACTTAATGATGAGCAGATGGAAGAGATAAGCGGTGGACATCATCACCATCATAATCATGAGCATGAAGTGGAGAAATATGAAGGGCAGCACGGATGGATAACGAAGGATGCAGCCGGAAATGTAACTTTTACCGATAAAACAGGTAATGTAGGTACATTCTCGGTATCTGACTGGCAGAAGCTGTGCGGTCAGTGGTCATATACCGGCAATCCCGAGTTCTATATAACTACGATAGACAACAGCGAGCTGCGCGGAGTTCTCGCAGGTCTGTAGGAAGATCAGAGTATCTGATTTTTAAGGTGACATGCGGACGAACACGTAAATATGTCTGTGTATGGCTTCGCACAGACAGGTATAAAGCAGGGATGAGCAGTCCTGTGACGTATGGCAGAAAACTGACATGGTCGCAGGACTGTTATTTTTTGAGCCTTTTTGAAACAAAAAAAATACATAATAACTCATATAATATAATCTTTAACAAAATTGCAGAAAGTTTTCTGTCACGCATTGTGCTAAATGTATATATCTGATAAAATGTAACTATTCAGGACAGCACATAAATTTTAAAATATGAACTGCCAAGTTTTCTTGAACAGATCATATTTTATAGAATACCGACTTTCATCAGAAATTCGGTATTCTATAAATTTATGTATTGGATAAATCCAATACAGCGAAAAATACGAAGTATTTTGAGCTGTGCTGTATAGCTGATAGAATAAAAATACACGCACCCGGAAAGGAGTTATTCATGGCGGTAAAGGAATGTGACAATGGTCATCTCTATGATTCGGATATGTATTCATCATGTCCGTACTGCAACGGTGGTTCCGGAAATAATGAGATAGTTTTCGGAACTGATGTGGGAGCAACGGCACCGGTATCGGGTGGCTTTGGTCCTTCGGGCGGTAATGACGGAAGTATCAGGACATCAATAGGTTCCGGCGGGAGTGTGGGAGCTGATGATGACAGCAACCGTACTGTGGCTCCGGCAGGATACCGCGCGGCGGAAGACAGAAGCGGCAGGACTGAAGCCGTCAGTGAAAAGAAGATGGGGATACAGCCGGTCACCGGATGGATAGTATGTATAGAAGGAAAGAACAAGGGTAAGAGTTTTTCACTGTATGACAAGCAGAACTCAATCGGAAGAGGTCACGATAATGATGTTGTAATCGAAGGCGACAGCACTATCTCAAGGGATAATCATGCAAGGATAGCTTATGATGCACGTCACAATGCATTTACTCTTATTGCAAAGGAAAGCATAAACAATATCTATCTGAATGATGAGCCTGTATATGCGCCCACGAAGCTTTCGGCGTATGATGTGATCGAGTTCGGAGAGAGTAAGTTCATGTTTGTACCTTTCTGTTCCGACAGATTCCATTGGACATGATGCAGAGTTATGAGGCGACATAGGAGGATACGATGAAACGATTGCTCAGCTATCGCATGGCGAACCTTCAGGGACAGGGAAGACGTGACTATCAGGAGGATTCCTTTGCCTTCGCCAATGCGCTTGATGTCACTCTTATGAAAAAACACGGTCTGCTTGCAATGGTAGCGGATGGCATGGGCGGCATGGAAGGCGGAAAGAAAGCAAGTGAGCTGACCGTTAAGACGATCCTTGACGATTTCAAGGAGATGGATGTAAATGCCGACCTTGGGATCCGGCTTGCCGAGAGTGCAAGGCATGCAAGCAATGAGGTTAATGCAGTAATTAAAGGGAGAGGAGGCTGTACTCTTGTCGCGGGGATCTTCTACAATGAAATGTTCAATTTCGTAAGTGTGGGAGACAGCTATATATTTCTGTTAAGGGACGGGGAGCTCATACAGCTTAATCATGAACATAATAAGAAGAATGAAGTATACCTTGATACGATACGCGACGGTGTGGTCGATCCCCATGATGGTCGCGAACACTTCGAGGCGGCGGCACTGACACAGTTCATCGGAATGAATGATATGGATGAGGTTGACAGGACACGTATGCCCATACCTCTTCGGGCAGGGGATACGCTTGTGCTGTGTTCTGACGGTGTCGGTGGAGTACTTAAGGAGGATGAGATCATATCCTGCCTTACGGGGAAGGTTGCAGGCGACGCCGCTCTTGCAATGGACGGTCTTATTAAGATGAAGGATTTAAAGCATCAGGACAATTACACGGCTCTTATCATCCAGTGTAATTACTGAAATATAACAGTAACAACCGATTTATCACAGGAGGAACTTTTATGAGGAAAAGAATTGTTTCATTTGCAGGCTTCATGCTGATACTTGCTATGGCAGTTACCATGATCCCGAACGAGGCTTATGCAAGCTCGGCCAGCGAAATAAGGAACTGTGTAGCACCTATCGCCATATTCCTTGAGTATGCAGATCCGGCTACCAGAGAGTCGATAGGCACAATGTCGATAGGATCGGGCACGTGCTTTTTCGTGGGTTCTCCGGACGAAGCACCTCAGAACCTTGTTACCAATTACCATGTTGCCCAGTACTATATCCAATACGGCAAGGGTGACTGGATCGATGACATAATCACTATTGACGGAGTCAGATATAATGCCATAGCACGTGTTACCATGAGAGTATACCTTAATAAGAATGAATATGTTGAGGCGTATCCCATCAGTAACAGTGCCTATGATGAAACAAGGGATATCGCTTTCCTTCGTGTGAACAATCCCATCAAGGAACGTAAATGTGTGGAATTCCTCATTCCCGATGATTCGCTTGTGACAGATCATGTATATTGCGTGGGTTATCCCGGAATTGCGGAGAACAGCTATGCCGATCCCGTAAGTACATGGGGTATCGAGGATGCAACAATAGTCGATGGTGTTGTCAGCCGTTTTGTAACCCAGACAGGAACGGGAACCAGACTTATCCAGAGTACTGCAACCTTTTCGCCCGGACATTCGGGAAGCCCGATGGTAACGGAAGACGGCTATGTTATCGGTATGAATACATGGACCCTTTCGGAGTCGGGGAGCAAGGTTTATTACTCGGTTGATGCAAGAGACATATTGAGCCTTATGGATGCAAACAATATCAAATATACGGTTGCAGGTGAAGCAGATACGGCTTCTACCGACACGGAAACGCAAACAGGTACGGAAGTTGCGCAACCCACTGAGGCACCTGCACCGCCGGCACCTGCACCCGCTCAGGGATTTCCCGTATGGGCCATCATTTTATGTGCGGCAGTGATAGCGGCCGCAGTAGTAATAGCAATCGTTATGTCAAAGAAGAAAGGCGGACAGCCACAGAAAGGAGCTGCACAACCCGCACCTGCACCGGCTCCCGCACAGCAGGATAAGAAGGATGAAGCCACACCTGTAGTCCGCTCACTGTCAGTCCAGCATAACGGAGAGAGAGTATCGGTTAAGGGCAGACAGATACTGATCGGAAGGGATCCTTCGGCGAACATCAGATTTAAAGAGGGAACTCCGGGTGTGAGCGGCAGACACTGTACGGTTTCTTATGATACCGCGACAGGTGATTTCATGCTTACGGATCTTAAGTCATCATACGGAACCTTCCTCAAGAATGACCAGAAGCTTACACCCGGACAGGTGTACAGGCTTAAGGCGGGAGATTCGTTCTACCTTGGCGAGAAGGCTAATGAATTAAGAGTTGAATTAGGGTGATCGTATGCAGCTTGATTACTTCAGTTATACCGCTTCCGGCGGAAGGGAATACAATGAAGACAGTGTAGGAACGAAGGTAAATGAAGGAAACGGCATATTCATTGTTGCCGATGGTCTTGGCGGACACAAGAAGGGCGAGGTGGCTTCCGATTGTGCCGTCAGGACAATACTTGAGGCATATGACGCTTCATCCATTTCAGGACCAACCGAAAGACGAAGCTGGCTCAATACGGTTCTTACGGATGTTAATACAAGCATACTGAGACTGCAGAAGGATAATAGCTGTATCATGAAGACCACGGCGGTTGTTCTGTGTATAGATGATCAGACTGCTACCTGGGCTCATGTCGGGGATTCGAGGCTTTATCATATAAATAACAGCCGTATTGCTCATATTACTGCCGATCATTCCGTTGCTTACAAGAAATATGCTGCGGGTGAGATCAGCAGGCATGATATCAATACGGATGAAGATCAGTCGACTCTTTTGAGGTCATTGGGGAGTCCTGACAGATATGAGGCACAGTTGTGTGACGAGCCGGTGGGTGTTTCGACAGGTGATGCTTTTTGCCTGTGTTCCGATGGTGCATGGGAATTCCTCCATGATGAAGAGATACTGATCGATTATTTTAAGGCCAAGGATGCAAGAGACTGGGCGGAGAAGCTGCTTCTTCGGATAATAGACAGGGTTGACGGTCAGAGTGACAACTTATCTGTTATTACAGTTATGATTGGTTAAGGAGATTTCATTGAAGAAAAAGTTAGTGCCGCTGTATACGGCTGTAATAGTATTATTGTGTCCTGTTCTGGTATTGGCATCGGGCAGGAAGGAAGAAGACCTGAGTGCACCGGGACTTAAGCGGCCGCCTGTTATTTCAGGCAATCTGCCGGGTGAGGGAACCGAAGGAAGTGATGAAGGGACTGAATTACCGCCTGCTTCGGATCTGCCCGGGGATATAACCGTGAAACCGGCGGATATCCCGGATGACAAGACGGATAAGGAACCGGAAGATGGGTCGGAAACAAAACCCTCAGACGAGCAGAGAACAGAACCGGAAGATACGCCTGAGACAGATCCCGATGACGGGCAGGAAACCGGACCTAAAGATACGCCGGATACAAAGCCTGAGAATGAACCGGGCAGGAAACGCGTACACAAGCCGGGAGACAAACCGGCTAAGAAGGCTGAAGAACCTTCGGCGGATGACTCTGAACCCGGGGATAAACCGGATAAGGAGGCTGAAAGCGTATCGGGAAATGAAACGGACCAAAAGACTGACAAACAGGACGTTGTTCCACAGGAGGTAAGCGGGAACGTGACTCAGACACAGGTGACAGCGCCTGTACAGACGGATGCTTCCGGAAGGTGGTATGAGAACATGGATCATCAGCTAATGGCTCTGTCAGGCCTTGCTGTTGCAGGATTGTTGATAATCATGTTTGTATGGCGGAGCAGATCACGTAAAAAGACTGCTGACGTAACGGTAGCTGCAGAAGGGCAGGATATATCTCCTGATCCGCGTACGGATCCGCCTGTGACGGAAACAATTGAAAGAACGCCAATAACCGATCCGGCACCGGGAGATGTTGAGCTGACGGTTAAGATGATCGACGGCACTCTTTTAAATGAGAGTCCTGTGTTCTATTTAAGGAAGGATATCCTGATAGGAAGCGATGGTGTGCAGTGTGAGATCGCAGTGAACGGAGAGGGCGTAAGCGCGCGTCATGCAAGAATATATGTAACAGAAGGTCATCTGTTTATTGAAGATCTTAATTCGGACGGAGGAACGTTTGTGGGCGGCATGAGGATATATGCCCCTAACCGTATCAGAAACGGGGACGAGATCGGAATTGGAGAGACCGGATTCACAATAGGCTTTAAGTCATACGATGCAGACATAAGGGGAATGACTTGATTTGGGAGGGATGGAGATGGATTCTAATTATCCGATGGCATTGGCGGAAGGAACGATCCTGAACGGAGAATACATTATAAAAAGAGTGCTGGGTCAGGGAGGCTTCGGAATAACTTATGAGGCAGCGGTTCATAAGAGCAATGAACTGGTGGCCATCAAGGAATACTTTCCTGATACGATGGCATCAAGGACTTCTCAGACCGAGGTGACTCCTTATACGGGAGAGAGAGGGACCAACTTCACATACGGTAAGCAGTGTTTTCTTGAGGAGGCCAAGACGCTGGCCAACTTCAACGGAAATCCCGCGATAGTGGATGTGAAGAAGTACTTCGAAGAGAACGGTACCGCTTATTTTGTAATGGATTATATAACCGGTAAGAGCTTCAAAGAATATCTGGAGGAAAAAGGCGGTAAGATCCCTTTTGACGAGGCTATGGAAATAATAACACCTGTAATGGACGCTCTTTCGGCCGTACATGCCAAAGGGATCATACACAGGGATGTGACTCCTGACAATATTTATATAACCGACAGCGGACAGGTAAAGCTGCTTGATTTCGGCGCTGCACGATACAGTCTGGGTGACAAGAGCCGTAGTCTTGATGTGGTCCTCAAACACGGATATGCTCCCAAGGAACAGTACACGAGACATGGAAGGCAGGGCCCGTATACCGATGTATATGCATTGGCGGTTACAATATACAGAGCGGTAACCGGCAGGCTTATCCCGGATTCGATAGACAGGCTGGAAGAGGATGAGATAGTGCTTCCGGCGGCATTCGGCGTGAACATGACAGATGCACAGGAGGCTGCACTCTTCAAAGCACTTGCGGTTGACTACAAGGAGCGATATCATTCGATGGCGGAGTTCAAGGAGGCACTCCTTGGGGGACAGTCTTCATCATCGGGCGAATCCGGTGGAGGGGGCAGGGAAATCGTATTCGATACACCCGATCAGGGAAAGACCGTGCTTCCTTCTCAGAATGCGGCATCCGGAGCGACTGCACAGCAGCCAAACACAGTGGTACAGCCAAACACAGTTGTACAACCGGCTTCTACGGAACCGGCCTCTTTGGCAACAGGTACAGGCAGTGCCGCGTCCGCTCAGGCCGGAACTTCCGGGCAGCCGGCTGCGGCTAAGCCTTCACCCGGTGCAAAGGGAATGAGTCAGACAAATAAGATAATCCTTATCGTGACAGCTGCAGCGATTGCGATAATCGCTTTTATAGTTGTTACGGTAATAATGGTAAATAAGAATTCGGGAAACAATGCAGTATCCGGCACGGAGAGTATTCCTGATGCTCCTTCCGTATCAGGCGATGAGACTCCTTCCGGTACACCTGAAACACCGGGTGATGTGGAACTGCTTACGGAAGGGGGCGCAGGAACCTCTACAACAGAGGATCCTCCAAGCCTTGGTAAGATAGATACCAGTAAGCTGACTACTGCGGCAGGATATGAGTTCCCGGACAGAGGCATAGTTTTTGACAGCAGTGCCTCGCTTTCGCTTAACGTAGATGAAGACATTCTGGAAATCAGTTATGATCCGGCTGACAGCTCTACCGGTAAGGTTTATATGGTTGATTTCGGTCAGTGCGGAGAGGTGGATACTTATCTGCAGACATTGGAGGACATTGCAGTATGGCAGGATATTGAGTATACAACAGACCTTACTCCGCTTACTGTGGGTAATTATCCCGGCTGGCTTGCCGGATTTACCGGCCTTGGCAATTCTCTGTACAAGAATGGGTATGTACTTCTGATAACTCCTTATGTAGGTGTCAGCCGTCGCATGGTCGGACTTGTTGGTGAGGATACCAAGGTATTCAATGAGATCATAAATACCCTGAATATAGACGGGGCACATACGGAGGATCTGTCGGGAGTTGATACAACAAATACCTACAAGATCCCGCGTAACAGTGACACAGGCTCATCGGGTGACGGATATCTGTTTTCCGACAGTTCGGAAAGGCTTTTGACACAGGCTGATATCGATGATCTGTACAGTCGTGTTGAGAATGCATATGCACAGGAGAACAGCGGAAACGATATTAAATACTATATGGCAATGGTACTGTGCTATGCAAGAAATGAGATATTTGCACGTAACGGTAGGAAGTTCTCCTCATCCGAGCTTCAGGAGTACTTCAACGGAATGGACTGGTATGAACCGAAGTATGACGCCAAGGAATTTGACTATGTTAATCTGACTGAGATAGAGAAGAAGAATGTAGATTTTATCAAGGAGCAGGAGAAGACCTATGGCACCTATACTCCGAAGAAATGATGTTAATAAAAAGAGTATGCCTGCACAATATATGCTGATCGCGGCCGCACTGTTAAGTGCATCGGTGCTGGGAGGATGTGCCGATCCGTCAGAGGATCCTTCCGCGACCGGACAGACTGAAATTACGAAGTCTTCCGAAGATGAGAACGTTATCGTTATTGTTGATGACAGTGATCCGGCCGGGAATGATAATAAGACAAGTGAGAATTTTGTGGATATTATAAAGGATACGGGGAGCAATGCTCCTGTTGTGGGGGGCGTGGTGTCAGGTGGCTCGATAACAGATGGTATTAATAGTGGTGATGCCGTTGGTTCTCTGATAGGAGATGCTTCCGGTGAAGATGATCCGGATGGTTCCGGAAACGGCAGTGATGGTTCGGATAATGACAGCGGACAGGCACAGGGAGAAAACGGAGGAGATGATACGGGCTCCGGTGATACCGGTCTGCCGGGGGGGCTTGGCGGTACGGATTCAGGCGATGGTGGAGCACAGGACAGCTCGCCCGCAGAGTATAGTGATAAGCAGCCGGTTTCCCTGGATCTCTCCTGGAAATATGCCGATTACTCCAAGATAAACAGTGGCAGCGCTGTATTTTACAAGGCTTCAGGGAACAGGAAGGGCAAGGTTATCGGTGTCAACGCGGGACATGGGACTAAAGGCGGTGCTTCGGTCAAGACTTACTGCCATCCGGATAAGAGTCCCAAGGTTACGGGAGGCACTACATCTTCCGGAGCTGTTGAGGCAGCGGCAATTTCGGGAGGCATGACTTTTCATGACGGTACAACCGAGGCAAAGGTTACACTGAATACTGCGCGTTTTCTTAGGGATGAGCTTCTTAAACGGGGATATGACGTACTGATGGTCAGGGACGGAGATGATGTACAGCTTGACAATATTGCCAGAACCGTAATCTGCAACAATGTAGCCGACTGTCATATTTCACTTCACTGGGACGGGGATCAGCTTGATTACGATAAAGGGTGTTTTTATATTGCTGTTCCCGACGGTATCAAGAATATGGAACCTGTCGCAGGATTTTGGCAGCAACACGACAGTCTGGGCGAGACGCTTATCGGTGCCCTTAAGGCTGACGGTTTTAAGATATACAATGG
>CAMORO010000068.1 GCA_946623875.1 uncultured Lachnospiraceae bacterium | reverse complement strand
GCTGGATTAAATAATACAAATTTAAATTTCAGCGATTTTACTATAAGTTTTCAGGGTGTACCTGAATAGTTACAAATATTTAATGATTTTGAGACAGCCGTGGAAGACTCACTCGATATATTTGGCAACCTTGACAGGTATGAGGTATCTCATCGAGATGTTACTATTCATTTGTTAAAAGAATATGATGATATGAAGGAAAAAGCGCAAATCAGATTTATAAATAAAATTTGCGATAGAGTATTTGTGGCAGCTTCTGACTCCGGCATATATCAGATATGGGATACTGTCTATGTCAGAGTCTATACTTATGATGGTGAATACTTGGATACTTATTTGGTAGAAAAAAATTCCAATGCGCAGGAGCTTACGCAATGAACAAAAAAACTCTGAGAGAGACTGTACCCTTTGGTTTTTTTTGTTTTCCACATAGGCCTTTTGCAATATTTTTAATCGCAATCAAACAAATAATGAGTCATCATAGAATAGCCAACCCCTACGCTGTCAATAAAAGTCTTACTACACTTTAAACATTTCCAACAAATATTTCCATTTCCGTCTTTAAAAGACCGAAAGCCAAACATTTCTGCGCTACTGAAATTTGATGATCCACTGCCACCAGCAATCATGCTTAAGTCCTCATCTGATAATGCATTTATCCTATTTTTGAATTTTTCCTTTAGCTGTCTGCTTTCTTCAGGTGTTAACTTTTTATTATCTTTACCTAACATGAAAATATCTCCTTGATTATAGGATGAAATCAATCAGTCTCATTAGTTTATACGAAGGAACATACATAATGGCAAGACAGGGTTCAGACAGAAAAGGTTATTGGAAAATCAATTGAGTGCGTGGACCTAATGAAGTAAGTGGCCACAAACCTCCTTTTTATCAGTGTTTGCGACTTTACGCGACTTTTCGAGTCCCGGGGACAGCTTCCCTGACTCACCCTGTATAATAGACTCAGGCTATAACATATTATAAAAATCAGGAATTAGACAGGATATTCATACGGCTGTATCATCATTAACATAAAGAGCCGCATGAATCATTCCATCAAAATGAAACCCGGGAGCTCATTTGTTCCCGGGTTTCCCTTTTCAGGGGAATTGGAACAGGGGACGGTTCCAAACCCCGAAGAAAATGGAATGTGTGAGGCGGAATAATCAACAGGAGGATGGATCATGAGTCTGGCAATTGAATCGAAACTTATACACGGAGGAATTGACGGAGATGAGACAACGGGAGCGGTTTGCGTTCCGGTATATCAGACTTCAACATACAAGCAGGATGGTTTGGGAAAAGACAGGGGATGGGAATATTCGAGGACAGGCAACCCTACAAGGGCCGCACTTGAGAAGCTTATTGCAGATCTTGAAGAGGGACAGTACGGAATGGCCTTTGCATCGGGACTTGCAGCAATAACGACAGTACTTTCCCTGTTTAAACAGGGCGACAGGCTGGTCGTGTCCGACAACATTTACGGCGGGACCTTCAGGATACTTGACAATGTTTTTAATAATTTCGGGATCGAATATACGATAGTGGACACCTCGGATCTTAGGCAGGTTGAAGAGGCGATAACGGATGATGTTAAGGCAGTTTATATCGAAACACCTGCCAATCCGCTGCTTACAGTGACAGATATCAGGGCAGTGGCAGATATAGCTAAGACGAAGGATAAGCTGGTCATCGTGGACAATACCTTCCTTACACCGTATCTTCAGCGTCCGCTTACCCTGGGCGCAGACATAGTCATACACAGCGGGACAAAATACCTTGGCGGACACAGCGATACCATATCCGGTTTCGTGGTTGTTAACGACAAGGTGCTGGCAGACAGGCTGTATTATCTGCAGAATGCGATAGGCGGGATACTTTCCCCCTGGGACAGCTTCCTGGTTATACGTGGTATCAAAACACTGGGAGTACGCATGGACAGGCATGTGGAGAATGCCGGAAAGATTGCACAGTGGCTTGAGGACAGCGGTTATGTTGAAAAGGTATATTATCCGGGACTTAAGTCGGATCCCGGATATGAAGTGCAGAAGAAACAGGCTGACGGTGCCGGTGCAATGATATCCTTTGTTCTTGACAAAAAGTATGATCACAGAAAGTTCTTCGAGAATATTAAGCTCGTGACTCTGGCAGAAAGTCTTGGAGGAGTAGAATCACTTGCATGCCATCCGGCTTCCATGACACATGCGGCAATCCCGAAGGAAATACGGGAAAAGGTCGGGATCGTGGATGAGCTCATAAGATTGTCCGTGGGTATTGAGAATGTTGATGACCTTATCGCCGATCTTAAGCAGGCGATCGAGGCTTCGGCCGTGTAAAAGATGTGTGATGAGTCAGGGGAGCTTCTCCTGACTCGCACAGGATATATCGATGCCGTAGCCGCCGGAATGGCATAGGTTCCATAGACTGAAGTTGACGGTTCGAGTCCGTCCGGCATCGCTAAGATGAGCGGAGTGATCATTCTGCCCGGAAACAATGTAAAAAAGCCGGAAACAGTATCCCGGCTCAGGAAAATCGGGTCAGGAGCCAAACAGCTGACTCGCCGGAAAGGGATTAAGTCATGAATGTATACGTAGCTGCTACTCTCAGGGGTTTCTTTGAGAGAAATGAAGTAATAAATATCGAAGGAAATACAATAGGGCGTGTCCTCGATCGTTTAAGGGATGAATATCCCGATGCGGGGAAGGTACTGTTTGATGATAACGGGAACCTTCGCAGGTTCATTAAGATATATGTAAATGACGATAATTTCACGGATCAAAAGCACTGGGACAGGGAATTTGGTGAAACCGATGAGATATATCTTATACCTGCGATAGCCGGTGGTGCCGCAAAGAGGGACAGCATCATATCTGACGAACGCCGCAAGGAGACGGCTTTTGATGATAAGGAAATAGAGAAGTGGGGCAATCATCTTCTGCTCCGTGAGATAGGAGTTAAGGGGCAGAAGAGGATCAAGGCTTCAAGAGTTGTGATCTTCGGAGCCGGAGCACTTGGTTCACCCGTGATACAGTATCTCGCAGCTGCCGGGGCAGGAACCATAAAGATAGTCGATCCGAAAGAGGTTAAGCCCGCAGACCTGCAGAATCAGGTGCTTCATACGGAAAGGGATATCGGAAGACCGAGGGTAGCTTCCGCGAAGGACAAGATAAGGAACATAAACCGCAAGCTTGAAGTCATAACGGAAAACACTGATCCTGATGCGGGAAACATAGAGGATCTGATAGACGGCTTTGATGTGGTTGTTGACTGCACGGACAATTACAGGACCAGGTATCTTATAGGCGATGCATGTGCGATAACGGGAATACCGCTTGTATTCGGAGCACTGTATCAGTATGAGGGAATGGTTACCATTTTCAATTACGAGGACGGACCGTGCTACAGATGCCAGTTCCCGGAACCTCCTGCACCGGGACTTGTGCCTACATGTGCCGAGGGCGGAACGATAAGCCCGCTTCCCGGTATCATAGGAAGCATAATGGCCAATGAAGTCCTGAAGCTCATAACCGGTATCGGGGCGATCCTGAGCGGGAGGATGCTGGTGATAGACAGCCTGTATCTGCATTCAAGGATAGTCAGGGTTGAGAGAGATGATGAGTGTCCGGTATGCGGCAAGGATCCTACCATATACGAAGTCGAGGATTTCGATTACGAGGACTTCTGCGGTCTTAAGGAGAGTGACGACGAGGTTCCCGTTGAGGGAATAGCGGCAGAAGAACTGGCGAAGAGGATAGACAACGGTGATCCGATAACGATCATCGATGTAAGGGAACCGCATGAGAGAGCGATAAACCGCTTCCCTGATGCGAAAGTCATTCCGATCGGACAGCTGGCAAGACGGCAGAAGGAACTCGATCCGGACATAGATACTATATTTATCTGCAAGGAAGGAAAGAGAAGCATACTTGCGATAAATACATTGCGTGAAGCCGGATACAAGGGTCCCATGTACAATTTAAAGGGCGGAATAGAAGCGGCAAAGGATATAGTCCTTTCGCACGAGGGAGCCTGGCTGTAAGGGCTCCGGTATGGCAAAGGTTTGTATTATAAATTTTTATATGAGGAGGAACTAAAATGGCAAAAGAAACAGAGAAGCAGGCAGTAGGGATTAACGCGCTCGGCGCCAGGGCAGCGTATAATCTTACCAACGTCACCAAGACGAAGCCGCAGTACGGTGCACTTACACCCAAGTGGCTGACCAAGGTACTTGAGTTCAAGGGTCTTGAGGCAGGTATCTTCAGAGTTAACAAGGTAGTTGAGGGTGAAACACCCCTTGATGTACTGTGTTCACAGACCAAGAAATCGGACATTATCCCCGACGGATATGTGGAGTACGAAACAGAGCCGAGAGAGTATGTACTTAATTCGATCTCGACCATCATCAATGTAAATACGGCTGTAGAAGATGTATATGCCGCACCTTATGATCAGGTTCAGGAACAGCTCGGACTGGCGATCGAATCCCTTCGTGAGAGGCAGGAGAGTCAGCTTATCAACAATGATGACTACGGTCTTCTCAAGAACATCGCAGATTCACAGAGGATCCAGACAAGAACCGGTGCACCTACACCCGACGACTTTGATGAGCTGATCACAAAGGTATGGAAGGAGCCTTCGTTCTTCCTCGCTCATCCCAGAGCTATCGCGGCATTCGAGAGAGAATGTACGAAAAGAGGCGTACCGCCCGTAACCACAAACATTGCAGGAGGAACCTTCCTTACATGGAGAGGCATTCCCATCATTCCCACAGACAAGCTGCTGGTTGACGGACTTAAGAATCCCAAGTCACAGAGCGGTAAGACCAACATTCTCCTTATCCGTACCGGAGAGGCCAAAAGAGGTGTTATCGGACTGTATCAGGCAGGTCTTAAGAATGAGCATTCAAGAGGCTTATCAGTACGTTTCAGGGGTATCGACGACAAGGGTGTTGCTTCTTATCTCTTATCTTTGTACTGCTCAGCAGCGATCCTTGCAGATGACGCGATAGCAGTTCTTGAAGATGTAGAGGTAGGTGAGTATTATGACTACGATTAATCCAAAGGTTGAGAGCGGATACGGGAGTGAGTCACTGAGCCCGGTGCCTCAGTACGGTGCTTCACTTGAGGAACTCGCAGGGGTTCCGACAGCTGCACAGCTGGAACAGATGGCCAATGAACTGTTCCCGGAGCTTACCTGTGATTACACCGATGCGGGAGCGTTGTATAAGGAGGCTCCTGCAGGTTTGACTGATGAGGGAGCGCTGTATCAGGAGATTCCTGTGTCATATTCACCTGCTGTAATGTCGCAGACGGAGGCAGATGAGGCTGCAAGGCTGATAGATGTTCCAACATCTCTTGGCGGTGACAACGTCACCTATGCTCAGACCGATAAGGTGTCGTATTCTTCAAGGAACGATTCGATAATCGTGGGAAGTAAGACACTGACACAGATAAGGAATGATTTTCCGATACTTAATGAGCAGATAAACGGCAATCCGCTGGTGTGGCTTGACAACGGTGCCACAACTCAGAAGCCGCAGGTCGTGATAGACAGGCTTAAGTATTTCTATGAGCATGAGAATTCAAATGTTCACCGCGGTGCTCATACACTGGCGGCAAGATCCACAGATGCATATGAGGAAGCAAGAGAGACTGTAAGGCGTTTTATCGGTGCTCCCTCTGCCGAAGAGATCGTGTTCGTCCGCGGAACCACAGAGGCAATTAACCTTGTGGCTAACGCATACGTTAAGCCCACTCTGAATCCCGGTGATGAGATAATAGTGTCAATACTTGAGCATCATGCAAATATTGTACCCTGGCAGCTTATAGCACAGGAAACGGGAGCAGTGCTTAAGGTCATACCCTGTGATAAGGACGGGCAGCTGATACTTTCGGAGTATGAGAAGCTGTTCACGAACAGGACCAAATTCGTTTCGGTGACTCATGTTTCCAATACACTCGGAACGGTTACTCCGGTTGAGGAGCTTATAGCAATGGCCCACAGACACGGCGTGCGTATTCTTATAGACGGTGCACAATCGGTTGCTCATATACCGGTAAATGTAAGTGCGATCGATGCTGACTTTTTCGTATTTTCGGGACATAAGATCTTCGCCCCGACCGGAATAGGAGCCGTATACGGCAAGAAGGAGCTTCTTGAAGCCGCAAGACCGTATCACGGCGGAGGCAATATGATCAAGGATGTTACCTTTGAGCGTACGGTATACAATCCGGCACCCAACAAGTTCGAAGCAGGAACAGGCAGCATAGCCGATGCGGTAGGACTGGGAGAAGCACTTAAATACCTTGATCAGATAGGTATGCCGGCAGTTAACCAATGGGAGCATGAGCTCATGGCATACGCTCTTAAGGAGCTTGGGAAGGTACCGGGTATCCATCTGGTGGGAACCGCAGCCAACAAGGCTTCAGCCCTTGCGTTTAAGCTTGACGGCTATTCCGATGAGGAAGTGGGCGAGAGGCTTGACCGCTACGGCATAGCAGTAAGAGTGGGACATCACTGCGCTCAGCCCGTGCTCAGGCATTTCGGATATGAGAGCGTTGTAAGACCCACACTGGCGCTGTACAATTCACCGGATGATGTGGATGCTCTTGTCAAGGTACTGAAAACATTTGCGTGAAGCAAAGAGGTATTTATGGAACAGGTTATAGATGAAAATGAAATAAAAGATATCGTTGGATCGATACTTAACGATTACTCTGCCGAAAAAAAGATAGATGCGGTTAACATTTTCAACAAACCGGACCGCAGGGAAGTGACCACTGTGCTGCGGAACCTGTATAAGATCATATTCCCGGGATACTTCAGGGATAAGACATACAAGATATACAATCCCGGGAATGAGATCGCCGTTATAATCGAGGACGTGTTCTACCATCTTAACAAGCAGGTATACCATGCTCTTGATTTCTGTACAATGCGTGGAGTAATGACCGATAAGGAAAGAGCGGAGGAAAGTTATCGGATATGTAAGGTGTTCTTTTCCAATATACCTAAGGTACGGGAGCTTGTTGAAAGTGATATTGCCGCAGCATTTGACGGCGATCCGGCGGCCAAGTGTTTCGAGGAGATAATCCTTGCTTATCCCGGTATCATAGCTTCCACCACCAACAGGATAGCGCATGAGCTGTACCTGCTGAAGGTTCCGATCATTCCGAGGCTCATGACCGAATATGCCCACAGTAAAACCGGTATAGATATACATCCGGGAGCTGTTCTTGGTAAATATTTCTTCATCGATCACGGAACAGGCGTTGTTATCGGTGAAACCGCAGTTATCGGAGACCATGTCAAGCTGTATCAGGGAGTTACTCTCGGAGCGCTTTCTACAAGAGGCGGACAGAGTCTAAGGGGAGCAAAGAGACATCCGACCATTGAGGATAACGTTACGATCTACTCCGGAGCTTCGGTTCTCGGGGGAGATACCGTGGTCGGTAAGAATGCCGTGATAGGCGGTAATGTTTTCCTTACAAGCTCTGTGCCTGCGGACACAAGGGTAAGTGTCAAGAACCAGGAGCTGGAATATAAGGACGGAAGCAGGAAGCATAAAACAGAGGAAATTCATCAGAGTAAGGAATGGTACTATATCATCTGATGCAGGTTTATGAAGGTTGTGGTTCTGACTTATGAGGTGGGAATATGCGTTTTAATACAAAGCTGTTGCATGGAAGATCAGCTCAGAACTATGCACAGCGGGAGATCCTTCCGCCTGTTTCACAGGTGACTGCTTTCAGATATGAGAGCATGGAGGAACTCCGGAAAGTTTTTGAGCATAAAAGCATGGGATTTGCCTATACACGTATAGGTAATCCTACGGTTGCCGCTTTCGAGCAGCGGATAAATGAGCTTGAGGGCGGTATGGGAGCGGTGTGCTGCAGCAGCGGGATGTCAGCGATAACAGCAGCTCTGTTGGCGGTATGCAGAAGCGGTGATGAGATAGTGGCTGGAAGCGGATTGTACGGGGGGACGATAGATCTGTTCAGGGATCTTGAAGGCCTCGGGATCCACACGGTCTTTGCGGATGAGCTTACCGGTGAAGCGGTGAAGCCGCTGATAAATGAGAAAACGCGCGTTATCTTTGGAGAACTGATCAGTAATCCGTCACTTCGCGTAATGGATGTTGAGAGCGTATCGAAGGTGGCGCATGAAGAGGGAATACCGCTGTTTGTTGACTCTACCACTGCTACGCCATACATTGCCAATCCTCTTTTGCTGGGAGCCGATGTGGTCATCCATTCGACTTCAAAGTATATAAACGGCGGAGGGAATTCTATAGGCGGTATTATCGTGGACGGCGGTAAATTCCCATGGGATTTCGATAAGCATACGGCTCTTACGGGACACAGGAAATACGGTAAGATGGCATTTTCGGTAAGGCTCAGAACCGATATATGGGAGAATTTCGGCGGCTGCCTGGCTCCGGTGAATGCATTCTTAAGCTTTATCGGAGTTGAGACGCTGGCTCTTCGAATGGAAAAGATATGCCGGAATGCGTGTAAACTGGCCGAAGCCTTAAATGAGATATCCGATATTGAAGTGAATTATCTGACTCTTGAGGAGCATCCGTATCATAAATATGTGGATGAAGAACTGTCGGGTTACGGCGGAGGTATCCTGTCATTCCGTGCGGGCAGCAAGGAACGCGCCTATAAGATAATAAACGGATTGAAATATGCGCTGATCGCTTCAAACATAGGCGACATCAGAACACTGGTCATACATCCGGCATCGACCCTGTATATGCACTCGGATAAGGAGACAAGGGAGAAGGCGGGTGTCTATGATGATACGATAAGAGTCAGTGTGGGAATTGAGGATGAAGAGGACCTGATCGCTGATTTTACCGAGGCGGTGAGGAATAGCCTTGATAAGTGAAATAGTACGAGAGAAATATTGTTGCGGATGACATCGGTCATTCGAAGAAACCTGAAATAAGGAGAGATGGAATGAAGATTACAGTTGCAGGTGAAAAAAAAGAATATGAAGACGGAATTAGCGTTGCGAAGCTCATTGAGCTTGAGAAGGTGGAAACACCCCAGTACGTAACAGTATCTATAAATGAGGAATTCGTCGATTCGGGCGCATTCGAAAGCACCATAATAAAAGACGGCGATGAAGTAGAGTTTTTGTATTTTATGGGAGGAGGCTCCAGGTAATATGGCATTTACTAACGAACAACTCGAACGATATTCAAGACATATTATCTTAAAGGAAATAGGAGTCAAAGGACAGAAGAAGCTGCTTAATGCGAAGGTCCTTATAATCGGAGCGGGAGGACTGGGAGCACCTGCGGCTCTGTATCTTGCTGCGGCAGGAGTGGGAACGATCGGAATTGTAGATGCGGATGTAGTTGATCTGTCCAACCTGCAGAGGCAGGTTATACACAGTACAAACGACATAGGTAAGAAGAAGGTTGAGTCGGCTGCCGAGACCATACGCGCAATCAACCCCGATGTAACTGTCAATACCTATTACAAGTTCGTAACAAGTGAAAATATACTGGATCTTATCAGTGAGTATGATTTTATACTTGACGGAACTGACAATTTTCCGGCAAAATTCCTTATAAACGATGCCTGTGTAATGGCTAAGAAACCACTGTCACATGCCGGGATCATACGTTTCAAGGGACAGCTTACAACCATTATTCCGGGGGAAGGACCCTGCTACAGATGTATTTTTAAGGATCCGCCACCGAAGGATGCCGTACCCACCTGTAAAGAAGCCGGTGTTATCGGTGCCATGGGTGGTGTTATCGGTTCGCTGCAGGCGATGGAGGCTGTCAAATATATAACCGGTACGGGTGATCTGCTTGTCGGTTATCTGCTTACCTATGATGCGCTCAAGATGGAGTTCCATAAGATAAAGCTTCCACCAAGGGGTGAGGGATGTGCCGTATGCTCGGATCATCCTACGATCACGGAGCTTATAGATTACGAGCAGGCGGCGTGCGATCTTAAGTGACAGTCGTTATTCAAATTTTTCTATTATGATCGATCGAAAGGAATCTCAGGATGAAGATTACATTAACCGGGTCGGATTACAACTGTATATTGGAGTATGCTCTTAAGGAAAGACCGGATGAAGCCTGCGGCCTGATCGCGGGAGTGGACAGGGAAGACGGAGTGAGGGAGATAAAGAAGGTATACCTTCTTACAAATATCGATCATACAAACGAGCATTTTTCGATAGATCCGAAGGAACATCTGAAATCCATTAAGGATATGCGTGCAAACGGTCTTATTCCCCTCGGTAATTGGCATTCCCATCCGGAGAGTCCGTCAAGACCGTCTGAGGAGGATAAACGTCTGGCCAATGACAGCAAGGCAAGCTACCTCATTCTTTCGCTTGAGGATGAAGACAATCCGGTTCTTAACGCATTTCATATTGAAGGACCGGAGGGAGAGCGAAGTGTGCGCAAGGAAGAGCTTGAGATACTTTGAACCTGTTCTGAACAGCCGATCAGACAGATGTCTGTAAGTCAGATATATTCGGATAGTGAGGATTTTGTAAATATTTAGGAATGTAAGTTAATGGAGGATAACATGGCAGAGCTTGATTTTATCGTAGATGACAAGGTGGACGTAACCGATGTGGTATGTCCGATAACGTTTGTAAAGACAAAGGTGGCACTGGAGGAACTCGATGAAGGACAGATACTTCAGGTGCATATAAATGACGGAGAGCCGATACAGAACGTTCCGAGGAGCGTTAAGGAAGAGGGACACGAAGTACTGAGGCTTGATGACAACGGCGACGGAACCTTTGAATTGTATATAAAAAAGGGGTCGGACTGATATTTGCTAAGTGAACCAGGAAAAGACACGGGCGTTATACTACCCAAAGGTTTCAATCAATTCTTCCGGCCTGCACTCAAGTGCCCTGGCAAGAGATATGATATAAGCAGCATTTGCTTTGGCAAGTGGTTTATCACCCTGTTCATAGTGCTGCAGGGTTCTCAAGGGTATCCCGGTCATATCGGACAGCTGACTCTGTGAGTAGCCTCTGAGTTCACGATATTTCTTGAGATAGGTTGTTAATCTTGCGGCCTTTCTCATTTCATTGAGTCTGTCTACAAAGTGCATAATATCCATTTCGTGGTATTTATCATACATATTCATAATCCCGGATATAGGAACCTCACACTCAAGCCGGCTGAAACTGCATGTGGTATACCACTGATAAAATGCAAGAGCCCATCCAGCCCAGTATTCGGGAGTCTTGCCCTGATGGTATATACGTTCCCTATATTCCTGCTCCCCCATATTCCTTGATACGATCATCAGTGCAAGTTCTATTCCGGACTTTCCGGATACAATGAATGGATCACCCTTTTCAAACCGTGTACATATATCACTTCGGATAAACATGTTGTAGTAATCATTAAGATCCATCCCAAGACTGTATACTGCGTAGTCAAGGCTGTTTGCCAGGCTTCTTCTTGCATCATTCAGATACAGATCATTGTAAGCGTGCATCACCGGGTTTCACCTCCTCGTCAATGATACGGACCATATACAGCTCGCCATGTATATATGCTTCCCTGTTCATACTTCGATATGCATTTCTTGCCGTAATATCACGGTTTCTTTTGCGTTCATACCATTCATTCGCGTATATATACTCGTTTCCTGCGTATTTAATGGCATTGAATGCATTCATGCTTCTTAAGAATATCTGCTCACCCAGGTTTCCGAGCTTCATGGCTCTTGAAAGCTGTGGTACGGAGATGATCCCGTTGACGAAATCCTGAGCATATGAGAAATAACTGTCATCCGCTCTGTAGCCGATAATAATATCCACTCCTGACATATCGGGCATGAAATGATCGTTAAGATATCTGTAAGCCTCTATTGACAAGGGAGTCTCAAGCTCAAACCTTCTGTTATTGAGCAAGATCGTTATCCAGTGAAGAACACAATAATCTTCCGAATTAAGATTAATTATCTTCATAGACGACAGATCGATATCATATTTATTTACATATCCGTCCCTGCCCTGGTCAACAGCCCATTCGCGAGCAAGTTCAATATCTTCCGTACAGTAAAAGCCCTGTCCGTAATCGTTATTTTTCTTTCCCTTACCATATTCCGGATTCTCCAGAATGATTTCTGAACCATGATATATCCTCATAGCAGTCCCCCTATATTACATGATCAAGTATACCACTGTGAGGGTATAAAGTAAACATCCCGTAAAAAAATGATTCTGAGTTTGTTTTGTTTGCTTCACTGGGTTATTATATACTTGCAGAAAAGAAAATGAGGTGACGTAACTAATGGCAATAGAAAAAAAGGGAGAATTGATAAAAAGAGACATAATCAAAAAAAGAGATGACCTTGAATGGGAAGAGGTCAAATGCGAACATATAGTCAGGGATGAGTGGATAGATATACGAAGGCAGGCCTTCAGGTTTCCTGACGGCACGGTATTTGAACCCTTTTACAGCTACAGCAGGAGAAACTATGTTGTCATAGTGGCTTCTGATACGGAAGGCAATTATCTGTGCGTGCGTCAGTACAGGCAGGGGATAAGAACCGTCACCACGGAATTCCCGGCCGGCGGTATGGAGAGGACTGACGGTAAGGAATACGGAGCGGGAGGAGATGATGCTGTTTCAGAGGATGCTCTTATAGCTGCTAAGAGGGAGCTTCTTGAAGAAACGGGATATGAGTCCGATGAATGGACCTTCCTGCTGTCAATTCCGTCAAACGCAACAATTGCAGACAATTACGCCTACGTTTTCAGGGCTGAGAACTGCCGTAAGGTTTCGGGTCAGAAGCTTGACGATACCGAATTCCTGAATGTTGAACTTCACACGGGAAAAGAGCTTGAAGAGATGATATATTCGGGTGATTTTCAGCAGAGTGTACACGTAATGGCATGGCTGCTTGCAAACAGGGCTGAAAGATATGATAATTAATACAGGCCAAAGAACAGATATACCGGCCTTTTATGCCAAATGGTTCGCAAACAGGATAAAAGAGGGCTATGTCTGTGTAAGGAATCCATATAATCCGGAGCAGGTAAGCAGATACAGGCTTGATCCTTCCGTTGTTGACGTGATAGGATTCTGTACCAAGAATCCTTCTCCGATGTTTCCCTATATGGATCTTATAAAGGACTTCGGGCAATACTGGTTCATGACACTGACCCCGTACGGGCGTGATATAGAACCGAATGTTCCGGACAAGCACAGGCTTATAGAGGATTTCAAAACGCTATCACATATTGTGGGGAAGGATTCCATCGGCTGGCGATATGATCCGATCCTTTTATCCGAACGATATACAAAGAAATATCATCTTCACGCGTTCAGACAGATAGCGGAGGGTTTGAGCGGATATACGGAAACGGTAGTGATCAGCTTTATAGATCTCTACCCAAAGGTACGTAAGAATTTCCCTGAAGCAAGGGAAGTGACCAAAGAAGACAGATTATATCTTGGAAAAGAGATAATAAAGATCGCCTCGGGATGCGGCATGATCGTAAAACCCTGTGCCGAAGGTAATGAACTGGCGGAATATGGAGCCGATTGCAGCGGGTGTATGAAGATAAGTGACTATGAAAAAGCCATCGGACAGAGGATTGTTGCTCCCAAAAAGAAAGGCGCCAGGGCCGGATGTGCCTGTTATCTGTCATGTGATATAGGCGCCTATAATACCTGTATGCATCTGTGCAGATACTGCTATGCAAATGCCGAACCGGCAGTGATCTATGCGCACAATAAACTTCACGATCCAACATCCCCCTTCCTTATCGGTAATTCGAAGGAAGATGACAACGTACATGATGTGCCGCAGAAATCATGGATCGATCTTCAGGGAAGACTGTTCTGAATCATATGACTAAATTATCAGAAGGAGTGAAATGAAATGAGTAGAAAGTACGGATTGACAGTATTGATAATCTCTGTTATTGCACTGTGCCTGTCCATCGTGAATCTGTGCATCACACAAAACAATATAAAGCAGGATGATCATGATGTTCAGTATGTGATGTTTCTCGGCACCAATGACAAGGATACCAACGAGCCGGTATGCAGCCCGGATGAGGCTAAAGAAAGGGCAGAGGAAATTCTGGTTCAGCACTTCGGCGGCTATACGATCCAGGAGGCAAACGGTGGATGGAAGGATGATAAGAAGCTTTATGAGAAGCTTTATGATGAATATACGCTTGTGATCTATTTGAGCGATACAACATTGGATGATGTTCATGCCGCTGCGCGCGAACTGATCCGTGATTTCAATCAAAGTACCATATTGATACAGACAGACGAGGTCCGTACGGAGTTTTATTCCATCGACGACTGACACCCGGCAGGGATCCGGTCCTGTCCTGTGTACCGGTAATCCATATATAGCAGAAAAGAGGCTTAATGAGTATGTATAATTCACAAAAGCATGTCGTTATATTCACAGCACTGGATGGTTTATTATCCCTGGCGGTTCTGTCGTTGGCCGGATACTACATTGATTATTTTTATAAAGCAATAGAAAGCGGCAGTGCCTCAGGGAAATGGAATGTGGTAGCTCTGATGTTTCTCGGAATGGCAATGTCCCAACTGATCCGCCTCTGTCTCCCAAGTGAGAAGCACCGGCTGGATGTCGTGCGTCACGCGGTTTTTATTGTTATATTCCTGATCTGTGCAGTACTGATACTGCTTTCACGGCAAAGTGCCGCAGGCGCGATGCTCGATCTTGAAGGCTATACAAAGGATACCCACTTCAGGATAGTGGTATGGCTCTACGAAGCTTCGCTTATCTTGAGCAGGGTTCTTGTCATCATGAGGAACCGGACACGTCGAAGCACGCTGATCAATCTTGCATTGATCGCGATGATCGTAATTCTGTTGTGGCAGATAGATATGATCTCGATGATCCTGTTCATTGCCTGGCAAAGTGTTGCCTATATTGCTTCCATTGCCTTTTCCCACATCGATATGCCCATGCTTAAGAAGATTGTTCGCAAGACTTATGCGGCAGAGATCCTCTTTGGTATGGTGCTGCTGATAGTGGCGTTTTCGCTTGTGCTGGTTCAGCTTGAGGATGGCATACCTACCTTCCCGGATGCGCTGTGGTACTGTTTTACCATCGTCACCACAATCGGCTTTGGTGACTTTACCGCAGTCACACCCATTGGACGCATACTATCGGTCATACTTGGTCTCTACGGGATCGTAGTGGTTGCACTTATTACCTCCATCATAGTCAACTTCTATGGTGAAATGAAGGATTATGATGACAACGAGAATAAAATTGAGTAAATATTAGGAGGGTATATATGAAAATGGTGATTCAGCGCGTGACCAGCGCCTCCGTTAGAATTGATGATGAAATAAGGGGAAGTATCGACAGGGGCTTTGTCGTTCTTTTTGGAGCCTGTAATGAAGATACTGCGGAAATAACAGACAAGATGCTTAAAAAGCTTGTCGGACTCCGCATATTTGAAGACGAAAACGGCAAGACCAACCTTTCGCTTAGTGATGTGGGAGGTTCAATCCTCTTTATCTCACAATTCACGCTTTATGCGGATTGCAGAAAGGGCAACCGTCCGTCCTTTATTAAGGCCGGGGATCCTGCGCATGCGAATGAACTGTATGAATATGCCATCGGCAGGCTTCGTGACGGGTACGGGATCCATACCGAAACCGGAAGCTTTGGTGCTGACATGGCGGTTAGCCTTACAAATGACGGCCCTTTTACTATCATACTCGATTCGGAGAGCTTATGAATCAGTATCATTGAAAATGTACAAAATCTTTGTATAAAAATAATT
>CAMORO010000067.1 GCA_946623875.1 uncultured Lachnospiraceae bacterium | reverse complement strand
TGACACGAGGATTTTCAGTCCTCTGCTCTACCAACTGAGCTATCTGGGCGAAATACATATTGCCTACTCAGTAATTCATAACTGCTTAGGACTGTAACACTCGCAAAAGATATTCTATCAGTATATATTTAATAATGCAAGTCTTTTTTTTGCAGAATTGTATTTATTTAAGTACAATCCTATTCATCGAACTCAACCGTAACGTAATAGCCCTGAGGTCTTTCCTCAATATTGACCACATTTCCCTCTCTTGTCTTAAGCCGTTCCCTTAATTCGTAATTGGCTGACATGGCGCGTGACGGGTCTATAGTGTAGTACCAGCTTGTCGGAAGAACTCCCTCCGTTACCGTTACATGCTCTCCTTCCTTTATTACGCCTGTCCGCTCCATCTTGAACTCCATCTGACGCATGGTTTTCTCCCTATTATTCATCTTTGATAACACACGGATCTCTACACTTCGCGGTACCCTTATGACGAATACCCGAAATCCTACAAACACTTTAAAACGATCGCGCTTGTCTTTCCCATATGCAGCTTAAGGCGCGCTCCATCCACCTGATATTCCCTGGGTTCCATGGTAAATCCCTTATCATCCGTATACATGAGCGAAACAAGCTTAACATCCCTCGGGCATCCCAGCTCGTAGCTTATCTTCATCTCGATATCTCTCTCATGATCATTGTTGTTTACCACGATCACACAGCGTTCCTTTCTTGTGAACCTTCCGTAGGCTATGACATTATACTCCTTGTGGATACGCCTTAACGACCCGTGTTTAAGTTCTTCATTGCTCTTCCTTATCCTTATCATCTGACGGTGAAAATCAATCAGTTCATGATCCTCACGTCCCCAGGGATACGTTCGCCTGTTGTCCGGATCTGTGAAACCGCATACGCCCGCTTCATCGCCGTAATAGATCGTAGGCGCTCCGGTCCATGTCATCTGTATGAGCACGGCTTCACGCATTACAGCCTTATTAACATTGTGATTGGCAGCTTCGGAGCCCTTATTGGCCACACGACCCACTACCCTGTTCGTCCTTGTTAGGAACCTTGAATGATCATGATTGCTCAGCTCATTCATAGCAACATTTACGGACGGCCCGAACATCTTGGCACCGTTGTATTTCATCATATCGAAGAAGGCATCCGCATTACCCAGCATATCCCAGCGAAAATCATCCGAATGCTTCTGCATTCCCGTAAGGAACCACGTAACCGGCTCCATAAATGCATCATAGTTCATCACAGTGTCCCACTCATCTCCCTGAAGCCAGGACGATGGATCCCCATAATGCTCGGCAAGTATTATCGCATTGGGATTGGCTTCCTTAACAGCACGCCTGAAATCCTTCCAGAACTGATGATTGAACTCGGGAGAATGACCAAGATCGGCGGCAACATCCAGCCTCCAGCCATCGGCATTGTAAGGAGGCGATACCCATTTGCGTCCGATATCCATGATATAATTGTACAGCTCTCTGGATCCTTCGTAATTCAGCTTCGGAAGGGTATCATGTCCCCACCATCCGTCATACGATCCGTTGTACGGCCATGAATGCTCGTTGTGAAAATGAAAGAAGCTTCGATAAGGACTGGCCGGATCCACATACGCACCCTTCTCGTAACCTTGTGCATTCTCATATATACACTCCCTGTCAAGCCATTTGTTAAAGGAACCGCAGTGATTAAACACTCCGTCCAGAATGACCTTTATCCCTCTCTTATGGCACTCCTCCACAAGAGATGCAAACAGAGCATTGGATGCCTCGAGATTCTCCTTCGAAGTCACCCTGGTTATATACCTTGATGCATTACGATTGTCGCGATCGCCGGCGTTAAGCAGCTCTCCCTCATCCTTTACTATCCTTCCGATATGCGGATCGATATAATCGTAATCCTGGATATCGTACTTGTGATTGGACGGGGAAACAAACAGTGGATTGAAATATATAGCCTCTATTCCAAGGTTCTCAAGGTAATCAAGCTTCTCGATCACGCCCTGAAGATCGCCTCCGTAGAACTCCCTTACACCCATCATCGCAGGATACTTGTTCCAGTCATCCACATGGGTCGTATGATCTCCGATATAGTTGTACTCATCAGTCAGTACATCATTTGAAGTATCACCGTTGAAAAACCGGTCAACATATATCTGATATATGACCGCACCCTTAGCCCACCCGGGAGTCTTAAAACCGGGACGGATCTTAAAGAAATAGGCCTCATCTGCATGGTTAACGGCACCCCGCACATCATAACGGCAGGTCTGATTGCCGCCCTTTATTTCAAAATAGTATCTGAGAGGTTCGTTGTCGAGACGGACGGTATATCTGTAGTAATCAAATGAATCCGCAGATTCATACCGCTCCATTAAGTAACGTTCATCATTGCATATCAGAAAGACATGATCGACATTGCTCTTATATGTCCGGAATTTAAGAGTGACCTCTCCGTAAGGATTGGGTTCGGGAGGATCCACATAGTCCGCTGTATAGTCAGCAAACAAGGCCTTCTTGTTAAGCACCGGCTTAAGTGTGGACAAATATAAACCCCTGTTGAGATCACGTCCGAAATTGCTGTAATTCATTAAATTAACTCCTCACTAACTTATTTACCCCATAACACTATACCATAAAATCATGGATAATAAAAGTGAAACAGGGGATACCCCCTGTTTCACACGTTTCACCTCAATATGTATAAAAGATCGGACAATGAAAACATGTCATAATCCGCTTTGCCGCAGTTAACTGCGTCTCCTATGGCGGCAGTATACATTCCGCCGGCATTTCCCGCAAGTATCCCTGCCTTGGCATCCTCTACCACAAGGCAGTTTTCCGGGGATTCGTTAAGCATATCCGCTCCCTTAAGAAAGACCTCGGGATCCGGTTTGCTGTGTACGATGTTTGTACCGTCCGATACCGCATCAAACGCGTCCTCAAGCTCCACCATTTTTAATATATACCGGGCATTCCTGCTTGAAGACCCGACCGCTATCTTGTATCCTCTCTCTCTTATATCCGACAAAACCCTCCTCACAGATCTTGAAACATCATCCCCTGTCATCTGCGAAAGCAGTTTAACGTATATTTCATTCTTTTCTTCAGCAAGCCTTTTCTTTTCTTCACTGTCAAGCGGCTTACCGGTATATTTTTCAAGGATAATGTCAAGACTTTGTGCACGACTCACGCCGCGCAGTCTGTTATTGTCATTCTCGTCAAAGGGTATTCCCAGCTTATCAGCGATCGTTTTCCATGCCATGTAATGGTATTTGTCCGTGAATACAAGAACACCATCCAGGTCAAAAATCACTGCTCTTATATCTTTCATGTTTACTTTCCTTTACTTTCATATCATCTTACTTTATGCCACGCAGGCAGCATCGTTCTGAGGCTTTAAACATATCTTCCTGTCATTAAGGAACAGTTCCATGCCGTCACCCTCAAGCAAGGTGATCCTCACATCGGGATCAAGTCCCGGATCCGACTTTGTATCCAAAACCTCATTATCCTTTCTGCCCACTTCAACCAGCAGCCTCCTGCCAAGATAGTTCAACTTGAACCTGTATGCATTCCACTGCGAAGGTATTACCGGCGCAAGATGCAGTCCGTCCTCCTTGATCCTGAGTCCTCCGAAGCCGTACACAACAGCCATGTAATTCCCGCCCATATTGGCTGTATGAATACCATCCTTGGTATTGTGATGAAGGTTGAACAGATCGAGCTTGGCAGAATCCCCGAAGTACTTATACGCCTTATCGATCAGCTTGAGCTTGGCAGCCATAATACTGTAAATGCAGGTTGACAGGGAAGAGTCATGCGTCGTCACCATCTCGTAGAACGCGAATGACTTCCTTATCGTCTCAAGCGACTGCGCATCCTCATATATGAAATGCGCAAGCACGGTATCTGCCTGTTTGCACACCTGGAACCTGTATATGTACAGAGGGTGGTAATGGAGAAGCAGCGGATAATTACATGCCGGAGTTCCCGGGAAATCCCACTCTTTCTTACTGAGGAACGAATCGTCCTGCGGATTGATGCCGCGTTTTTCATCATAGGGCAGATACATCCTCTCAGCCGCTTCCCCGAACGCATCTATCTCATCACCGGTCAGGCCTATCCTGGCTATTATGTTCAGATCTCTCTTTTCTATAAGAATTTCGTAAAACCTGACTGCCCAATACAGGTTATATCTGGCCGAAACATTGGTAAAATAGTTGTTGTTCACAAGACAGGTATACTCATCGGGTCCTGTCACGCAGTTAATGACGAATCTGTCCCCGTCGAAATTACCGACATCCATCCACAGCCTTGCAGTTTCGAACACGATCTCCGCACCCTTTTGTGCGATGAAATCCCAGTCACCCGTGGCCAGATAATATGCCACCACCGAATAGGCTATGTCACCGTCTATGTGATACTGGGCAGTTCCCGACGGAAAATATCCGCTGCACTCGCTCCCTTCGATAGTCCTCCACGGGTACAGCGCACCCTGTGAATGACCGAGCAGTCTTGCATTCTCCCTGGCTGCATCCAGCGTCTCATATCTGTAGGAAATAAGGTTTTTGGATATTTCGGGGTTTGTCATTGTAAAGAACGGCTGCATATACATTTCCGTATCCCAGAAGTAATGCCCTTCGTAGCCTTCACCGCTCAGCCCCTTTGCTGCAACGTTGCAGTGACTGTCCCTCCCGGCTGACTGAAGAAGCTGGAAGGTGTTGTATTTTAATGCCATATCAAGATCATCATCACCTTCTATGGTAAGTGCGGATCTTTCCCAGCATTCTTTCATGTAATCACTCTGTGCTCTGTACAGCTCGTCCGTATCCTTGCCGACTATTTCCGACATGATCTTTTCAGCTTCACCAACCGCGTCAGTGCACCTTATCGAATCCGTGAATACACAGTACTTGTATATGATTATCTCATTCCCTGCCTTTATATCTGTACTGAAGCAACGTTCGTAACGGTGGCCGCTTTTTTCGGCATTTACCGTAACATCCATTTTTACAGGCTGTCCTCCGGGTTCTGTAATGAATACCCTTTCCGTGACTGCGCTGCACATATTCAGACCCGACTCCGATGTTCCGGTGTGCAGATAAGTTACATCATCTTTTATCCTGGCGCCAAGAGGCACGAGATGATCGTGACTGGCACCTGCCACTCTCGGATCCGCCGGATCGCAGAAGTTCTTCGTGTCTCCGTAGTGGGCCGATATCCAGTCAATCCTTCCGTCATGATCATGACTCTTCAGCCTGTATTCGATAAGGAAAAGATTGGGCATACTGAATGATGCCATCTTTCTTATATTGATCTCAAATTTGTTACCCTTACACGACTTCCACAGTACACGGCGCCTCGTCACACCTTCCTGCATATCAAGCGTGCGGGTTGCTTCGAGCACGCTTCCGTCAAACATCGAGAAGCTCTCTGAATCTGCCGCAAACCCAATCCCAAGTGTATCGGCAACATTCAGCATCGTCTGCTTCTTCTCGCACAGACCGTACAGCTTCTCTGCCTGCGGCATCGGCGCATAATCATAAAACCCGTTGATATAGGTTCCTCTAATTGTCCTGTATTCCGGACTGTATCCTTCTTCGTAGCAGCCCCTGACGCCTATGTATCCGTTGGCGTTGTGGAACAATGTCTCATTGAGCAGAAGCTGCTCATTGTCCTGATTCAGATCCGGAACTTCATATATATAATTGTTCATAGCTTACCTCGATGATCTACTTAACAGCTCCGGCTGCAACGCCCTTGATAATGTATTTCTGAGCACACAGATAGAAGATTATGACCGGAATGATCGTAAGCGTGAGACCTGCCATTGCAAGATTCCACTGTATTGTGTACTGTCCGAAGAAATTAGCAGTCGAGAGCGGTATGGTTCGGTTCTTCTTGCTGTACAGTATCAGCGAAGGAAGAAGGTAATCGTTCCATATCCATATAACATTCAGTATGATTACCGTCATGGTGACCGGTTTAAGCATCGGGAATACGATCCTGAAGAATACGCTCAGTTTCGAACAGCCGTCTATTGTTGCGGCTTCCTCGATAGCAATGGGGACCGACTTCACAAATCCGTGGAAGAGGAATACCGACATTCCCGCACCGAAGCCGATGTAGCAGAACACAAGTCCTCCGAGTGTATCGGTGACCGTGATACCCATCCTGTCCCTGAAAAAGCCAAGCACCTGAAGCAGAGGCATCATAAGTGTCTGGAACGGTATAAGCATCGTGGCAACGAAGGTCATGAAGATGAAACGGCTGAGCCTGTTGTCCCTGCGGGCAAGCATCCACGCACACATCGAATCAAGCACCACGATGAACAGAAGTGACAGCAGCGTGACTATCAGCGAATTCAGGAATGCCCTGCCGAAATCCATTTTATCCATCGCCTTGGCAAAATACTGAAATGACATAACCTTCGGCAATGCAAGGATGTTCTCATACAACTCCGCCCTGTTCTTAAATGCATTTACGACTATTATGTATACAGGAAAGAGGTATACTATACCAAGTACCATAAGCAGTACATTTATTATTGAATTTCTGAGCTTCATTACATCTCCACCTCTCTCTTCTTGGTGATCGATACCTGCATCAGTGTAAAGAACGCTACCACTATCAGGAAAAGGATTGCCTTGGCCTGACCGTATCCGTAATTGTTAAGCTTGAATATCTCGTTATAAATGTTCATCGCGAACATCTCGGTTGCATTGTTGGGACCGCCGCCCGTAAGTGACAGGTTGGTATCAAATATTTTGAAGCAGTTGGACAGTGTCATGAACAGGCAGATCGTGAAGCTGGGCATTATCAGCGGCAGCTTTATGTATATAAGCGTGTACCAGAAGCCCGCTCCGTCCACTGTTGCGGCCTCAAGAACATCATCCGGGATTCCCTGGATACCTGTTATGTAGATTATCATTATGTATCCCGCCATCTGCCATGTTGCTACGATTATGAGGGCGACAAGAGCCATATCCTTATCTACAAGCCAGTTAAAAAACAAGTCCGTCCTTCCGATAGTCTCACCTATAGTCTTTAAGCCTTCTCCGAAGATGAATTTCCATATATATCCAAGGATCAGTCCACCTATAAGATAGGGCATGAACAGCATGGTCCTTAAGATGTTTCGAAGCTTAAGCTTACTGGTTACGACAAGCGCGAATATCAGTCCGAGCAGATTGATCAGCACAACCGCGATAAGTGTAAATACGAGAGTGTGACCTGCCGAGACCATAAACCTTGTATCCGAAAACAGCCTCACATAATTGTCCAGTCCCACGAATTTCTTCTCGTGTACCGGCAGGCCGTCCCATGAGAAAAAGGAGTAGCCTATGCCGATGACGAAGGGGATTATTACTATTATTGTAAAGACTGCCAGCACCGGCAGCACAAAGAGTGCGTACCAGGCTGCGTCCTTTTTCTTTCTTGAATTCATTTTAATTCTCCTGATTTGCTATTGCTTCCGCATATGCCTCATCAAGCCTGTTTATAAATTCATCGGCGCTCATATCCGAAGTAAAGAATTCCTGAGCAAGTGGTGCGAAGTATACGTTGATCGAATTAGCGGGCCACTTTGCCATGTTCCAGCCGATCGTCCTGCCTGCTTCAACATATGACTGCATATCCTGTGAAAGAACATCAAGGTTCTCGTTTACATCGCCCTTGATAACCGGTACGAAACCGAACTGATCGTACAGATAGCTCTTTCCTGTCTCAGAGGTATATAACCATGTAAGGAACTGCTTGCCTGCTTCCTGCTCAGCCGGATCGGCACTTGCATTTACAGCCCAGTAATAGGGAACCGAAACTGCAAGCTTGTCATTTCCCGCAAGAGGAAGAGGTGCCATTCCGGCATCTTCAAACTCATAATCTCCGAACATTCCGGCACACCAGTTACCCTGATGTATCATTGCTGCCTTGCCTGTAGCAAGATCACCTATCTGACCGTCATAGTTCTGTTCAAGAGGGTTATCGCAGTTATCCCTTACGGCAACCATCAGCTCGCCGAATTCCTTAAACACATCCTGATCAGCCATCTTTGCTTCGCCCTTTGCGAGCTTTGCAATGAAATCATCCGGATCATCCATAAGTGCAAACGGTGTGTTCATGATATGACCGATAAGGAAGTAATCCTCGCTCGTAAGCTCAAAGCCCTTAACTCCTGCTGCATTCTGTTCCTTTATAAGATTTACGAAATCATCGGTGCTCTTAAGTGTTGTCGCATCGCACAGTGACTTGTTGTATACGATACCGAATCCTTCCATTGTATAAGGTATGCCCATTGTCTTGCCGTCAAGTGTTATATCAGCCGTAAGTCCCTCAGGAATGTCCTTTACGCATTCGATATCCGAAAGGTCGGCACAGTAGTCCTTAAGCCTTAAGAGGATGTCTCCGCTCTGCTGCGTGAAGATAGTGGGTCCCTGATTGTTTGCAAGCTTTGTTTCAAGCTGCTGCTGGTAATCATCACCTGTCGTTCCCCAGATCTCTACCTCAATCCCGGTCTCCTTTGTGAAGCTCTCGGCACAGTCCTCAAGCTGATCCTGTATCTCCGCCTTACTCTGGAAGATTATGATCTTATCTTCCGCTGCCGCCGAACCTTCATCAGCTCCCTCAACTTCACTTGCATCCACCTTTGCTCCCGCAACCTGTGAATCTTTGTTTTCTGCTTCCGCAGCTCCTGCTGCAGCACTTCCCGTTGCCGCACTCCCGCATCCCGTAACAAGCATTCCTATTGACATTATCGATGCAATTGCCATAACCAGTTTCTTTTTCATTTCGTTGTAGCTCCCTTCTTAATTCCTTTTGTAAACATTCTTCTCCATCAAGTGAGTTTCCACTTACTCACATCAGCCGCGCAGCTCTTAATGGCAAGTTAACCCATGAGGCGGCTTTTGGTCAACGGATCCCGGAATGATTTATTTTTTTCGGTAAAAATGCCCTTCTTAAACGATTGAGCGGGTTTTCACCCGCTCAATTTTTGTACATATTTTACATTCCGTTTTACTTGATTTTACCTGATTTTACTAATTATTTTACCTGTTCAGCCATACAGCCTGTCCTTTACACTGCCGCGCCACTTAACCTTGGCGTTTATCTTAAGCGGTTCCCCGCCTGTTTCACCCATAACCCCATCCATTAAGTACTGGGCCGCTATGTATCCCCGCTCGTAATTGGGGATGCTTACAGTGGTAAGTCCCATATTCTCGGCCAGCATGCTGTCATCAAAGCCCGTGACCGCAACATCCCCCGGCACTCTGTATCCCGCGTCCGTTAACGCCTTGATCGCTCCGATCGCCATAAGGTCATTGGCACACACTATGCAGTCCGGAAGTTCCGCACTTAACGCCATGATCTTTGTCGTCATATAGCCCGACTTCTGCCTGTAATCCCCGGCGTGGTAGTGCTTTGGCGAGAACCTGATATGCTTCCTTTCAAGGACATCCGTGAAAGCACGGTATCTTTCCATGTTGTCATTGGTATTCTCAGGGCCTCCGATAAACGAAAACCTTCTGTATCCCCTGCTGACCAGCCCCTGCGTAAGCTCGGCCATGGCATCATAATTGTTTACAAGTATGCTCTTTATATAGGGATGATCTATGTATCTGTCAAGAGTTACTATGGGATAGTCTTTACCTGCAACGTCTATCAGCAGTTCGTTGTTCATCGCCATATCCAGGATTATGCATCCGCTGGTCAGCCCGCTCCTCATGAACTTCTCGCAGGAAACCTTGGTACATATCATGAGATCGTAGTTGTTCTCCCTGACATAGGTGTTAACCCCGTTCAGTATCTCAAGGTAGAAGCTCCTGTCAAAGTCACTGAAGTTGAACAATATTGTGGGGATGTCCATTCTGCCGCTGATGGTATTCTCATTGCGCACATAACTGTAGCCGTGCTCATCACACAGCTTAAGTATTCTGTTTCTGGTATCCTCACTGATGTTTTTCTTTCCGTTTATCGCATTGGATACCGTAGAAACCGAAACCCCTGCCAGTTTAGCAATATCCTTGATACCGACCATACCCGATCCTTTCCGAAATGATGATAGTGGGGCAACTGCCTTACATATTTATATATAATTTGTAACTATTCAGAGCCATGCACATACAAGACGGCACATGCTTGCATGAATGCCGGATTGTATGTATATGGCGAAGTAACCACATGAGCAAACGAAGTGCGAAGCACGGCTTTGCGAATGGGGTTCTGAATAGTTACTAAATAATTTCGTTTACTGTACCAAATTGATGCACACGACTGCAACAGGCAGGGCATCAAAGATTGGAGAAAAGCTCCTTAAGGATACCGCGTTTTATCTTAAAGGTTCCCGTGCGGCTTCCCATGGCATTGCTTATGTCACCGTTTATGACTATCGTAGCGGTGCCTCTGTTTATATTATCCGTATATGCCACTGTATAATAATCCGGATCCACAAGCTTAAGTTCACCGTTCTGCTTCGCATAAACATCGATCTGCGGCTCGATGGGGCTTCCCGTATATCCCTGCCTGCCTACACGCTTCATGGTGTCCTTTGCATATATCTTAGCCCTTGACAGATCAATGGCGGTCTCACTTCTCACAAGGTTATACGTCGTCCTGACGGAATCCGTATAATTACCCTTGCCCTCGATCAGCACCGTTATGGTCTTTTGGTTCTCACCCTCTGCAAGGCTTATCTTCTCCCCGGCGGCAAGCTCCCTTTCACCGTCGAAGTATCTGAGAGTGTAATTCTTTTTTTCAAGCCTTGCATTTTCATATAGTACGAAGGGATTAACCCTGTATTTTGCAGGTCTTGTATATATAAGATCTCCCGCGAACACGGTAAGACCATCCATGGAGAGCGGTCTTGCCTTAATCTCATACGTGCCCGTCACCGCCGTTCTTCCCTTGTAGTTATTAAGGAATTTAACTGTATAGCGTCCTTCTCCGGCCTTTTTATTTTTCGAATATGTAACCTTATAGTCAACCCCGGCTCTTAATTCATAAGCTTCTCCCGAGCGTGTCACGGTCACGGAAAGCTCCGGCTTTGCTCCGCCCTGAGTATGATATACCGGCGTATCGGGATCTGCAAGCGCTACCGCCACGGCACTGTCCCTGTCTGACTTTATCTTAAAGCTCTTTGTCACACTGCCTGTATATCCGTTAATTCCGGTTACCACAACCCTTGCTTTCCCCGCCTCGACATTATTGTAATAGGTCACCGAATAATCTTCGTTTAACCTAAGGCTTTCGCCGGTTCCGGCCGAGGTGACGGAAAGCTCGGAAGACGAAAGAAGCTGTCTGCTCCCGTCATAAACATGCTCTACAGGAACAAGAGTCACCTTTACAGACATCCTGTCGGCTTCCTGTTTGCTCAACACCTTCACCGGGAAGGCCTCTATCGTACCCGTAAAGTTCCTTCCGGTTCCCGAAATATCCGTTACGGTATCCTGCGTGGGCACACCCGTCAGACTCAGTGTATGATCGGACTTCTTTAACACATATGTGCCGTAGCTTATGACAGGATTCAGCTTATCTCCCTGCTTAACCGCAAACGCCGTTGACAGATTTAACAGCTTCCTGTTCTTAAGCTCATTAAGATCCGCCTTCTCTATATGGAAGGGAAGCTCAAGAGTGCCCGTATACATTCCAAGTCCCTTTATCACCACGGTCGCATTGCCCTCAAGGCTTGCCTTCCTGTTATTTAAGTATTTTACACGATAATCCGTGCCTTCGGTAAGGATCCTGCCATCGGCTCCGGTCACTGTTACACCCGGTCGGATATAATAACCCGTATAGACGGTCTCGTAACGCTTAGTCTGGCTGTTGTACCACAATCCTTCATAAGGATCGGCCGCTATGCCCTTGAAATGTACATTAAATGGCTGTATGGATGTCCACTTCGCATACAGCAGCAAATCCTTCGTAACAGGAGTATCAAAGCTGTAGAAATCCTTATCCTCACAGGCTGCATCGGTATACCAGCCTCCGAATATATAACCCTCACAGACGGGATCCCCGGGTCTTAACGCCTTCTCTCCCTGTCCGACCTCCTGAGTTCTGTACACGCCTCCCTGTCCGTTCAGATCAAAGGTCACGCTATACACAGGCTCCGCACTCACGGTTACGGGCAAAGTCATCATAATGTCCGAATAATCGTCATATACGTATATGTTGGTGGTACCCTCGGACACACCGTATACAAAGCCGTCATTGGAAACCATGGCTACAGTCTCATCCTCGCTCTCAAACGACAGCTCTTTAACCTGATCCCAGGGTCTTGCGATGATCGCTGATGATAAGTCATAATCCTGATCGACCGCAAGATTAAGCTTCCTTGCGCCGCTTGCAAGCTTCATCTCCACATTGGTCACAAACTGCCTCTTAGCGTGAGCCGTATCGGATATCTCTTCACCGTCAAGGGTAAAGTCAAGCCTTACCTCCATATTACCCATCTCATCCATATGGGCGGCTGCATCAAATCCCGTGAGAGGTATTACCATATATACGGTCTCCGTAACAGCTTCTCCATTCTCATCCGCTTTCTTAACGGGAACCGTCACAAGTGTTCCCTCACCGATAACCCCTGCCTCATGCATTCCCTCATCATCAAACAGAAGAGCCGTCGCCTTAGCCTTAAGGTTATTACCCTTCAGGTTTCCGATATTGGTAACAGGCACGCATATCACAAGATCCGACGGCTTGTAATCATCGGAGATTATCCAGTCAAGGATCGCTCCGATGCGCCCTTTCTCATCCTCGTCATCATCATTCACACTATCCTTAAGGCATGCGTGCAGGGATTCATCGGATGAAAGTGCCTCGTCAACATCCTGATCCATATAAGTCCCGAAAATATCCGAGTCAACATCATATATGACCGGTTCCCCGAAATCAAATACGGCTCTGCTGTCTGTGGTAATGCTTGCCTGGTTGCCGCCATCATCCTTAACCGCAAGCTCCTGAATCTCATCCAGCTCATTGATCTGAGCAGACACTGTAAGGCTTTCCTCAGAGTCCACCTTGAACTGCCTGGTCACCTCAATGGTTTCTCCGGGCCAGATCACATCCTCTGCAGTCTCGGAACTGCCGTTAACAGTAAGCTTATATCTCCTTGCAGGCAGTAATCCGTTGTTTACGATCGGAATCGAAGCTTCCACAATCTGTCCCTCTACGGGATACGGATCCGAAAATTCAAAGTAAGCATCCTCCACGGCCAGACTGTTCCCGGGCTTGAAATCGATCTGCACCAGCTTGTGAGGACCGTATTCCACTCCTCCCTTTTCCTGTGCCTTCTGGGTATACATATTCCCAACAAGCACCGCGTTCTCATCACCGGCCACCTCGACACTCAGTTCATCGATGACCTCTCCGTAATCGGTGAGCTTCACGGCATTGCTCCAGCCTCTTGCTCCGTCCTCTCCGTCATTCAAATACAGAGCCGCTCCATACAGTTCCCTGCCCTGATCATTCTTAAGGTCACTGCCATCCTGACCTGTCCAGAACAGATAGAGATTACCGTCCGCGCCGGGAACTATCTGATGCTCCGTAAGAATATTGCTGATCCTCTCGCCGTTTTCACTTGTCTCACCGAAATCCTTATGTGTGGTCCTTAACTCTCCCTCCGAAAGCTTGTAAAGCAGAGTATACAACTCCCTTGCATTATCGACAGTCTCAACCTGCTTATAGGGCAGACTGTTCCAGCCGTATTTACTTATATCTTCTTTGCTTAAGCCCCGTATCCTCTCTATACTTCTTGTAATTGTTGTATCGGGCGTACCGTTCTCCCCGAGGGCTCCGGTTTCGGTTCCGTTCTCCATATCAAGGCCCTTAAATACATCATGGGCGCTCAGGGTGTTATATACGGATCCGTCCGTCAGCCAGGCAAGGTACACATCATCCTTCATTTCAAACAATTCGGGATCGTCAATGGTGTGCCCGCCCGCATCTAAGCATACAGGATAATATGTCCTTGCATCCGTAAGATTCTCAAGCTGTACCCACAGTTCCTTATCCGTAGCGGTTTCGTAATTTCCGTCCCTGTCTACCGTATAGCTCAATATCCTGTAGTCCTTAGCGGCTCCGCTTATATCCGTATATTCAAAGTCCTCCGCATTTAAGTCAAGCACAAGCGGGTCAGTGATCCCGGGATGAGAGATGGCTATCAATTCCTCGTACGGGTCGGGTCTGTCCGGCATAAGCTTAACGAACCCCCCTGTTTTCGGATCATATACCTTACGGGCCCAGGTGTTGTAATTATTCTGAACTCCCGCAAGCTCCTCGATATTCCCTGCCTTCGATAAATCCTTCTTGAAGTAATACAGTGCAATGTTATCTCCCTCTTCGGTAAGGAAGACATGGGAATTGACAAAGCTGTCATCAACCACAGTGATCACATCGCTCATTTTGCCGGCTGCAATATCATAAACAGCCATATGAATGGAGGTACTTGTAAGTGACTTCTTTGCCAGTTCGAATTCCTGTGCGGAACCGGCTTCCACCTTTGAATCACTCCATGCAATGTACACCTTATCACCCGATTTGACTGCGGATAAAGTACTGTCCGCATTATTATCGGTCTCGATGGTATTTGATCTTATGTTGCCGTTCTCGTCGGTATCATAGGTACCGTCCTTCTTCCTTATGGCATATTGAAGGGCGGTCGCATTGTCTTTGTTTCTCGCTTCACCAAGGGCATTAACCTCTCCCTCCATATTCCTTAAGAACAGGAGCAGCAGCTCTCCGTTGTCAAGATTTATTATCTGAGGTCTTATATACTCCGGCGCACCGTTGATCAGCGTTTTCTTAGCCTCCGGCAGCAGAGTGCTGTTTATCTTAAGAGGCGGTGGCACCTCCTCACCGTTATCAAAATTCCTTAAATACATGGTTATATTGGAACCGTCGCTCTCACCGGCAGACTGGGTGCCCAGCTTACCCTGTTTATCAAATACGCCTGTTCTCCAACTTCCGATATCCCATGTCTTTTCAAAGGAAAATACGATAAGATCCACGCCAAAGCCGCCCTGGAACACACCCATGGTTCCGCCGGAGGAGCCGCTTGCCACTTTGGATGTTGCAGTCCTTGCCCAAAATGTAAATTGCAGGATACCTCTAACGCTCAATACTCCGCATATACCAACACCCGGCTGTAAGCTGAGACCGAATGTAACCTGTATCCAGGGAGTTTCAGTAGGTATTATCTCTGTAAGATCGGATTCATATCCAAGATCCTTAGCTCTCAGTTGCTCCTTCAGGGTTGCATATCTGCCGTCAAGCTGCACACTTCCGCTGCCTTTAACATTCACAAACAGAGGCACTCCCGCAACAAGCCAGTAGAAGGTCTTCTGAACTTCTCCGGTGCAATTTATTATATACTGTCCTCCCGAATAATAGTGCTCTTTCTTTACAGGATCATATTTATATTCAAACTGCAGTAAAACCTGTACACTGACGGAGAACTTCGCCTTACCGCTTTCTGCCAGCGCATTCTTCTTGGCCTGTTTTTTGAACTGGTCCCTGTACTGCGCCTTGTTGGCACGTACATGATCCCTTATCTCATTATCGGTTGCCCCGGGATGATCATTTCTGTACTGCCTCATTAATGCTCTCTGCTCTGACAGATCCAGAAGCTCATATACATCATTGGCTTCATTAAATCTCTGCTCCCAGTTCTTGCCGGAATCGGGATCTGTCCCATTTTTTACTTTATTCAGTGTCTTGGCGTTATTCACCAAAGTCTTTTCCGGCGGCTTCGTTACACCAACCGAAACTGTAACGATCTCGGCGTAATTGCTTGTATCCTTATTCGTAGGATCTGCATATACCGTGTTCCAGGTAAGCTTACCGGTATCAAGCTTGCTTGCCATATCACCCACAAGCGGCAGATCACCCTTGGGCTGCACATTTAATCCACTGTAATTAAAATACTGCGACTGGGGCGTTTCTCTGGGGGTATACATAACAAGACCGGTATCCAGAGACGTATATGTTCATGAATTTTGCAACCTTTTATACTATTAATTCGTTCGGAATCCTGAAAGCCG
>CAMORO010000066.1 GCA_946623875.1 uncultured Lachnospiraceae bacterium | reverse complement strand
GACTGGACACCATTCTTCTGTACTTACAATATCTTATTCTCGTAGTCCTGCAGTTGATGAAATATATTATCTACAACGGCAGTATCTCCCTCAATTCTGTATGACAGCAATATCTTTTTCCGTCACCGGGTTATTATGGATCAATTTGTGATGTTACTGTACATTCTGAAATGAGCGGACGACATGCAGTCATCATACCGCTCGGTCAGCTGATAGTCACACTCGTAATCTGCATAAGTGATAATAACAGCGTCGTCCGGAGTTTGAAATGCTTCGGGTGCCAGACCCTCTATCACATTAATGCTCTTATCCCCTAGCCAGAACTGCAATAGGTTTACATAATCATTATATGGGGAGTTAAGAAAGATCAACTCCCGGCCGTAATCAACAAACGATTCCGCTCTCTCAGCCAGTATCCTGTCACTGATATCTGTATCCTGAAAACGCCAGACATGCTTCCACGAAAGAAAGACAGCGGAAAAAATGAATATACAGGCAAGACAGGCAGTACATACTTCCCTCATTTTTCCCTTCTGCAGTGCTTTATCTATGATAAAAAGCACTACCGAAGTTATCACAAACGGTGTTATGTAAACCATCGATACCTTGGGCATTCCTGTCCCAAACATCCAGTCAATACCGTTAACAAAATCCGCAACGTATTCGGTTTTCCCAAGATAAACTATATACAGTGTAAGTACAAGGGCTGTGATCCCCATAAAGATCATCACATCCGTATGTACTTTTCCTTCCTCCATTTCCAGCCTTTTATTGTCTGACATATTCTTTATGCCAATGTACATAAGAAGAGGCAAAAACATTTCTTCATATCTTCCGTATACCGGTTGATCCATTCGTGTCCCACCGCAAAAGTAGAATGATCCAAGGATTACCATATATATAAATGATAATAAAATAAATAAACCGAACGGCTCTTTCCGTTTTCTGTACACTTCTGTCAGACCGATGATCCCTGTCCCGAATGTGGCTGCGCCTGCATAGAATATCTTTCCGGCCGCACCCAGCATAAGATCAAGCAAAAAAACCGGGTCATAAACCTTACTGCTTATCCTTCCTCCTGTGCAGCTGTAAAGCACCATCGCCGCAAATAAAAAGCAGAGTACTGCGACCGAGATCATCATGCTCTTTTTCCCAGACACATTTATTCCAGGGCTGCTCAAGAAACATACTGAAGCATAAACGACCAGAATCCCGACAGTTCTGTAATGCACGCAAATCATAAGTGCCGCTACAATCGCACCGCAGCATATAAGCCATACTTTTCTTTCACCACCTGATATCCTTGACATCACACAGCACAGTTCAAGGAACAGAACGTAAAGAAGGACTTCCGATATAGTGTAACTCATGTATACAAGATATGCGGGAAATAAAGAACACGGTATGATCCATATCCCGGGTTTGCCGTAGATGATCGTGATTAACTTTATAAACAGGAATGTACTAAGAAGCAGCAGAAATGCATTCAGTACAAGCGCAGTTCTATACATAACAATCGGACTTTTGATCATTGTCATGATGGGGATAAGCAATACACTGTATCCGGGAGCGTAACCGTTCATGCCGGCTGTTACGGCAGACCAGTCAATTCCCAGTACAGACGCGGCATTACTCCAGTATCCTAATTCATCTGTCGGAAAGAAAATGCCCTGAGCCTTAAAAATGGAAAACGAGATAAGTACAAATATTACGATCATAGATATAAAAAGTGAGCTTAATATCTGTTTCCTAAATAAAACCCCTGTTTTACTTCTGAATATGACATTTTTCATTTTCTGCCCTTGTTTTTTATTCTTCGAATGCTTATTTGTGAAGATGGCAGTCGTTCACCGACTGCCATCTTTTATTACTCTATAATCTCTAACACTCACTACTTATTATATGATCATTGTTTTTATGAATTACACATTATAAACCCCACATGAAATTTACATATTTATTATGTTGCTGATTATGCAGGGCACTAAGGCTTCCCTGAGGAACCATCGTAAGCATATACACTCCCTGTGGATGGTCAACAGCTATTAAACCAGTTTCGATTCCTCCTAAGGCTCCTCCTGAGAGATTGGCCAGCAGTTCTGTAGACCCATCAGGCAGCAAACATATAAAAGCAGGCTCATATCCAGCCAAACGCCAGCCTGAAGGGATTTCATAAGTAACAGCCACACAACCATTATTGGGGAATTCCGGGTATACTATTTCTCCTGACTCCGTTTTCTTACCGATATTTATATCAACAATCGGACCTGGCAGATAGCCGTAACCTGCTGCCGTAGCCTGGAGAACACTCTTTGCAATATCACCGCATTTTGAGTCCATAATGGACGCATAATGTTCTTCGTGAGCATTAAGACTTACAGCGCGGTTAAGTACTTCTCTACCACCCGGCCCATAAGGATTTGACCAATCATAAACTGAAAAATTTCCGCCAAAATTACGAGTATTATAGCAACCCTTTACGTTTGAACGTGTAGAAAAACCTTTAATCTGGGGCGCCAACGCTTCTCCCGCTGTTCCGTTTGCCATGCCTGCTTCATGTTCAGCTACAAGAACTCTGGCACGGTCATTTGATCTTCTCTCCTCTTCCGCTTCTATTTCCTCATCTGTCATCTCTCTCGGCTCAACGTTAACCGGTTCAGCAGGAACCGGATCAACCGTACCATACTTGGACGCTTTCGCATCAACCTCAACTCCGCTTAAAATGGTACCCTTTACTACGATCATAGCCACTACTACGCCAGCCAGTAATAATTTTTCCAATTTCAACTTCTTCATTAACTACTTATCTCCTTCCTGTGAAAATATCTTTGTTTGTCACTAAAGTATCGAATATTATACCCCCCCCCAACAGGATTTGTCAATAAAAAACGCAAATGTGATTGTTCGCAATTGTTTATGTGACAAGGCTTAGATTATTTCCCAAGTCAACAGAAAACGAACACCTCCCGGTGTTCGTTTCTTATGATTTAGTGGAGCCGGTTGCGTTTTTGTCGAACACCGACCCCTGATCAATTTTTAAATCTTTAATACTTTCCTTTGCATATTCTTCTGATGCAAGAAAGGCATCCAGACTTACTTCTACATGGTTTTCGGAATAAAACATATCTACTATTAATTTATCCTCGAAAACATAGATTTTGTCAATAAAATACTCGAAAATCATTCGTCTGGTCTCATCATCATCGAAATCCGCTTTAGCATACATCTCGAAATAATGCTTGATTCCATAATCATTATTTGCCAGCGCGAGCTTTGCTTTCTCGGTTTCAATTGCATCTTCTAAAGCTTCCTGCTTGGTCTCCAGTTCTGTCAAAGACTTTTGCAACGACTTCGAAACCAATCCTTGTTTAACAGCTTCAACAATGTTCTTAATCTCTTTCTCAGCTTGTGATAGCTCTGCCTGCAATGACTTAAGGTAGGTATCATCGGAATGCATTTTTCTTGCATATTCCGACACGTCGAACGCCAAGGATGCCAAGTTCCCTTGATCAGACAAAAACTCCCGGAGTATCTCTATTACACAGCGTTCAAGAAAATCTTTTCGAACAGGTTTTAGTTTGCATTTATGTCCGCGATGGTTTTTACATACGTAATAATAATGAATCCTACCCGATTTTGATGTTCCAGAAACTCCCTGCATCGATTGCTTACATTCTCCGCAGAACAATTTACCTGTTAGCCAAAAACGAGGTTCTGTTGTCTCTATATGTCTGGCTTCTTGAGACTTCGGTTTATGTTTGTTTAAAACAAACCTCTTTTGTACTTCTTCAAACAAATCATCAGGTATTATTCGAGGAACACCATCCGGTATAACCACATCACCGTAATGATACTCTCCCAAATACATACGGTTCATAAGGATATGTCTGAGCCCATACCTTAACACCATTATAGTAACAGTTCTTTGCATTAAAGTTTAAACCACGCATTACGTTCTGCGTCAAGTTAGCTGAGTAATACTCAGCCTGGGCGTCCAGCATTCCTTCTATAAATATACTTGTAGGATCATTTGGATCAAGGAACGGCTCCGCAACGCATTCAATCGAACAACCAGCGTCACGAATAATCTTTTTAGCCAAAATTAGATCATATCGATCTCGACCAAGTCTATCCGTTTTCCAAAGAATAAGAACCGCAGGCTTTAACGTTTTGATTTCACTCAGCATTAGCTGATATTGCGGCCGGGTATCATCACGCCCGGATAAGGCTTCATCCGCATATTCTTTTACGATAGTAAGACCATGTATTTGGGCGTACTCCTCGGCCAATTCTCTTTGCTGATCAATCGACTGCTCATTCTGAGCATGTGACGAGAATCGATAATATGCTACAGCCATATTATTATCGTTCTGTACAAATTGTTTCTTCATAAAAGATTACCTAATCCATATTTTTATCATCAGATCTGTCAAAAAACTTCCCAATATCCTGTTTTCTTTGAACCAATCCTCTTAATCTTTCCATTAGCAGTAAGCTTATCAAGAACTCTCTGTATTGTTCTTACCGTTCGTCCCGTTTTATTAGCCAAGGCTTCTCTTGTTTGTGTGGGATCCTCTTTGAGAAGCATATACACCCTTGCATCAGTAGGAATACTATTATTTGTACCGCTATTTTGTTCAAATGCCTTTATAGTGTCATTTTTAGTGTCATTGTCACTATATGTGTCCCTGTAAAATATAAATGAAAACCCGTCATTTTCAAAAGCCGATTCAACCTTAATACCATATTTATCACAATATGCGTATACCTTCCTAAATCCGCTACCAAAAACCTCAACATCCTTACTCTTATATAACGTACTTAAAATGACTTTATTTCTTGGCATGGAACGAATTCGCTGTCTGGCAAACATTTCCGGAGAAAAACCTGTAGGAAATTCTCCCGGATTATATATTTCCACTCTGGTAGGTGTTATATCTATTTCATTTTCAGAAATTCCTCTGTAGTCCGCATGAGCAAAAGAATTAACAACAATCTCCCTCAAAGCCTCTACAGGTATTTCCGGCACTTCAATTCTCGAAGTATCTTCTCCCGGCTCAACGCTCCAATTAATATGCTCTTTAATATATGAATATCCCTTGCGAATCAGATTGAAAATATTATCCTCTACCCTACCGATATCAGTGAAGTTGATTCGCTCATCCGTAACATAAACTGCTAACTTCAGCACAACAGGCTTTTTATTTGAAAACAAATAATAACCGGCATTTGTCAGTTTTCCACGATCATATAATCCAAGGCCAGTAAGCAACTCTTCTTCATCGTATGGATTCATCTCATCCAGTCGACCACACGCAACCGCTTTTTTATAAAAATCAAGTAATGCATCCTTATCAATGTCTTCCAGTCCGCTATCTGTAAGATTGTTTTCCCAATATGATTCACGATCCGTTTCAGCCATCATACGTTTCAGTTCATCCGGCGTCATCTCCTCAGTCCGATCAAATACTCTCTTATAATATCGTCCAAAAGACGAATACGGCTTTTCCTTTCCTGAAAAGTCCACACGTATCACATCTTTTTCATCCAAAATCTCATGTTTGATTTCAGGATAGATCATGGGTTTGATCGCTGATTTTATCTTCTTTGCAACATCATCAAGTGATGAGGCACTGATTTGCTGTCCGGTTACTTCACCGCTTGGAGAAACACCAAAATAAAGCGTACCATGACCATGCTTATTAAGCATGCTGGCTATGTTATCCATTGCCTTGTCTATCTCACCAGTAGTCTTTTTAAATTCTAGTGTTTCCGACTCTATTCCTAAATTCATTTAAGAATTTCCTTTCATAAAAAACACACAAGTACTATAACACAAATAAAGTGTCATGTCACTATATATTTCACTATAAATGTCACTATGATAATTAACCCACTTATGGAACAAAAGATGGTTACTTTCTGCTATTTGGATCTTTTATGGATAATTCGTGGCATTATTAGTGGGATACTTTTCAAGTAAACCAATTCTCTAAGTTTCAGATGGAAAGATCAATGGGCTTCTTGTATTCTCCCCACCGAAGCAGTTTCGCAGAACACTAGCCGCAAAGGTGAAACCATCGAAGGGAGAATGAACATATCTCTCGGCGAGCCCGATCAGGTAAGAAACGTAAGTGTTCAGATGCCCGATTCCAGCTACAAGCGCACACCGATGTTTAATCGCTCTATACCCTCTGCGATTACGAACCAGCGCGAAAGCTATTTGAAAAGCATTGCCGTTCAGGAAAGGAGAAAGCATGAATTACGAAGAATTCAAAGAATCCGTCAAAAATCACATTCTGGAATATCTTCCGGAATCATACACTGATGCAGAAGTCATGATTCACTCTGTTGTAAAGAATAACTCCGTCCATCTTGACGGGCTAATGTTCGAATCCCGAATTCGAACATTAGCCTTAATATCTATCTTAACCAATACTTCAGAGATTACGAAGACGGCAGGGATTTCGAAGAGATAATGCATGAACTTGTGCTCTGTGGGGCATTTTATTTTTTTAATACACTTATGAATAAAGAGCAGTGGAATCAATCCCACTGCTCTTCTTTTTCAGATATAAATCCTAAAGCCTTAAAAGCTTCTAATACTGCCAGTTCCTTTTTACTCTTCAATGAAGGAACTATCTTGCCGGCACCTATTTCCAGCTTATCAGCCCCGCATTTATCCCTTACGGAACAAACACTGGATTTACTGATATCCAGCCCATATGACTTCTTAACCCACTTTCTGACTCCTCCAATCGATAGCTGAATTGTATTCTGCCATTTTTCGGACTCTGCCTCGTATGGGTTACGAATGCCGCAAATAAGGTAAATCCGTGTTTTGAACACCTTTATGGACAGGTGTTCGTCAAAACACGGTATAGTGGACCTGGCGGGAATCGAACCCGCGTCCGAAAGCCCTTTCATCAAGACTTCTCCCATCACAGTCATTGTTTATTCATTCCCTCCGTACAGCGCCCAATGACAGGCTCCGCACTTTGGTAGCTTCATGGTTGCTTCCCATACCTCAAAGCTTTGGTGTGGGAGTTCCCCGCAGGTTTGATGCCCTTACCCGGCGCAGCGGGTGACCCCGGAAGGACAAGCTGCTCTTAGGCAGCTAATGCTAAATTAGGCTTAGCGTTTATATTTAGTTCCCCGGTTTAACGTGGAATGGGACCACGGATGGCTGTCTCGACTTCCAAACCCCCGTCGAAACCAGTACAAGCCCTTATGTACTGCTATTCTATTTTAAACCACGGTAACTGTTCCGTCAACCGCCATTGATTGAACTCTCTGTTTAAATTATAGTGGTCCCTCAGGTTCATTCATATTCAATCACTTCAATTACACAGCTTATTCTTATCGATACGGTTTAATTTCGATGAAACATTAACAAGTGCCATCTGCAGTGAGAACGTGTCAAACGCAGTTATAGGGAAATCAGTTATAATATCCAATGTAAGAGCCACCGCCAGGGCTTCCTCGGGTATTCCCATCTGCAGAAAAAGGATCGTATATACCGCAGCGCCTCCTCCGGGGATCGGCGGAACCGCGACGGATAACACGATACACAGGAACACCGCAAGCAGCAGCCAGACCGGTGTACATTGTACATGATATACCGAGGCAAAGTACAAAATTATTATCAGATTGTAAACAGATGATATCGGTTTGTGTACGACAATGCCAAGCGGCACTCCAAAACTGACCAGTGACGCATCGATCCCATACTGTTTTTCACACGTCTCAACATTTGTGCCGAATGCCGCTGCGGATGAAGCCGAAGTCAGAGCCACCAGGAATGCCGGCAGGCATTTACGAATAAGAACCGAAGGTTTCACCTTCTGATAAACTGAAGTTATCAAAAGGTATGCCGAAGCAACGAAAAACAGTGCAACAAGAAAAACACCCATAAACTTCCATACCGAAGAGATGATCATCAGGTCACCCGACCAGATCAGCGATACCATGACCATGAAGACAATAAACGGGACGAGATGACTGATAAGACTCATCAGGAAGTTCACCAGTGCGTTGATCTGACCTATGATCATGGCGACCTCACGAGTCTGCTTCTGCATGAAGAACAGCGCAGTTCCTATCACGATGGCAAGGAATATGATCTGTAACGTATTCCCGCTTGCAAAGGGTTCCAGAATATCAGACGGAAAGATACCCAGGATCATTTCAAGTACTGCCCTGACCTGTGATACCTGATTACTTCCGTTTGAGAAGCTGTTTCCGAAAACCGGGAAAAAACCGGCACAGACCACCGTAGCGGCGGACACATATTTCAGGAAGCTTAAGAGCATCGTTCTTCCTATCGAGCCCAGCGTCTCAACATCTCCTATTCCGTATATGCCCCATGCAACGGACAGGAATATCATAGGACCGGCAATGCATCCGAGAATGTCAAAAAATGTGTCATATACGGGACTGATGATCGTATCAAGGAGCATGTGACGTAATTCCTCAGGTATCAGCAGATTTCCGGCAACGCCTGTAAGGATCGACAATACAGCAACGATACACAATACCTGGAACTGCGACATTGATTTCTTCCTGAGCTGGTAAAACAGACTGTTCCTGCCGTTCAAATAGGAATACTTGGGCTTCTGGTTCAGGCTGATCAGGATGATATTGCAATATTCTCCCAAATTCTCAGACTGTTCCATTTCCGGATCGATCGGTGTCCCGTCCATCTCTATGATCATATATGCCGAAAACAGTCTTTGTCCAAGCTTCAGACATACATGCCTGCCCTCGCAACCCTTGTCCATCCAGTTCAGAAGAGATTCCTCGGCAGACAGACGGTAACGAATGACATCTTTACCGTCAACACGCTGCTTCTCGCAGAACCTGACTATCTCCTCAGAAATCTCATCACAGGCGGATGAACTTAAAATGTATTCTCTTTCAAATAAAATCACGACCGGCCTCCACAGCCTTTCTCCTATTAGCTATATCTTCAGTCTTCGTAGTCATAGTCGATATCCGAGGCATCAAACAGGCACTTCATGATGTCTGTGACCGATCCCGGTCCCAGGATCCCGCCCTTAAATCCTTTTTTGTCTGCCTCATCATCATCTTCTTCTTCATCGTCATTGTCTTCTTTGCAACAAGGCATGCAATCACAGCCCCGGCCGTATTCTCTTTTTTTATCTTTGTCCTTGTCTTCCTTTTCGCAGCAGTCCTCTACATGCTTGAAAAAAAGTCCCATTACATATTCAACATCTTTTAAAAACCCTTTATACATCTCCATCCTCCTTATCTGTCATCGTGTTTCTTTAGTCTCTTCTATGGTGTCGGCCGTATTCATGCGCGGATCGGGCATTATGCAGGCTCCTCCGGCCTCGGAAAGACCGTATCCGCTGACGGCTCTTGTATTACCTCCGTACTTTTTGATGAAGCTGTTTATCCTGTTAAGTGTATCGGGCGATACATACGCTCCTCCCAGCGTCACCAGCTTAAGGCTCGAAAAGTCGAACGATGTATCGGCTTTCGTCATGATACGTTTAATTCAGCGCCATATCCATCCTCCGTGTGTTTCCGTCGTACCCTCTTATCAGTACTTTCATCGCCGGTATACGTGCAGTTTTGACCTTCTCCGCTTCAAGCAGTGCCCTGACGGCTTCTGTCTCCTTCTCCGGTTCATCCATGACAGTTGAGATATCCAACCCTGTGCCGTTCTTTATATACCAGATCATCCCTCCGTCGGAAAGAGCGGCTATCCGCCCGTCTGCCATCATATGATCCTCCAGGGCATAGGACAGTGCCTCCTCATCCCATACCACATCCCCTTCCAGTTCACAGAACCGTTTTCTGCACAAAAGGAGATGTTTCATGATATACTTCCTTTCTTTTTGCGTGATATCCTCCGCTGTGATCCGGCACTCTGACGCTCCTCTTTCTATCCGCTTCTCCGGGGAGCTGCAGAAACTTTTGAACCCCAGCTTCTCATAGAAAGGCACCAGCCCCTCGCTTTCAGGAACTGTGATAAGCGGACACCTGTTTCTCTCTGTTATATGTTCCGTGAGTTCCGTCGCAAAGCCCTTCCCACGTTGTCTAAGATCCGTCGAGAGTGCATAAAGATATATCGCCGGTACCGTCTTCCCGTTTCTCATAATACTGCAGGGGATAAGCGCCGCCTGGCATACTGCCCTTCCCTGCGCAAAAAGTCTGAGGATCCTGTGCCGGTCGACAAAAAACTCAGCCAGACGGCGCGGATCATCAAAGGCCGACAGGTATAGGTTTACCGTTTCATCCCTGTCCATCTCACCGGCAAAGGCATAATGACCGTAATACACATAATAATTTCTTATAAGCCTATAGCCGTGATAGCTTGATTTGGCGAATCGAAGCCCCGGGTTACCTGCATCATCCTCCCTGTTGATCACCGCAAACCGGTCTTTCATTCTACGGGCAAATTCACGGTTTATCATCTGATAGGCTCCCCTGACATCACCGGAGGCCTTTTCAAAATGCACCGTTATCTGATCCTTTGTCTGTGGAGATGCGAGCACAAAAGCCACGACCGCACCGTTCTGCTCAAGTACGAAGCCCTGTATTCCAAGCTCCTTACGATAATCCAGAGCCTTCATAAGCGCGTGTCTCTCTGCCTCAAGGGAATCCGGTTCATCTTCCCCTGATTCAAGCTTATTATTAATCCAATGATCTTCCAATGCAAGGCAGGTTTGTATATCGTCATCTTCAAGTTCACGAAACGACCATGTCCCGCCTTCCGTAAAATGCTTTATATGGTTTCTCTTGCCCGCAAAATGCCCTCCCTTAAGCTCCGCAAGCATTTCCGTATCATAGACATATTCAAAAGCATCCCTGAAAGGTATGGCCTCATATTCTCCCGGAAAATGATCCTGAAGCCACCGTACCTGCTCCTGTGTCGCATATGCGAAAACCTGTTCTTCTTCCGAAGCCTGAAGCGAACGGACTAAGGCCATCTTTTCTTCGTCACTCCCCCCGACCGGAAATGAATAATACCTGTTACGGTTCTCATCCTCCCATGAGAGGATCATGCATCCGCCGGCAGTAGCGATCTTTTCGTTATACTCCCCGGCCCAGATAAAGCAGTTTGCAAATGCATAATCACAGGAACGAACATTCTCTTTAGCTATGCATCTGCTCCAGGCATCTCTGTGTTCAAGTGTTATATCCTCGAAAATCAATTTATCCATGACCGGTTAACTCTTCCTTCTGTTTATTTCGCGATGTACACCACTCCCAGAGATAATACTGTTATAAAAACGGTCAACGCGACCATCCATATAACTGTTGCCTTTACGCTCTGTTCGTACACTCTGAAAAACGGATATGGACCTTCTATGATCTTAGCGAGATTGAGAAGCAGGATCACTAACCCGTAAGCAAGCGTAACGGCTACGGGTATCAGCCAGACAGATGAATGCTGTTCCCATAAAAAGTATGATGTAACGGATATCACCGGACAGACAGTATGGTGGAAGAGTCCGTTACCCGACAGCATCATACGTACAAATCCTGCGCCTGTGGGCACCAGAACAAACAATGTGATCAGTACTGTCAGGGTCAGCATGACAGTGCTGAGATATCTCAGTATGACCGTAATCCCGGCATTGCGATTTATGACAAAGCATACCGAAGATACCAAGGTCACGATATTCGACAACTGGGTATAGAAAACCAGCATCTCATGCACGCGACTGCGGCATATGTAAAAAGTAATCAGTTCAAGTATGATTATGATCATGTTTGCGATAATCGCTTTGTCCATTCTCTTATCCTCCCAGCTCGTCCGGAAATCCGGCTCTCAGTCCCGGTGCGTCTTTAAACGGCACCAGCTCTATGTCTTTCAGCAAACCGTCTTCCCGTTCGGGTCTTATGCGGTATAATTTGCCCTTAAGATTTCCATCCGCGATCCTTCGTGCATCGACCTTACCTGCTGAATTTAGAGGCAGTTTCTTTGCGATCATGCATTGTCCCGGCAGATTCGTATCCCTGATCATTCCTTCATTGATAAAAACTCTTACGAGGGCTTCCTCTATGACGCTCTCTGCATCATCCCCGCTGTCAGTTACAGAAACGTTCAGCACAGGTATGGTATCATGCATGGACTTGTCATATCCCGGAGTGATGCAGCAGTTCTCTATTCCCGGCTGACCCGACATCGCAGTCTCTATGAGGCCGGCGTTAAAACGTATGCCTTCGTTGTTCACGAAATACCTGTTCATGCGGCCTGCATATCTGAGATATCCGTCTTCGCAAACATCTACAAGATCGTATGTATTCAGATACTTTCCGCCGCCGATGTCCGTAAGACCGAAGAACTGTTTACTGCCTATGCGACCGCCGCTCACTGAAGGTGAAGATACGAAGAGTACTCCCCTGCGGACTTTGTCCGACAGGTCGTAAAACTTCTTCTCATCCTCATCATACAGTTTTATCTTCACTCCAAAAAGAGGTTTTCCCATAGAATCATCATCTCTATCAGGATCGGACAACATACATGCCCCGGCTGTTTCCGACAGTCCATAGCCGAGCGTAACCTTAACTTTTGAACCGCAGTCCTTAAGGAAAGAGTCGAATCTTCCCTTATTATATGCCGACACATAGCTTCCACCTACAAATACGGATCCAAGCGCCGAAAGATCCGGTTTTCTTTTGAGTTTCATGAAGGCATCCATGTATGCTGCCGTGGCAAAGAGTACGTTAACCTTCTCCCTTTCCAGTATGGCGGCGATATCCTCTATGTAACGGACACCCGGAGCCAGCACCAGCCTGCCGCCAAAGGCAAGCGTAAGGTGCACCATATCGGTAAATGCGTAAGCTGACGACATGTCCATGAAAAGTGCACTCACGGCCTTTCCGATAAGCTTTTTGAATCTCTTGTCCGAAAGCATGCACGAAGCCGCCTCGTTCAGTCCCCTGTCCGAAAGCGGAACCGGCTTGTGTATGCCCCGCGTCGTGCCGGACGTATGAGCGATGACGGCAGCATTATCATCCTTCTTTCCGAACTCAATGTCATATGCCTCGTACATTTTAAGCAGATCGTTCATGAAGAGAACGCCTTTATACTCTTTCATCCTTCTGCGGTTTATCCGAAATTGCAGTATTTCTTCATCCGTGAGATACTCTCCTGCAACTGTAATCTGCAGCACTACTATCCTTCTAATTCCGAGACGTGATCTTTCTCTGACGATCCGGTCAAAAAGATCAGGATCGATCAGGATGTCTGCAAGTACAAGATCCGTGATGCCTTCTTCTCTTACCATGCGCTCCCATCTTGCGGGATCCCTGAGGTCTGTCATATGCACCATCGAAACAGAAGTGCCTGTCATGTTCAAAGCATAAAAAGCTATGACAGTTTCTGCTGCAGGCATCCCGGTCATGGCAGCTCTTGAGCTGCTTGCTTCGCAAATACCAAGAGCAGAGAATACCTCGGCATAAAGCTTCCATTTAAACAGCATGCGTCGGTAGGTATATTCGTTTTTCCCATCCGAAAGTGCAACAGAAGCAAGGCACTCATCACTTATCGCGTTGAGCGCCTCGATAAACTGCCAGCATTTCTGATCCGTTTTGATAGTTCCTGTCATGTCAGCTATTCATTATCATCTTTCTTGTCTTTCTTCTTCGAAGCAGCCCTCCTTGCAGGCGCAGCCTTCCTTGCAGGTGCAGCCTTCTTCTCAGGCTCCTTCTTTTCTTCTTCCACTTCATCTGCCTTTACATCAACAACTTCATCGGGATCAGCATCGACGTCATCATCATCTTCGTCATCGTCATCAGCGTCATCTTCAATATCCCTGCAACACGGCGCCTTGTCACATCCTCTGCCATCCTCTTCATCATCTTCGTGATCGCGGTCTTTGAAGCAGGGCATTTCATCGCAGGCAAAACCGCTCTTCTTAGCGCACCTTTCAACTTGTTCGCCAACCCTTGCAGCAAATATGAGTCCTTTTACTACTTCACAAATCATCTTAACCCTCCTTTTCCACATCAAAATTTACAGTAAATATTCTGAAATTAAAGTTCTATCGTAAGGTTGTTCATCTCCATCGAAGCCATATAATTCACGTTTTTGGAAAGACCCGTCACGACACGTATTCCAAGGCAGGATGTCGGGTCTTCCCCCGAGTTCTTTTCGAGCCAGCGGACCGGATCGAACGGTTTGCCGTCGTCTCTGAGCCTTATGACTCCTGTGCCGTCATGGAACACAAATCTGAGATCTACGCTTGCTTTCTTTCCATTGCCGTATCCGTGCTCCACGGTATTGCCGGCCATCTCTTCTATGAACAGGGCAAACATATTTGCGTCCCGCTTTTTTGCTCCTCTTTCGATGCAGAAATTTCTGACATCTTCCGAGACATTTATTACATCGTTTATGTCATGCATGGTCGCTTCGTACAACTCATCAGGCTTAGCTCCGAAATGATCATCAAGAATGAGGAAATCCTCAGGTCTGACCGACAGTTTCCTGTTGTGTACAAACGAAACAAGAACGGTGGACAAAAGCGAGAGAACCCCTGCCAGGACAAAGCCCGCCTCCACTCCGCGGATCCCAAATGCAATACCGAGTCCGACAACGCAAACTATCGGGAGTATTCCCTCGCGCATGATGTCGATGAAGTAGCTTTCCCTGAGGCGTCCCGTACCCTGATATGTACCGCTTATCGGAAATGTCACTGCCATGAACATGAACTGTATCCCCCATACCCTTATAAAAGCCGCACCCTGATCGACGGCTCCTGTGGCTGACCTGTTGACGAACAGAAGTGCGAACGGCCTCGGGATAATGGCTATGACCGCACCGAGCACAACGAATAAAGCTACTGTGATCTTCACGGCAAGTGTTATGGTATGCTCGAGTCCCCTCCGATCCTCTTCGCTGTACGTCAGACTGCTCAGTATAGAAGCGGAAATGAACACTCCCAGAACCAGAGCGTATATTATCGAAAACGCATTTGTGGTTATGGAAAGACCTGCCACGGCAGTCTTATCCGCGATAAAAAGAAGCAGCGCGTTGAAGCACAGCACTCTTGCCGCCTGACACCCCATATTGATAGCATGAGGTATCCCGCGCAGTGCAACATCGCCGAGGTCCTTGATCTTCAGTCCCTTTGTAGTGAAATGGAGCACCCGGTCCTTTCTTGAGTAATGCGTCATGATAACGGCAAATCCGACTACATTACTGAGAGATGTCGCTATCGCCATCCCGAACATGCCTCCGTGGAATACGGTCACATTCAGAAGATCGAATGCGACATCCGCAACCAGTGTTGCTCCCATGGCCATCATGCTTCGCTTCTTGTCATTGTCGAGTATCATGATGCCCGACAGAAGTACGGTGAAGCGCATGAATACCATTCCGGGGCAGAAGCCGCGAAGATATACCTTTATCATATTGATTATCTCCGGGCTGCCGGTCTTGGCACCGAGAGCCTGTCCCAGCCACGGGGCCAGTACATACACAAGCACCGTAGATACGCAGGCATATATAAACGCCGCTATAATCACGATGCTGTACACCTGATCCACCCTGTCCCTTTGGGCTTTGCCCATGTACTGCGTGCACATGACTCCCACCCCGATCAGAAGTCCTCCGACGAGGTTTATCAGCATGATGACCGGATGCAGGAGTCCGGCTGCTGTCACGGCGTCAGCTCCCAGAAACTGTCCGGTGATTATTCCGTCTATCATGACGCAGGCGATATTGGCAACTATGCTGATGGCGTTGGTGATCAGTATTCCCCTGAACATCTTATTCAGAATATGTGCATCTGTTTTCATTCGTTCATAATCCTTTGTCAAAAAAGAATAAATATATTATAAGTACTGCTGCATAGATCAGCACAGGTACCCATATGAACATCACGGTTATGACCGTATCAACAGCCGCCGGCTGTACATCAAGAGCTGCGTTGAACCCGACTGCCGAAAGAACAAAACCGAATGACGCGGTACACGCCGCGAACACAGAACGCGTATATGCAATCTGTGTGTTCTGATTGCCCGGCTCATCCGTGAATGCGTCCAGTAGTCTTACGAACACGACGTTTCCCATAAGGACGCTGACGAACCTCGTAATGTTCACTATGCTTCCGAGCACAACATGTTCGTCTCTGTCATCTGAGATGAGAGAGACAAGAGAGAAAAATGATATATCGGCAACGTGAACACGATGTTCGGTCTGAAATGCATCAGAGCTCTTGCTGTAAGC
>CAMORO010000065.1 GCA_946623875.1 uncultured Lachnospiraceae bacterium | reverse complement strand
GAGGACAAACAGATTCAGAAGCGGTGCGATCTTTTGATTTCGAGGACAGATCAGTTATTGAATGATATTAAGGCGGCGGCTTTAAATCGAAAGATTTATCCCGGAAGTAGAGGACTATCTGACAGAAACGAAACAGGACACTTTAAGAATTGTGGAAGTGGAAATATCAAGATACACAACTTGCAAATGTCAAGATATAAAACCAATAACTTGACATAAAATCAAAAATATAACTTGACAAATCATCAAACCTGCGGTACAAAAGTAACAGGACATTTATTATTGTTTCTGTGCCGCAGGCTTTTATTATGCGGAAAACGGCAGGAAACGAACAGGATAACATGTAAAGGTGGGTCAAATGAAATACGTCGACGTTCATGAGGCTGCCGTAAAATGGGACATGACTGAAAGGCGCATTACGATGCTGTGTCGCGACGGTAAGATCGAAGGTGCCAAGAAGGAGGGTAAGCTGTGGCTTATACCGGATTCGGTCAGGAAGCCCTGTGACGGCAGAACTAAGGAAGCCAGGAAAGGTGAAGCTGCTACAGCTAAGAAGGAGAAAAGAACTATGGGTAAATACTTTGGTACAGACGGGTTCCGCGGCAAGGCAGGAGTAGTGCTTAGGGCGGAACACGCATTTAAGATCGGCCAGTTCCTCGGATGGTATTACAGCAAGGAGAAACCGGCCAAGATAGTTATCGGCAAGGATACAAGACGTTCCTCATATATGTTTGAGAATGCCCTGTCAGCCGGCATAACATCAACGGGAGGATTTTCATATCTGCTCCATGTAACGACCACTCCCTGTGTGAGCTATATCACAAGGACGGAGGGTTTCGACTGCGGTATCATGATCTCTGCCAGTCACAATCCCTTCTTTGATAACGGTATCAAGCTTCTCAATGCAAACGGTGAGAAGATGGAAGATGAAGTACAGGATATGATCGAACGCTTCATTGACGGTGAGATCGATGATGTCAGGCCTGCAACGGATGAGAAGATAGGACAGACCATTGATTTCTATTCGGGACGTAACAGATATATCGGATATCTTACATCCATCGCTCCGGTGTCCTTTGAGAACCGCAAGGTTGCTCTTGACTGTGCTAACGGAAGCGCATGGATGATAGGACGCGCGGTGTTTGATGCTCTGGGTGCCAAGAACTATGTCATGAACAACACTCCGGACGGTGTCAATATCAATGCAAATGCCGGTTCCACTCATATAGAGGGACTGCAGAAGTATGTCCGCGAGAACAAGGTGGATGTAGGGTTCGCATTCGACGGTGATGCGGACAGATGTCTTGCCGTTGACGAGTACGGTGATGTGGTGAACGGCGATATGATCATGTATATCTGTGCCAAGCATCTTAAGAGCAAGGGTATGCTTCCGAGCAATACCGTCGTAACAACTGTAATGTCCAACTTCGGCCTGTACAAGGCATTTGACAATGCGGGAATTAACTACGAGAAGACCAAAGTGGGCGACAGATATGTATATGAGAACATGAAGGAAAATAACCATATGCTCGGCGGTGAGCAGTCCGGTCATGTTATCTTCAGGAAATATGCACATACCGGTGACGGTCTTGTCACGGCGATCATGCTTATGACCGTTATGGTAGAGACACAGCTTCCGCTCTCCGTGCTTGCATCTGAGGTAAAGATGTATCCGCAGGTACTTAAGAATGTTGAGGTCGATGACAAGGAAAAAACGCTGGAAGACGCAGCCGTTAAGAAGGCGGTAGAGGACACAACGGATTATCTTGGTAATGAAGGACGTGTACTTCTTCGCGCATCCGGAACAGAGCCTGTACTTCGTGTAATGTCCGAAGCATCAACCTACAGGGATTGTGAGAAATGTGTCGATGAGATAATCGATGCCATGAAGACATCGGGACATCTTGTTAAGGTAAGATAAGCTGCAGACGTGAAAGGAGAGACTATGAACTGTACAATAAATGATTTATATGATCTGTCGCATACCAAGGCGGCAGATTACCTTAAACAATTTACATATCCATGGGAGGCTCTTGAGGGAATAAAGAATATTATCCTTGAGATAGGTGCAACGCTCAGTGCAGATGAATACGATCATCCTGAGGAGGATGTCTGGATCGCAAAGGATGTCAAGCGTTATCCGAACAACTACATAGCCGGTCCGTGTATCATAGGTCATGGTACCGAGGTTCGGCCGGGAGCATTCATAAGAGGTTCGGCACTTGTGGGAGATAACTGTGTTGTTGGTAATTCGACCGAATTAAAGAATGTGATACTGTTTGACAATGTCCAGGTTCCTCATTACAACTATGTCGGTGATTCCATTCTCGGTTACAAGGCACATATGGGTGCCGGTTCCATAACCAGTAATGTGAAGTCGGACAAGAAGCCTGTTGTGATAAAGAATGAGGGTGAGCTTATAGAGACGGGACGCAAGAAGGTAGGTGCTCTTGTGGGTGACAGGGTAGAGGTAGGATGTAACACGGTGCTTAATCCCGGTACAGTTATAGGAAGGGACAGCAACGTATATCCTGTATCGTGTGTGCGCGGTGTCATACCCCCCAATTCCATCTACAAGGAAGCCAGGAAGATAGTTATAAAATACAATGATTAACAGGGTCATAATCCTTCCTTCACGGGAAGCACGAAACAATCCGTTAAACATATGATGACAAAGGACAAAGGAGGAGAAAACAAATGAAGGTTATAGTAGCAGACACATATGAAGAAGGCGCTAAGAAAGCAGCGGACATTATCGAGAAGCTGGTAAGGGAGAAGCCGGACTGTACACTGGGACTGGCAACGGGATCTTCACCTGTGGGAATGTATAAGGAGCTTGCAAGACGCTGTAAAGAGGAGGGCCTTGATTTTTCCAAGGTTCATTCGGTTAACCTTGATGAGTATGTCGGACTTGAGCCGACACATGAGCAGAGTTACAGATATTTCATGGATGACAACCTGTTCAACCATATAAATATCGACAAGGCCAATACTTATGTGGCTAAGGGTACGGGCGATGTAGAGGCTAATCTTAAGGAGTTCAATGATATACTTGATAAGACGGATATAGATATTCAGGTGCTCGGAGTAGGTCCCGACGGACATCTCGGTTTCAATGAGCCCGGTGAATTCCTGTATGAGAAGGCTCACAAGGAGACACTCGAGGACAGCACCATAGATGCAAATACAAGGTTCTTTGCAAGCCGTGACGAGGTTCCCAGATATGCGGTTACCATGGGTATGGGTAGTATCATGAAGGCAAAGACACTGCTTATGATAATCAACGGTAATAAGCAGGATGCTGCTAAGAAGCTGCTCATGGATGATAAGATCGATCCCAAGTGCCCGGCAACTTTCATGCGTCTCCATCGTGATGCCATAGTTGTCATAGAGAAGAAGCTTGCCGATGAGATCGGTTATAAAGGATGAGCTTGTTTTTGATCACGATATATATGACCCGGGCTGTACTGGTCCGGGTTTTTTTTTCTGGGAATTATGTTTCCTGATTTATGAACAGCTAACTATTCATGACGGATCGGTCGATATATATTATGAAAGGGAACGGGGAAGACGGTATTGTTTGACCGGATGAACATAAAAGGGATGGAGGTGATCCTATGATCAACATGGTAGGAATTGAATATGTTCTTCCGCCACCGCCACCAATGCCCGATATACCGGCTGTTGTGGCAACAGCATCCTTCAGGGATTTCTACAGGCGCAGGGATGATGACAGGGGTGGGGACAGAAAGAGAAGAAGATCTGAATATGATGAATTGTTGAGAGAAAAGGAGGAGGAAGAGGTAGGCAGGATCGGCTGCTTCTTCGAAGCTGAAGCATGATTAATAAAAACAGTTTATGAGCACCGCGGAAAGCAGGTTCCGTGGTGTTTTTTTACTTTTACCTTGCCATTTTACAGAAATTAACGTATAAATAAATGTAGGAAATCACGAAAGGTGATATTGGTGACGGAAGGAGGACATGGAAATGGACAAGAACGATAAGCTGCTCAATGATGCCGAATTGGAGCAGATAAGCGGCGGACATGAAAGTGAGGAAGAAAGGAAAAAGAGAAAGGCAAGAGAGGAAGCCGCACTTCATGGCAAGATCGTTAAGGATGCATTTGGGAATGTGACCTTTACCGATAAGACCGGGGTTACCGGCAATTTCAGTGCAGCTGAGTGGGCCAAGCTGTCCGGTCAGTGGGCTTATACCGGAAATGCCGAGTATTTCATGGAGACCATCAATAACAATGAACTTCGAGGTGTTCTTTCGGGTCTTGCATAAAAGAGACAGATAATATAGGGTGTGGCCGGATGCCGCACCCTATTAATCATGTGAAATACGCTACATTTCGTAAATAAATTTTTAGGAGGAATGATTATGCGAAAGAGATTGCTGATCCTTACGATCGGTGTGTCGTTATTGGCTTTTACGGGTTGTGGAAAGAAAACGGATCAGCCTGCTGAGGAAGCCGTTGCGGAGGATACATCTTTTGATGATGACGATGCTCCGGTTGTGGAAGAGGCTGAAGAACCTGCTGATACGGAGGAGCCGGAAACAGAAGCGGTTGACATAACAGAGGAATCGGCAGAGACAGAGGATAATGATCTGATCCCGGCGGATTTCCTTCAGGAGCAGTCGGGTCTGTTCGAGTTTGCCGATTATGAAGATGTGATATCCAATCTTAAAGAAGGTCAGGGATATGCATATATCAAGATGTATGGAAGTGATGATGAACTGCTGGCCGTAACCGATCTTGTTTTTGAAGCGGATCACAGTGCCGGCAGTATGTCGCTGTATCATATGAAGGATGGGAAGGCACTTAATTTGTCATGTATCGGCGGAAACGGATCGGCTTATCCGTTGCGGCTTGAGGATGGCATAGTGTACGCGGGAGACAATCATACATACGAAACCTATTTCCTGAATGAAGCCGGTGCGGTAATGCAGAAGGATTACGTTACCGATGGGATAAATGACGGTTCACAGGTGTTCTCCGGCTTTACGAGGGACACAAATGACTATGATCATGATAAAGACTTTGAAGGCGGTGAGGATGAGTTTCTGGCACTTCTTTCAGAAAGAGAGGCTAAGCCTTTTATCGTCTTTACGGTGAGCGGAGAGGAAATACCCGGGACAGAGCTTCCGGCTTATGAGTATCCGGGTCCTGAGCTGTTTTATTATGAATTGTATACCTACCTTACGGATGAACTGAGCAGAAGCTACGATAAGGCTGATGTAAGTATTCCCTGCCCGGTGATCGAATATATTGACGAGAGCGATGATGACGATATAAAGGTGTATGGGGATTTCCTGATATTTAATTACAATCTTAACAGGGATATCCTTGAGTGCATATCCGGCGGAAGTTATCCCGGCGTGGTCCATATGAAAAAGACAGATGAAGGATATGAAGTATCCGGGATGGATGTTGTAGCTGACGGATCCGACTACACACCGAGTGCAAAAAAGATATTCGGCGACAGATACGAAAAGGTGATCGCCGTGATAGGTGATGATGAGTTAAGGGAAAGGACACGTGCACAGATCATAGCAAACTATGTGGAATTAAACGGTCTTGATATAAATGCGTACAAGGATTACGGCTGGGATCCCGTAAGTCTTCCGCCCGAGAACATCGATACTTTTTACAGTGACCTGTAACATCGGAAAGCATAAACACAGCATGACAGTGTGGAAGCTGATTGAGAAATGGCGGATCATATCTAAAGGAGGGTATGTATGAAGTTTAATAAAAAGATTTCACTTATGATCGTGATGATATTGTCGGTCGCCATATGCATTACCAATGTGGCCGGACTCATCAATGCGGTTAAGGCTTCGGATTTCGAGGATTTCCTTGAGGATTTCAGGGATGATGGTTCTGATGATGAACCGGATGTACAGCCGGATCAGAGCGAAATACCTCAGCAGAAGGAACTGAAGGATGAGGATGAAGAGGAACGCAGGCGCATGGAAGAAGCTCAGAAATTAGTCGAAGAAGCAGACAGGCAGGCTAAGGAAGCTGCTGCGCGTGAGGCGGAAGAAGCGGCTAAAAAATCACAGGAGGAGGAAATAGCACGTCAGGCTGAGGAAACGCGCAAACAGCAGGAAGCTGATGAAGCGGCAAGACAGGCAGAAGAAGCACGCAGGGCTGAGGAAGAGGCTCAAAAACAGAAAGCATATGAGGAAGAAGCAAGAAAAGCCGAAGAAGCAGCGCGTAAGCAGGCAGAGGAAGAAGCGGCTGCAGAAGCAAAAAGAATAGCGGAAGAGGAAGCCAGAAAAGCCCGGGAAGCTGCCGAAAAAGCCAGACAGGAGGAAGAAGCAAAAAAGGCAGCTCAAGAATATACCTACGGTCTGCGTATCCAGAAGGACGGCGGTGCCATAACAAGTATTGTATTGTCAGGCGCTGTCGGAAAAGGAGATTCTCTGGTTTTTTCGGCCGTTAACATGGGTAATACCGATATTGATATCGTATACGGTATAAGCAATTCATCCGCAGATGTGTTTAAGCTTTCGCTGGTGGAAGGCTCAACAGCCCTTACTCCGGGCGATATGTCCAAGTTCATGGTTGAGTTAAGAGCTGATGCACCTGTAGGAAAATACAAGGCTACGCTGTTATTAAAGGACAAAAAGGATGATAAGAACAAGTTCGCCGGGTATATAGATGTATATGCGGAGGTTACAAACCCGTCAAAGGTTACCGGTATCAGTATATATCCGAGGGAAATAACGCTGGCAAAAGGCGGGAAATGTGAATTCCATGCAGAGGTCAAGGGTGAGAACATCGATCCTTCGGTTATTTACAGCTTAAGCGGAGCAAAGGTTCAGGGAACATATATAACGGAAGACGGTATACTGCATATCGATTCCGCAGAAACGGCGGGAAATCTTAAGGTTACTGCCACTTCCGTAATGGATCGTGCATTCAGTGCTTCATCCAATGTGGGAGTGCAGAGTAACAGCTACAATGTTACTGTCTCGCCCGATCCTCTGGAAGGCGGAATAGTCACCGGAGGAGGCGCTGTTGTTCAGGGAGGTTCCGTGACATTGTCGGCAGTTCCCCAGAAGAATTACTATTTTGAAGGATGGAAAAGGGATGGCAGGTTAGTGTCCACGGCGACCAATTATACCATCAATGACGTGCAGTTTAACATAAATGTAATCGCAAGCTTTAAGCAGAACTATGTAACTGTTAATGTCGGCTCCAACAACCCGTCGGCGGGAAGCGTTGTCGGAGGCGGCAGAGTAACCTACGGTGGACAGACAACGCTGTCTGCAAAGGCTTATGACGGATATGTATTCCTGGGATGGGTCGAGGGAGAAAGCATTATCTCCAAAGATGCATCCATTGAGCTTAAGAACCTGACTGTTGACCGGAATATTGCAGCAAAGTTTGCCAAGACCGAATACAGGATATCACTTTCGTGCAGTCCTTATGAGGGAGGTAGGGTATACGGAGACGATACCTATAAGCTCGGGGAGAGCGCAACGATAAAGGCCGAGCCCGCGAACGGCTTCAGATTTTACGGGTGGACCGTTAACGACCAGACCGTCAGCAGGGATCCTGAATTCAGGATCGACAGGGTGGAAAAGGATTACTGCTTCAATGCTGTCTTTATTGATGAGAGAATAAGGACGCATACGATCACGGCAGGTGTTGCGACAACCGGAGGAACCATATCACCGTCAGGAGTGTCAACATATGCAAGGGGTTCAAGTATTACCTATAACATTACACCCAAAGCCGGGTTTGCCATTCTTGCAGTTGCTGTGGACGGAGTCCAGGTCGGACCTGTCAGTACATATATATTCCCGGATATACGGGGCGATCATCAGATCGCTGCCGCCTTCGTTCAGACCGATGCAAGTGTTAATGCGGCCAAGGAGGCTGTAAAGAGCGGCCAAAATGAAGACGTTCAGACCAGAAAGGTACAGAAGGTATACAAAGAAGAGGATCCGGAGGTTAAGGACGAGGAGCAGGTGGTTGATCTTGAAGAAGCGGTGAACGGAACGGCGGGAGATGATTTTGTTGCCGAAATGGATCTTACCGAAATAGAGATACCTTCCGATGAGGATATCGAAATGACCGTGGAGATCGCACCTGAGACAACAAACAGTGTGCTCACACGACTCGGGATGAGTAAGGAAGAGGCAGCCGATTACGTGAACTCGGGAAATAAGGCATCTGTGATAAATGCGGCCTTTTATGAAGGAAGCTTTGATGCTTTTGTTGACAACCAGTATGCTCCTGTCTCGGCAGTACCGGATTACCACGCACTTACAAGGGAGGAACTGGAGCAGACGGCAGAGGATGAGATATATCCATGTATTCCGAATCTTGGGTCTGTTGTTGAGAGTATAATGACAACCGGCGATGTAATGGAAATGGTGGACGGCGGACATGCAAATGTAACTGTTTCTCTTACTAATATTGACAGTACCATAGATGATAACAGCAAAAAGATCATTTCCGGGACTGTGGGTCAGAAGCCGCTTAAGTATTTTGACCTTACGGTGATGAAGATGGTCGGAGGTGCGGCTACCAATATCAAAGAGCTGACCGAACCCATGGAAGTGGTTATTGAGATCCCGGATGATATCTATAAGAGCGGCAGGGTTTATTCGATCATAAGAGTGCACAACGGCGAGGCGTCGGTGCTGCCCGATCTCGATGATGATCCCAAAACAATAACGTTTAAGACGGATAAGTTCTCGGCATATGCCATCTCCGAGGAGAAAGCATCAGCCAGAAAGATCGTCTTATGGTTTGCTGTTGGCGGATTCATCTCGTTTGCGATAGCACTTACAAGTTTCCTGATGCTGACACATCATCATGTGAAGACCAGGCGTGCAGTAAGAAAGAAAGCGGTCTGATATAATTATATAAGAATTCAGACATTTTGTTCATTTTTGTTGATATGAAAGTATTTTTATAGTATAATGTGCTATGTGTAGAAATAAAATTACATTTTTTTTTGATAATAATTACTAAGGAGGCACAAAATGATAATTTCAGGAATCAATACCGGTATTGCAGTAGCCGATCTGGATGAGAGTGTTAAGGTATATACCGACACATTGGGGTTTGCTATCAAGCACAGGCTGGAAACAGATGCATGCAAGATCTATGTAATGGAAAATGAGTATACGGAATTCGACCTTGTTTCGGGAGCGGAATTTAAGGCCGGAAGTTCCTCTGTCAGGATTACCGTAAGGAATTTCGATGATTCGGTAGCCGATGCAACAAACGCCGGATTGGAGAAGATAAGTGATGTAATGGACTCCGAAAGAATGAAGGTAGTATTCTTTAAGGATAAAAACGGAACGATATTTATCATTTCGCATCATAAGAAAGTAAACATTTACGTGTAGACGCATTATGCTTTTCGCATAGGACGGCTGACTGAGCGGATTGGGATCGGTGCTATTAGCCGATCCCTTTTCTGACAGGTAGTGAAAATCAGATTATTGCTGAGAACTGTCATAAGGAAACCGTAGTCTTATGACAAATCAAGGAGGGTTCCATGAAAAGAATTTTCGGGAAATATGGTGTGGTCGCAGCTTTTCTGTCACTGGTTGCAGTTGTGTGCTTTGCAACTGCCGGTGAGGTCAGAGCGGGCGGCAATACGTCGGGAAATACGTACAGATTTACAGCAAGGCCGGGTGAGAGCGGTGACCTGCATGTGGAAGGTACGCTTATCAAGGATGAAATGGGAAGGACTGTCCAGCTTCGTGGTGTGAGTACCCATGGTATAACATGGTTTCCGAAGTTTGTAGACAGTAAGGTGTTTAAGTATCTTGCGGATGACTGGGATGCCAATCTCGTTCGTCTTGCCGTCTATTCTGAGAATTACTGTAACGGTGAAAAAGAAGACAGTCTTGAAATACTGTTCAAAGGAATAGATGAGGCCATAGCCAACGATATGTACGTTCTTGTGGACTGGCATATATTGAATGATAACAATCCCCACATGAACAGAGAGCAGGCAAAGGAATTTTTTGAGACTGTTACGGCAAGATATGCGGATGAGCCTGCCGTGCTTTATGAGATATGTAATGAACCAAACAGTGGAACCACATGGCTTGATATATACAATTATGCCAATTACATTATACCGGTCATAAGGGCCAACAGTCCTGATTCCATCGTCATAGTCGGTACGCCCGACTACGACAGGGCTATACTGGATCCGCTGACTGCTCCGCTTGAATTTAAAAATGTAATGTATACGCTTCATTTCTATGCGGCCTCACATACAGACGGAATGCGTAAGAATCTGCGTCTTGCGCTGATGAACGGTCTTCCCGTGTTTGTAACCGAATGCGGTCTGAGTGAGGACAGCGGTGACGGTACCGTGGATTACAGATCTGCAGCGGTCTGGTTCAAGATAATGAATCACAATAATGTAAGTTATGCTGTGTGGAGCCTTTCCAACAAGGATGAATCCTCTGCTCTGTTCAGACCTATCTATATGCCTCCGAAAGCTCCCAGAGACGAGGATCTCACTGAAGTGGGTAAGTGGGTTAAGCAGGTAGTATCCGGTGCGGATCCGTCACTGATAGTGGTTGATAAGACAGTAAAGGAGAAGTCATTTTCCGAAAAGTTCGAATCGTGGTTGATCCAGTCTCTTGGTGAAACGGGTATAAGGGCTGTTTCAAGGTGGAATCTTTTCCTGATAATATCAGCGGCCATAATGATTCTGTCTATTGTGTTCATGAAGCTTTATGTGAAGAAAACCGGTAGGGTCACACGGACATATGAAGATATACTGAAGGCGGGTAACAAACAGACCACCATCATGCTGAGCGTACGTGATATCCTGCTCAGGGTTGTGCTTGTTGCCACTATACTTTTGTCGATAATATATTTCGGATGGCGTATGTTTTTCTCGATCCCGATTGAATACGGTGTCGTTCCGTCAATAGCCTGCATAGTGCTTCTGGTGGTCGAACTTATCGGTTTCATCGAGTCTCTTATCCTTTATACCGGGCTTATGGGTATGAAGAGATATCCGGTACCTGAGATCGAAGATGATCAGTTCCCGGATGTTGATATATTTATTGCAACATACAACGAACCTGCCGATCTTCTTGTAAAAACAATAAACGGCTGTAACAATCTGAAATATCCGGATAAGAGCAAGGTTCATGTATGGCTGTGTGATGATAACAGAAGGCCCGAGATAAAAGAGCTTGCAAAGGAAATGGGAATAGGATATTTCGACAGGCCCGATAATGAAGGAGCAAAGGCCGGAAACCTTAACCATGCACTGGGACTTACAAGCGCTCCGTATGTGGTGACTCTGGATGCCGATATGATCCCGATGAGTGATTTCCTGCTTAAGACGATCCCGTATTTCGTTGATGCAGAGCTTCGGATGAAAGATGTGAAGGAGGAAGATAAGCTGCATCTTGCTCTTCTTCAGACACCACAGAGCTTCTATGATCCCGATCTTTTCCAGCATGCGCTGTATTCCGAGAAGCATGCGCCGAATGAACAGGATTTCTTCTACCGTACGATCGAGGTAGCCAAGGCGAGTACGAACTCTGTTATATACGGTGGTTCCAATACTGTTTTATCAAGGAAAGCCCTGGAAGACATAGGCGGGTTCTATACGGGTTCGATCACGGAGGATTTCGCAACAGGCTTCCTTCTTGAAGAAAAGGGATATATCAGTCTTGCAACAGGTGAACCTTTGGCAAACGGTCAGGCACCTCATACCTACAACGAGCATATTAAGCAGAGGATCAGGTGGGGACGCGGAGTTATTGCCACAGCAAAACAGCTTAAGATATTTAAGTCGTCCGGTTTAACAATGAAGCAAAAGCTGAGCTACTACAGCTCGGTATCATACTGGTTTTCGTCACTCAAGAGCCTCGTATATATTATGTCTCCACTGCTGTTTGCCGTATTTGCCATTCCGGTCCTTAAATGTAACTGGCTGGAGCTGGTCGTATTCTGGCTTCCGATGTATATAATGCAGGATGTCTGCCTGAGGCTGTTTTCGAACAATTCGGTATCCCTTAAGTGGAGCGGTATCTATGAAACCGGCGTATTTCCGTTTATGTTAATCCCGATCATAAAAGAAGGTATCGGCATAACTCTTTCGAGCTTCAAGGTTACAGACAAATCGGGCAGACCCGGTAAAAAACAGACGGATATAAAACATATGATCCCGTTTGCCGTGATCCTTCTTTTGTCCCTTATCGGTCTTGTAAGAGTGATCACGCTGATAAATAAGATGCAGGTCATCGGTCTTCTCATTCTGCTGTTCTGGATACTCAGGAATACGTATTATGTTGTTATGGCAATGTTCCTGGTTGACGGAAGAGACTCCGAGGGCGACAGCATTGTTGTAATAGATGCGGAGCCTGTGACAGTTACCGACAGAGAGGATGAAAGCAGGGTATTTTACGGTGTGACCACCAGGATGACCGATCATAATGTTACCGTATTCCTTGATGAATGTGAGGATATGTCTTTGGGAACAAAGGTTTCCGTTGATATTGATACGGGCGATTACCGGGCATCCTTTGACGGAGTGGTGACTAATGTAAGGGGCTTGAAGGAAGGTAACAACAGTGCCTACGCTATTGAGATACTTGATCTGAAAGGCAACGAACTGTCCTACGATCAGATACTGTATGACCGCATACCTTCACTTCCGCAGTCATTACAAAGGGATTGGGGAATGTTTGTCCATATGTGGCAGAATATAGCATACAGGGTGGCAAGGACCAGGATCAGAAGCTGATACAGCACAATTAACAAGTAAAGAAAGGGTACAATATGAATCAGGATACTATTACATTTATGCTTCCGGAAAGGATGACAACTGACAATTCGGCTGACGTGGAAAGTAAGATCAATGAAGCGACAGGCGGTGATTTCAGTGTGGATCTTGTGCTTGATGCCGGAGAAATGAATTATATCAGCAGCAGCGGTCTGCGGGTTCTTCTGAAGGCCGGTAAGAAATACCGAAGCTTATTGATCCAAAATGTTAATGATGAACTGTACGGGATATTTGATGTTACGGGTTTTTCGGATATTCTGAACATAAGACGTATGCCCAAGAAATATTCGGTCGAGGGTTGCGAGGTTATAGGAAAGGGAGCCAAGGGAGCAGTTTATCGTTACAACGCGGACAGTATAATCAAGGTGTACTTCAATTCCACAATAGAAGATATTGAGAAGGAGACTTCACTTGCAAAGAAAGCACTGGTTGCGGGTGTTCCTACGGCCATATCTTTCGGAACTGTCATGGTAGGAGATGATTACGGTTCGTATTTTGAACTGATAGATGCCCAGACGGTTACCCAGGCGATAATAAATGAACCGGATAGGATCGACTATTATGTAGGTATTATGGTCGATCTTTTAAAGGACATACATGACACTGATGTTTCAAAGTTCGATTTTCCTGATTTCAGAACCGAAGGTCATGCCTGGATAAACGGAGGTATAGCCCACGTTGACGAATTAAAGGCACGTATATTGAACGATATGATAGATAACATGCCGGAAAGACATACGATGATCCACGGTGATTTCCATTCAAACAATGTCATGCTGCAGCAGGGTGAACCAATACTGATCGATATGGATCGTGTTTCCTTCGGTCAGCCCGTTTTTGAGCTGTGCGGAGTGTATATGTGTTATAGGGGGTTCAGTCTTGTCGATCATGAAGCTGTCAGGAGGTTCCTTGGGATAGATTATGATACTGCAGAGAAAGTGTGGGATATTTTCCTTAAAAAATATATGGGGACGGACGAACCGGACAAACTCAGGGAGGCAGAGGACAAGATAGCCCTGCTCACGTATGCAAGGCTTATAAGAAGGATTTATAAAGGCGGCAGGGATCTTAGCGAGGAGAACATGAAGCTTCGTAAGATATATATGGAAAAGATAGATGAGCTTCTTCCGCGGGTTAAAACACTTGTAGTCTGATAACGGTCTGTATTGTCATTATTCGGGAAGCATGCAGCTATACATTTCGTTTACTGTTTCTTCATTGAAATAGGCACGGCGATTGTAGACTGCGATGATATTTGACATATCATCGGCGGTAAAGCTGTCATGCTTCCTTTCGTATAGTACCGAAAACATAAAGAGCATGTTTAAATGTATTATACCTATGGTTGCATTCTTGATGAAGCTGTAGTCTTCATAGCTGCGAAGATAATAAAGGTACAGATAATAGGACATATAAGCCGCAAAAAGATGAGCCGAGTCAGGATGTTTTTCCATGAAATCTCTCCACATTTTATTCCATTCATCATTTGACTGCATGATATGTCTAAAGGTATCCTTATACAATCGGCACAGAGCAAATAACGCAGGATTTGTCTGTTTTAAATGTATGTTGTAAAAAGAGGTTGACATAATATCAGACAAAATATTAGAAGCTGCCGGGAACAGCCACTTATGTTTAGAACTGTCCAATTCTTCTGAAAGCGGTTTGTGATCGGATATGACGGAAGAGGGATCCCGTGTCGGATATCCTGTATTTAGGAAGGCTTTCTGTAATTGCGTTGCCTGTTCATACATATATCCGATGGTAACTTCCAGTCTGTCGAAGGAAGTCACGCTTTCCAGCCGTTCTATGAGGGTATTTCGCAGTCCCGTAAGTTCACGGAGCAGTCCGGTATCATCATTTGTGGTACACATTCCGCTCAGGGGACTTCCGGTTGTTTTGATAAGTGTAAGCTCACGGGAATGTTTTAAAAACAGTGAGGCTGCACCTATGCAGGACAGATCGAGATAGTGCTCTTCGAAAGGTCCGTAATTTCTGTAGAAGCGCGGAAACATCCTGCAGGCTTCCGGGATAAAATCATGTCCGGATCTTAGCTGAAGCGAACACAGCCCCTCCTTCGTGTGAAAGGTACAGGTACGCGAACCTTTGTTGAAACATCGTATCTCTCTGTCTGATATCGCGGTAAGGAGTCTTAGCTTATACAGCCCTTTTGTTTTGCAAAAGCGGTCAAGATCTTCTTCCGTTATCGGTATCAGCCATCCGTGGCAGCAGGTTTCCCGGCACTTACCCATCAGACATTTAAATTTGTTATAAAATGAGATCTCGTAAATATCCATGAAATAATTATATCAGACAACTATTCAGAACAGCACATAAATTTAAAATATGAACCGTTAAGTTTGCTGCCTGTTCTGACCGGTCAGGATAAGTAAAACATTCACAGCAGACATTATACTTGAATCGGAATGAACATATGGGGTATAATGTCAGATACATGTGATGAACGGCAATGTTTTGACAGAATACAAGGAGTGCATTATGAAGACTATAATTGAGGAATTGTCACTAAAGATCGCGGAGGCATTTAAGAAAGCGGGCTATGATGAGAAGTATGCCAAGGTAACGGTAAGTAACCGCCCGGATCTGTGTGAATTCCAGTGTAACGGAGCCATGGCAGCAGCCAAGGAATACAGGAAGGCACCCATAGCCATCGCGCAGGATGTGGCAGGTTATCTTGAAGGGAATGATATATTTGAGGAGGTCAGCGCGGCTGCACCGGGCTTTCTGAATCTTAAGCTTACGGGTAAATATCTTGCCGGGTACCTTGAAAGGATGCGTACGGAAGATAAATTCGGCGTGTGCAGGAATGATGCTCCGAAGAAAACAGTGATCGATTACGGCGGGCCCAATGTTGCCAAGCCGCTTCATGTAGGACATCTGCGCAGTGCGGTCATCGGAGAGAGCATCAAGCGTATCCTTCGATATATGGGTAATACCGTATACGGAGATATACATATGGGTGACTGGGGACTTCAGATGGGACTCGTTATATATGAGATGAGCCTGAGAATGCCCGAACTTCCGTATTTTGACGATTCATTTGAAGGCGAGTACCCGACGGATGCACCTTTTACCGTTACGGATCTTGAGGAGATCTATCCCGCGGCTTCATCCAAGTCCAAGGCAGATCCCGATTACAAGGCTCATGCCATGGAAGCCACCCTTAAGCTTCAGGAGGGTAACCGCGGATACCGTGCTCTGTGGAAGCTCATAATGGATGTTTCCGTAGCGGATATGAAGCGTAATTATGAGAGATTGGATGTCGATTTTGACCTGTGGAACGGTGAGTCGACCGTTCAGGATCTGATCCCCGGCATGGTACAGGATATGAAGGACGGCGGATTCGCATATGAATCCGACGGAGCTCTGGTCGTAGACGTAAAAGAAGAAACTGATATCAAGGAGATGCCGCCATGTATCATCATCAAGTCGGACGGAGCGTCTCTCTATAATACGACCGATCTGGCTACGATCAGGGACCGCGTGGCGAAGTATGCCCCCTCCAAGATGGTTTATCTGACCGATAAACGTCAGGATCTGTACTTCGAGCAGGTATTCAGATGTGCGCGT
>CAMORO010000064.1 GCA_946623875.1 uncultured Lachnospiraceae bacterium | reverse complement strand
ATAAATGAATACAGATAAGCTGAAACCGATGTTGTTCAGTACACTTAAGCACTACAGCATGAAGCAGTTCGGTACGGATATCATATCGGGTATTATAGTAGCCATAATCGCATTACCATTGTCGATCGCATTGGCTCTGGCATCGGGTGTCGGTCCGGAAGAAGGACTGTATACGGCAATAATCGCAGGCTTTATAATATCATTCCTCGGCGGCAGCCGTGTACAGATAGCAGGACCGACGGCAGCCTTTGCGACGATAGTCGCCGGGATCATAGCCCGGAACGGAATGGACGGTATGATACTGGCCACAGTCATTGCCGGAATAATACTTATATTGATGGGGTTCTTCCGCCTGGGTGGACTTATCAAATTCATACCATATACGATCACTACAGGTTTTACATCAGGTATTGCGGTTACCATCGTCATAGGACAGCTTAAGGATTTTTTCGGACTCAGGTACCCCGAGGGAACCGTAACCATAGAAACCGTTGATAAGCTTAAGGCCTTCGGTTCAAATTTCGGAACCTTTAACGGCTATGCTTTTCTTGTCGGGATCATATGCCTTGCAATTCTCATCGTGTGGCCCATGATAAATGATAAAATACCCGCTTCTCTGATCGCCGTAATTGCAGGGATACTGATCGTAAAGCTTACGGGAATAAATGTAAATACCATCGGAGACCTCTATACGATAAGCAACAAACTTCCTTCACTGCATCTGCCGCATTTCACCATGTCGGGAATAAGCGCAGCTCTGCCGGACGGCTTTACCATAGCGGTTCTTGCGGCTATAGAATCACTGCTTTCATGCGTTGTAGCCGACAGTATGATCAATTCGCATCATCGTTCCAACATGGAACTGATAGCCCAGGGCTGCGGAAATATCGGTTCGGCATTGTTTGGCGGAATACCGGCCACGGGAGCCATCGCAAGAACAGCTGCAAATATCAAAAACGGAGGGCGTACCCCCGTTGCCGGAATGGTGCATTCGCTTGTTCTTGTACTGGTGCTTGTTGTTCTTATGCCCTATGCCGCTCTGATACCGATGCCTGCCATCGCCGCAATACTTTTCATGGTGGCATACAATATGTGTCAGTGGAAGACCTTCGTACACCTGTGCAAAACAGCTCCCAAGAGCGATATCATTGTACTGGTGATCACCTTTGTACTTACAGTGGTATTCGATCTCGTCATTGCCATTGAGATAGGAATGCTGTTGGCGGTGATACTGTTTATGAAGAGAATGAGCGAAGAGTCAGGCGTCATGGGTTGGAAGTATTACGATCCAGATGAGGATCCGGACGGAATGAATCTTAAGCCCATTCCGCCGCAGGTCAGAGTATATGAGATTTACGGACCCATGTTTTTCGGAAGCTCGGGTCAGATAGAAACCATGAACTTCCGTAATGAAACAAAGGTGATAATAATACGAATGAGAGGTGTACCGGCTCTTGATGCAACGGCTATGCACTCTCTGGAACAGTTCTATGAGCGCTGTAATTCCAACGGGATAAAGCTTGTATTCTCACATGTCAATGAACAGCCTATGAATACAATGCTCAAGGATGGCTTCGCAGATAAGATCGGGGCAGAAAATTTCAGGCCTCATATAGATGATGCGATCGAATGGGCTACCAGGATCACCGAAACGCCCTCAAAAGGCGGGATCCGCTGACACTCTTTTTCAGCTTCTTATGCAACTCCCTGGCGGCGCTTTCTTCTGCCAGAGTTGCATTTCCCCCGCTGTATTTCAGCCTGTAATATACGTTGAAAACATCAACCGCCCCGGATTTGAATTCATTTGGAATAACCGGGTGATAATCAGATAACACACCGCGGTCGGGGATACTGTCCCCAGATCCTACCCTTATAAGATGCAGTATATCCTCCACATCCATGAATACACGGCCTGTAGCATCTGCCGTTTTATACCTTATTGCATGTAAGAGCTTTCCCCCGAAAAATACAACAGCAAGCACACATACTACCACTGCCGTGAACAGCAGAGTCATTCGCAGATATCTGTGAAGATCGGAAACTGTATCTCCATTTTCGTCAGCCGCCTGAAGCTTAGCCCGGACAACGGGTGTGGGATAGGGATTTACCATATTTCCCCCGTTCTCATACGGATTGTACATGGCAGTCACACTCCCCGTAGAAGCTTCGTAAGAGGGATGTCTGTGCCACGTTCTTGCCTGCGCGTTGGCCCATATTGCCGTCGGTTCGAAGGCTACCCAGCCGAATCCTCTGATATATGCCTCAGGCCAGGCATGTGCATCACGTCCCTGCACGGTATATGAATCCTGCCTCTCTTCGGGAAATATATATCTGTATCCCTTCGAATATCTTGCAGGGATCCCGTTCAGCCTGAGCAGCATTACCATGGAAGATGCGTAATTCACACAATACCCGCCTCCTGTTTCAAAAAGGAAAGAGTCGGCGATCCTGCTCATACCCCCGGCACTCCCCGCATCAACAGCCCCAAAGCTGATATCGGTTCTGTATGTGTACTGTCTTAAATATGCCTCTATCGCAGAGCATTTCTCATATTCACTGTTACAGTTTTGCGTGATCTCAAGCGCAAGCTTACGCATCCTGTCCGTTGCTCCCGCAGTATCCAGTACGGCAGCAGTGCTTTCCAAGGCCGTATACTCTGCATCACTCTGTGCTCCGAAGCTTAAGCTGTTTTGCTTCCAGCGGTCATACTCCTCTTCATTTACAGCTTCATTAAGCCTAAGGCCTGTCAATACGCGTGCATAGTCACATATTTCATCATATGAAAGAACCACCCTGCTTCTGCCATCTTCCGATCCGCTCATATCGGGTAAGACAGGACTTGCCATAATATCCGCAAGATACGGACTGCCGAAATCGATGTCCAGATATTCCGCATTAAGACTGTAGCCCTTTCTGTGTTTTTTGCCCGAATTACCGTTCAATATCCGCCCATCCTTATTGGATACTATAATGGAATTAAGAGGAATGATCTCATCAGCCGTCTTAAGATAGACATATCTTTCACTAAGTCTGGATATGTTCAGAAAAAGTCCCGCATCCGAATATTCAACTCCATGCAGATACAGTGAATATATGATATCCAAAAGCTGCATATTGTCCGCAGCTCTGCCGCCCGCAAGATACACTGCCTTACTCTGCTTCATGCGCTTACCGGTAGTCTCATCAATGTACCTGACTGCTGTACTTTCATTTGTTGTGAGAGTCAGCTCGGCACGGTCATTAAGGTATATGGCCTCTCCCGTTGTCGAAAGATCACTGTAGCCGCTCCGGTAAGAATCCCTGAACCCGAACTCGGAACCGTAATATGAAACAGACCTCATAATATCCTTCGTTTTGTCCCTGACCTTTATTCCTGCCTCTATAACAGGTGACCAGTTGATGGGTTCTTCCCTGACCGGGATCGGCGCAATACACAGCGCTATGGCTGCAAAAAGTATGAACGGATACTTCTTCGCATCCTTACGCAACGCAATATCCCGAAAATATGAAAGACTCAGCGCAAACAGAAAGGCAACCGCAAGCCTGACAACAGCGGAATTATCCTTATATTCTGCTTTGAAAAAAAGAAAAACCATCACAGCATCACAGGCAATACATAACGGGATCTCAAAGAACCCGGACTTGCCTGCTGTATGAAGAATAAACCATGCGATACACGTAACCCCCGCAGCCATTCCGGCACTTACAAAGGACACACCGTTATCTTCAGCAAAATAGCTGTTTCTTAAAAAAAACGAAATGATGGCACCGGCAAGAACAGCGCCGTATACAGGAATGATCCCTTGGGAAAACAGAGACAGTATGTAGTACGTCACAGAGAATAAAAGCGAAAAGAACGCACAGGAAAACACAAAGCCGTTAACTGTATCCGGCGTGATATCGGTAAGACCTGTATACATACACATCTCCATATATACAGCAGATGCCGAAAAAATAATGAATATATACTTAAGCTCATCCTGCAACAGTGCAGAAATCATCAGAAGGCCATGCTTCTTCGTTAATAATAACGGTTGTTTCGCTTCCACCCGGAGTCACCCTCCTTTCCGCAGCAAATCTGCGCATCCTGTCCCTTTCATCTTCGGAACGATACGATATCCCGCCCGATATATTATTATAGAATTCAAGGAAGCTGTCGTAGGAATCAACCAGCATCTCTGTGATCTTTCCAAGCGGATAACAGATCCGAAGCGGCATCCCCCTCTCACCGAAGTACCATGCGGCAGAAACCGCAAATTCAAGAAAATAATCCCTTCTCTTAAGTTGCACGATGTCTTCCGAGCCCGCAAAAATCCACTCAGCGTTAAGTATCAGTGTAACTGTCCTTGTATCCATCTTATCGGGGATCCTCACCATCAGTTGATCAAGCCTTGCAGATACCTTCCAGTTAACAGCCGACATGGGATCACCTGCATAGTACCTACGCATATCACTCCCTGACAGTTCTTCATAACGCCTGTCACTTTTTCTGAATGCGCTGTTCAGTACATTCTCAATATCCACATAACGGTCTGCAAGAGAGGTTACCCTCGGGCTGACTACTGCCCTGAAAGAATACGGTACGGGAAGCGTCATGGTAAAGATACCGAAAGCATCCGTAAAGCTCAGGCTCTTAACACCGATCTCATAGGTTCCGGCATAGATACAGACCGCATCAGTAACAAGCTCCGTCTTCTCATGTGCCTTAAGGGTGATGTTGATCCCTTCTCCGAATGCTTTAAGATTACATCTGTCATTATATATATCAAGTACGATCTCATGAATGGTAAGCAGTCCCCTGTTCTCGATGAGGATACGGAAAGTGTTTGTTTCTCCCTTAACGACCCTGTGTTTAGGAAGCTCCTGAAATATTGATAAGAAATGATAATTAAGTGCCATGTAAAGTAATGAAACCGGTATGAAAACGACCATTCCGTACAGAATGGCAAACGGAAGCAGTCCCCCGTAAAAGCTTGCAAAAACTATGCTCCCGGCAAGCATGATGAGATATATGATAAGACGGATCCTGTTTACGTGAACCTTCATGCCGGCACCTTAATGCGATCCGTAATGCGCTTAAGTATCTGTTCCTGCGTGATGCGGCTCATCCTCGCCTCTGTACTGAGGACCAGCCTGTGCGGAAGTGTCCACAATGACGCCTTAAGGATATCCTCGGGAATGCAGAAATCCCTTCCTTCATACAGAGCGGCCGCCTGTGCACACCTTAACAGCGACAGCATGGAACGCGGCGATGCACCGCAGGATACCTCGGAAGCGTTCCTTGTTTCCTCCACGATACCGACTGCATATTTCAGCAGGTTATCGTGAACCGTTACCTTCCTGACTTCCCTGCGTATTGACAGTATATCATCACCCGACAGCACCTGCTGCGTTTCTTCATGCAGCGATCCCTCTATGAAACGGCCTGCCATCGCAACGGCATCCTCACTTGACGGATAACCGACCTTCAATCTCATCATGAATCTGTCAAGCTGGGACTCCGGAAGTGGATATGTACCTGCCATCTCAATGGGATTCTGCGTTCCTATGACCATGAAGGGTTCGGGAATCGCAACATCCCTGCCGTCGATCGTGACTTTACGCTCCTCCATTGCTTCAAGCAGAGCAGACTGTGTCTTGGGCGATGTCCGGTTCAGCTCATCGGCAAGCACTATATTGTTTACCACAGGACCTTCAACCGTCCTAAACTCACCGTCCTTACTGTTGTAAACCGACAGACCCGTAATATCTGCGGGAGTTGTATCGGGAGTACACTGTATCCTGGCAAACGAAAGTGCCAGCGATCCGGCGAGCACCTGTGCGAGGGATGTCTTGCCAACACCCGGAACGTCCTCAAGCAATACATGCCCTTCCGAAACAAGAGCTATGATCAGCTTATCGATCAGCTCGCTCTTACCGACTATACGCTTCTCCATGTTTGATTTTAATACTGACAACTGCCGGGTTACCGGAGACGATTCTTTTTGACTCATTTATAGTATTTCCCTTCTGTAAACGAGCCGTCACAACCAGTCTTCCCGACCCGCTCTTCTAGGTGAGCACCTTATCTTTGTACTTGGAAATCTCCTCAATGTATTTCTGTCCGATCTCACTGATGATCGATGCCTTCCTTGCTATATATCCTATAGTCATCTTCTCGTCCGTGTCAAGCTTAAGTGCACAGTAATCTTCTCCGTTCAGATCTCCGCACAGTATTCCCGAGCACAGCGTATAGCCGTTAACACCTTTGGCAAGATTTAACATGGTCGCTCTGTCATTAGCATGTATTATCTGCTTATACTGATGTGTACTCATTACTTCCTCGGCAAAATACGCCGAATTGTATTCACCCTGATCGAAGCTTAAGTTGGGATAATCATCCAGCTCCTCGAAGGTAACAGGCTCCCCTGTTTTGAGTTTTTGCACCGCAAGAGGATTGGTCTTACTGATATAAACATAAATTCCGCAGTCAAAAAGCGGGGTGAACTCAAGTCCGGCCTCGGATATAACCTTCCTTAGAACCTTGCTGTTGAAGTCATTCAGGAAGAGTATTCCAAGCTCACTCTTCTGGTTCTTCACATTTGAGATGATCTCATGGGTCTTTGTCTCATGTACCTCGAATTCATATTCATCATATCCGTATTCATTGACAAGTTCGATGAAGGCCTTGACTGCAAAGGAATAATGCTGCATCGATACCGAAAAATGCCTCTTCACATTTGTCTTTGATATGAATTTAGCATCCAGTATATCGTACTGTTCAACAACCGACTTGGCATAACCTATGAACTCGGTTCCCTTTACAGTCAGCGATATACCGTTCTTTGACCGGATAAAGATATCGAAGCCTATCTCATCCTCAAGTGCATGCATGGCTCCGGTAAGGCTGGGCTGCGATATGAACAGCTTCTTGGCCGCGTCGTTCAACGAGTTCTCTTTTGATATAGCGATTGCGTATTTCAGTTGGTTAAGTGTCATGGTTTTTCCCTCATAAAATTAAAATACATGCCCTTCTACAGCATCTCCTCCAGAGTGTGCCAGCCAAGAACCGCGCATTTGACTCTTGCAGGCATATGCGAAATGTCCCTCAGTGCCGAAGCCTCCTCGAGGCTGTCTATTTCCTCTTCACTCGCTTCTCCCTTTATCATCCTGGTAAAGATATCGGCAAGCCTGAGTGCCTCTTCCTTTGTCTTACCCAAAATCAGTGACAGCATGATATCTGCCGAAGCCTGCGATACGGCACATCCGTCTCCGACAAAGGCTCCGTCCACTATTACATTTCCGTCTGTCTTGAGCTTAAGGATTATCTCATCCCCACAGCTCGGATTGACTCCTTCAAGTATCAGGTCGGCATCCTCTATATCATGCTTGTAATACGGACGCATATTGTGCTCCGTAAGTATCTCATTGTAAAAACTCCTGCTTTCCATGCTTTCTCCTTATATTACCCAATTATATTATCCAAGCCTGCATCCGGCATACATTACTATCGTATTTGCTATTCCATCTGTATCGGCATAGTACTATCTTAACTACAATTCCTTAATACCAACTCACTCCGTCCACCCAAGCTTAGAACGTACACCGGCTATACTTCTCAGGAAGCGGTCTACCTCTTCCTCCGTATTATAGAACATCAGGCTGGCCCTGGCGGTGGAACGGATCTTAAGATGATCATGAAGTGGCTGCGCACAGTGATGGCCGGCTCTTATATCCACTCCCTCAGAGGCCAGGATCTCCGATATATCATGCGGATGCACATCATCGATGGTAAAGGTGATTATCCCGTTGTGTTCCTCTGCCTTGTCCGAACCTATGATATTCACGTGGGGAATGTCCTTAAGGCCTGCAATTGCACGCTGTGTAAGCAGTTCATCCCTTTCTTTTATATGATCATAGCCTATACCGTTTATGTATCTTATAGCCTCGGCAAGTCCGGCAGCACCCGCGGCATTTACTGTTCCCGCCTCGAATTTATGGGGAAGTTCGGCATACACCGCACCGTCACGTCTGACACTGTCTATCATTTCACCGCCCGTAAGGAACGGCGGCATCGCATCAAGCAGCTCCTCTTTACCGTACAGTACACCTATACCCATCGGGCCAAGCAGCTTGTGTCCCGAGAATACCAGAAAATCGGCATCCAATTTCTTAACATCAACCTGCATGTGCGGTATGCTCTGTGATGCATCGATCACCGCAACACCACCGTTTTCATGTACTCTCCCGATGATCTTTTCCAGCGGATTACATCTTCCCAGCACATTGGACACCTGCGCTATCGCAACAAGCTTCGTCCTTTCACCTATAACCTTCTCTATCTCCTCATCAGAGTAGCTGCCGTCGGCACCGCACTCCAGATATCTAAGCTCTGCCCCCGTAACTCTTGCTGCCATCTGCCATGGAAGCATGTTGCTGTGATGCTCGGATATCGCTACCACGATCTCATCACCGGCCTTAATACTGTTCAGTCCGTAACTGTACGCAACAAGATTAAGGCTCTCTGTCGCATTCCTTGTAAACACGATCTCACGTTCCGAGGCCGCACCGATAAATGCGCGAACCCCTTTTCTGGCATTTTCATAAATATCCGTTGCTTCAATACTCAGAGGATAAAACCCACGCATCGGATTTGCATTGTGGTTTACATAAAATTCCTCTTCGGCTTTAAGCACGCATGCCGGCTTGTGCGCTGTCGCGGCATTGTCAAGATAAGCCGTAGGTTCCTTTATAAGCAGCGGAAAGTCATTCCGTATGTCTTCTATTGTTCTTCTTATATGTTCCTGTTGCATAGTACCGATCCTTTATTTCTGCGATTATATGTAAGTATCTATACAGCCTCCGCAAGAAATCCTTCAACCCGTGAAGATATCTCCTCATCACCGGTCTTCTCAAGCAGTCTGTTAAACATTCCGTATATTACCAGTCTCTTTGCTTCATCCTCATCAAGTCCCCTGCTCTTTAAATAGAAGAGCGTATCCTCGTCAAGGTTTCCGATTGCAGCTCCGTGTGCGCCCTCCACATCCTCCTCCGTACACAGGATTATGGGAACGGACTGATTAACTATGTCATCCGAAAGCAGGAGAACCTTTTCCCTCTCTTCACCCTTTGAACCCGATGAACCGGTTTTGAAGTCAATCGTTCCCTTAAATGTCTTGAACGCCTTATCCTTAAGAACTCCGTCTGCCCTGATATAGCTCGTTGTATTCTTCCCGATATGGTTAACGACATAGTTCATATCAAGCTTCTTGTCCCCGTTACCCATGTATGCCACGTGAATATCAAGTCCGCTTCGGCTTCCTGTCAGCTCAATATTGCAGTCATTATAAATATCTCCCCTCGCCGGGAACAACTGGATAAGCTGTACGGAAGCATCCTTATTCTCTGTACATCTTACGGTATTGATGAGCCTTCCGCTTCCTTTTCCCATATCCGCCTGGATCAGTTTAAGTGAAGCACCCTTCCCCATTGCTATTTCTGTTTTGATATTAAGTGTACCCGCTTCAGAGCACTCGCATAGCATAACAACAGTTATATTATTATCTTCCGCCACTTTTATATTTACACCGAAATCCCCTGTTTCCTTAAGCTCAAGCTTCGAAGTTTCACTGATCTCATAAATCTTTGGTGCCGACGGCTCGTATTCAACAAAAGTTTCATTTACCTTGAGCCGGTTAAAAGTCCGCACCGGCAAAACATTCATCTTCATCATCCTATGCTTCCTTTCATTTCGAGCCTTATAAGATTGTTCATCTCTATAGCATATTCAAGCGGAAGCTCCTTGCTTACATTATCGGCAAAGCCGCTGACTATAAGTGCTCTGGCATCCTCCTCGCTCATTCCCCTTGACATTAGGTAGAACACTGCCTCATCACTTATCTTTCCTATCTGCGCCTCATGTCCAACATCGGCCTTGGATGTCCGTATATCCATTGCCGGGATGGTATCGGAGCGTGATATGTCGTCAAGCATCAGCGATTCGCAGGACACGGACGTCCTGCTGTTTTCAGCAGACCTGTTAACAACGACTGAACTCCTGAAGGTACATACGCCACCACCCTTTGATATTGACTTGGTATTCATATAAGAGCTTGTATTCCTGCCTATGTAAACCACCTTGGCGCCCGTATCAAGGTTCTGGTCCGTGCCCGCGAAAGATATTCCCGTGAACTCCATCTGCGAATCATCACCCTTCAGGATGCTCATGGGATAGAGGTAGGAAATATGTGAACCGAATGAACCGGATACCCACTCTATCCTGCCGCCTTCTTCTACTATCGCACGCTTGCTGTTAAGGTTGTACATATTCTTCGACCAGTTCTCGATAGTCGAATAACGCAGCCTTGCATTCTTTCCGACATACAGCTCGACACAGCCTGCATGAAGATTGGCAACATTGTATTTAGGAGCCGAACACCCTTCTATGAAATGAAGATCCGCGCCTTCTTCCACTATAATGAGGGTATGCTCGAACTGTCCCGCACCCTTGGCATTAAGCCTGAAATACGATTGCAGCGGTATATCCACCTTTACGCCCTTTGGCACATAGACAAACGAACCTCCGGACCACACCGCACCGTGAAGAGCCGCGAATTTGTGATCATCGGGGGGGATCAGATGCATGAACTTATCACGTATAAGCTGCGCATATTCTCCCCTTAAGGCACTCTCGATGTCACTGTAGATAACACCCTGTTTTGCAACATCATCACGAACGTTATGATATACCAGTTCCGAATCATACTGTGCTCCCACTCCGGCGAGTGACTTTCGCTCTGCCTGCGGGATACCGAGCTTCTCAAAGGTGTCCTTGATCTCCTCGGGTACCGCATCCCAATTGTCTGCCATTTTCGTGTTCTTGCGCACATAGGTCGCAATATGGTCGATATCCAGTCCTTCGATCGAAGGACCCCAATCGGGTACATTTATCTCATTGTACAGCTTCAGGGACCTAAGCCGCAGCTCCCTCATCCAGTCAGGATCGTTCTTCTCCTCCGAGAGCTGAAGCACAATCTCTTCCGTCAGTCCGTCCTCGAACCTGTATGCATCCGCATCTTCATTTCTGAAATCGTACAGGCTTCTGTCTATATCCTGTACATAGGTTTTATTCTCTTCCATCTTATGTCCTTTTATAAATCCTTTTACTGCCGAAGTCCTAAATGACCGACAATCGTGTTTTGCTCAAGCAAGCCTGGCAATCCATGTTGTGTAAATATATGTGCTTTTCTGAATCGTCACACAAAGCCATGTTCATTTATTTCATCGACCAGCCCGGGACCTCCGGTCTTTACTATGCTTCCATCAACCATAACATGAGTTTTGTCTACTTTCAGGGACTCGAGTATCCTGGTACTGTGGGTGATTATCAGCAAAGAACCGTTACATCTCTTCTGGTATTCACTGATGCCTGCGGATACTGTCTTAACCGCATCAACATCAAGACCCGAATCTGTTTCATCGAGTATCGCAAGCTTCGGCTCCAGCATAAGCAGCTGCAATATCTCAGCCTTCTTCTTCTCACCGCCCGAAAAACCTACATTCAAGTCTCTGTCCGCGTATTCTTCGTCCATGTTAAGCAGCTCCATGGTTGCCTTAAGCTTCTTCTTGAACTCCCACAGCTTGATCCTCTGTCCGCTTCGCTGTTCCAACGCACTCCTGATGAAAGAAGACAACGACACTCCCGGTACTTCTATCGGATTCTGGAAAGATAGGAACAAACCCGACTTAGCCCGCTCATTTACAGATTCCCCGGTAATATCCTTTCCTTCAAACACTATGCTTCCTCCGGTTATCTCATATTTGGGGCTCCCCATAAGTGCATACCCGAGCGTTGACTTCCCGGTACCGTTAGGACCCATTAATACATGAGTCTCACCCTCTCCTATTGTTATATTCACGTCATTAAGTATCTCTTTATCCTCCACCCTGACGTTTAAATCCTTTACAGTTAATAATTCGCTGTTCATTTGTACCTCCTGAGTACTTTTATGATAACGACACTTAGTACTGCTTTTACTTTCCCTTAGGGGAGCTTAGACAAAAGCAGGGACGTGTCAGCCTCATCCCAACAGATCCTTCAGTGTCTTATTTGCGAGAAAATCATTGATAAGTTCCGACAATTCCTTCCATACAGGATATGTAGCGCATTCCTTAAGCTTATCACATCCCTCTCCCTCGACAGCGCCGCAGGCAACGGGCTCAATTCCGCCTTCCGTGACCTTAAGTATCTCTAAAAGTGTGTATTCATCCGGGTTCCTCACAAGATGATATCCGCCTCCCTTGCCTGATGCACCCTCTACCAGCCTGTTCTTTGCAAGCAGCGACATGATACTCTCAAGATATTTAAGAGAAATACCCTGCCCCTCCGCGATTTCCTTTAGTGGTATAAGCTCGCTTCTGTCATGCCTGGCAAGCTCCACAAGTACTCTCACCGCATATCTTCCTTTAGTTGAAATCATCATAATAATTCACCCCTAAACCAATACTGTTTAATCTAATGCAATACTATACACCCTTTTCCCTACTAGGTCAATAGGTGATTATTTCACTTGCCTGTTCGATTAATATTATATAAAATGTTTTATGAGTCAAAACCATGTTACTGATCTGTCAAACAAAGGTAAACAAAGGAAACCAAAGAAATGCTGCTACAATCGGAAATAACCGCAACGGTTAAGTTAAAGAAGGGTGAAGGAAGGTATCTTAAATCAGGCGGTGCCTGGATATTTGATAATGAAATCGCTTCATGTACGGGAAACTACAATAACGGCGACTTTGTCAGGGTTATTGATTTTGACGATTATCCCATGGGAATCGGTTACATCAACAACAATTCCAAAATCCGTGTAAGGATGCTGAGCAGGAATGCCAAACAGAAGGTGGACGAGGAATTCTTCCGTAAAAGGCTCAGGGCTGCATGGGATTATCGTAAGACCGTCCTTAGCGAAACCGATTTAAGTTCATGCAGAGTCATATTCGGCGAAGCAGATTTCCTGCCCGGGATAACAATAGATAAGTACGAAGATGTCCTTGTTGTGGAATCGCTTGCTCTCGGCATCGACAGATATAAGGAGCTTATATCAGACATACTTAAAGAAATACTCAAAGAAGACGGATTTAATATACGAGGTGTATTTGAGAGAAGCGACTCTAGGGAACGAAAAAAAGAAGGACTTCCCGTACACAAAGGTTTTATCGGTGAAGAATTTGACACAGATATAGAAATAACGGAAAACGGCATACGGTACATGGTGGACGTGGTAAACGGACAGAAGACCGGCTTCTTTCTTGATCAGAAATATAACAGACTCGCAATGCAGAAAATTTGCCGTGGTAAGAAGGTTCTCGACTGTTTCACCCATATGGGTACCTTTGCACTCAATGCAGGATACGGCGGAGCAACGAGTGTGCTGGGACTTGATATCTCCGAATACGCTATCGAACAGGCAAGAGCCAATGCAAGGCTTAACAACCTTGACAATACAGTCAGCTTCCGGGCCGCAGATGTGTTTGACGAACTCCCGAAACTGATAGATAAAGGTGAAAAATACGACGTCGTGATCCTCGATCCGCCTGCATTTACCAAGTCAAGAGAAGCAACCAGACGCGCGGTAAAGGGATACCGCGAGATAAATATGAAGGGGCTTAAGCTTGTAAATTACGGAGGCTACCTCGCCACATGCTCATGCTCACATTTCATGACACAGGAACTGTTCATCAAAACAATTAAGGAGGCAGCCACGGCAGTACACAGGAAGCTCAGACAGGTGGAATTCAGAACCCAGGCTCCCGATCACCCCATCCTTATATCCGCCGAGGAGTCATATTATCTTAAATTTTATATCTTCCAGGTGGTATAAATATAAGGATTTGGCGCGCGTCAGACCCTGATGTGTGGCAAATCCGAAGTATCAGAAATCTCACTCAGGAATTTGACTCATGCGAATTAATGATCACAACACTTATTATGAGCACAGCAGGAAATACAACGCCCGCAAGCATACCGGCCTGCAGGTTGTCGTTCATACGCTGTGTGACATTACCTACAATACCGGGACCTACAGCTCCTCCTATATCACCGGCCATGGCCAGCAGCGCAAACATGGCAGTACCGCCGAGCGGCAGTATCTTAGATAACATACTTATAGTTCCCGGCCACATGATACCCACCGAAAAGCCACAGACAATACAGCCGGCCAGCGAAACAAACGGATTGTGCGACAGCGAAGCAAGCAGATAACAGATAAGACACAGAGCTCCCGAACCTATCATGTATCGCTTCAGGTCAAGCCTGTCACCGTACTTTCCGTATATCAGCCTGCTTACTCCCATCATCACGGCGAACAGACACGGACCGACCAGATCGCCCATTGTCTTTGTAAGACCAAGCGCCGTCTCGGCAAAAGCCGACGCCCACTGAGCCATTGACAGCTCCGATGCTCCGGCACATATCATAAGAAGTACGCCCAACAGGAATTGCGGAGTCTTAATCAGCGCCCTTATCGACATGCCCTCTCCTTCTTCCGTAAGATGTTCTATGGGACAGCTTATAAAATTAAAAATATTATAAAAGGGAACCAATGCCCACAGACAGGACAGCCATTTCCAATGCTCTGTCCCAAATACGGCAAAAAAAGCAGTGGACAGGACTATCACTCCCACACTGCCCCAGCAGTAAAAGGAATGAAGCAGGCTCATGACCGACTCTTTATTGTCAAACGGACACGCCTCAACGATCGGACTTACAAGAACTTCGATAAGACCGCTTCCGACCGCATATATAATGACACTGAGTATAATTCCCACAAACGGGTCAGTCAACAACGACGGAAGTACCGCAAGAGAGATAAGACCAAGTGCCGAAGCCACTTCCGAAGCAACAACGCACGTCCTGTAGCCTATACCATCGACGAATTTCGCACAAACAACATCCACAATAAGCTGTGTAAAGAAAAATACCGTGGATATCAGGGCGATCTTTCCGAGCGGTATACCGTAACTTCTATGAAAAGTTATAAACAGGAGCGGGGCGAAATTAGCGGTTATCGCCTGCGTAACGAAACCAAGATAACACGCCGTCAGTGTCTTTTTATAATTATGAGCCGGGAGAACTGATCCCCGACTCGTTTCTTTCCGTTTAAACATTACCTGACCTCTATTTTACTGCGGCCATGACCTACTGTGGCCATGACCTATCCTCTCTTATTTATATCAATGTGGATATCGCATCTGTTATGGTCTTCTCAAGAGCTTCTCTTCCGTACTTGTCAACCTCGGCTTTATCCTTCGCTCCGTGCGTCAGACAGCCGGCTCCTCCGATACAGCCGCCTACGCATGCCATTCCTTCTATAAAATTGGCATCGAGAACACCCTTTTTCTTCTTTAGCAGCGCTATTGAACACTCTTCTATACCGTCACAGACACATGGCTTAAGCTCGAAATCCGTTTCCCCATGCTCCTTCATAGCCTGGGCAACGGCATCGGTCAGTCCGCCGGATCTTGCAAATATGCGTCCGAAGAAGGATGCATTGTCAAGTTCGGTCTCGCCAAGTTCCGTAATATCAATGTCTCTCGAGTCAAATAAAGCCTGTAATTCCTCAAAAGTCATTACAACATCCACGTACTTTTTGACTTCTTCCTTCTGCGCCTCGGCCTTTTTGGCGGTACATGGACCTATGAACACAACCCTGCAGTTCTCATCATGTTCCTTCAGATATTTCCCGAGTGTTGCCATCGGCGACAGATTGTGGGAAATAAACGGTACCATATCCGGATGATTCTTCTCGATAAAGCTTACAAAGGCCGGACAGCATGAGCTGGTGAGGAAACCCTTATCCACAAGCTCCCTGCTTTCGGCATCCGCTACCATATCGGCACCGAGCGCCACTTCAATGACTGTGTGGAAGCCCAATTCCTTGAGCCCAGTGATAACCTGCCCGAGCTTTGCATAGGAGAACTGGCTTGAGATCGAAGGAGCAACGATGGCATATACCTTATATTTGCTGTTACCGTTACTCTTTTTGATCATGTCGATCACATCAAGCAGATAGGATTTATCCATTATGGCTCCGAAGGGACACTGGTACACGCAGGCACCGCAGGAAATACACTTGCTGTTGTCGATCGTTGCCACTCTGTCTTCGTTCATGCTGATCGCCTTCACCTTGCAAGCGTTCTGACATGGTCTTTTAAGAGAAATGATCGCCGTGTAGGGACATACCTTTGCACAGGCACCGCACTCCTTGCACAGAGCCTTATCTATATGCGCCGTATGGTTCTTATCAAGGCTCAGTGCTCCGAATTTACATGCATCTACACAGCGGTGCGCCAGACAGCCTCTGCATGCATTCGTTACCTCATAGCCTCCCATGGGACACTCATCACAGGCCGTCTCAATGACTTCTATCACATTCGGGTTGTCCTTGTTTCCTCCAACGGCTACTCTTACA
>CAMORO010000063.1 GCA_946623875.1 uncultured Lachnospiraceae bacterium | reverse complement strand
TATCACGGATATGGAAAAGATCATGGGTTTCGGAGTGATGAGTATGCCGGCTCTTGTGATCGACGGAAAAGTTGTTTCAGCGGGAAAGGTTCTTAAGGCTAAGGAAGTTGAAAAATTCTTATAGGAGATGGAACATGACAGATCGATTAAGTGTTAGACCGGTTTAGATAAGCGATGCCGAATGGCTGGCGGAAATCTATTTGTACTATGTTAATGACACGGCTGTATCATTCGAGTATGAGGCACATGCTGTACAGTGTGATGTCCAAAACTGTTTTAGGCAAACTTATGGTATCAGATCATTGCGAAAATGGCATACGAGAGATGAAATATCTGGACGAGCTGTTTGAAGAATATCGTAAGGAACATCCCGGGAGGCAAATGTCCACCTGGGAAGAGATGAGAAAATGGGCGCTTCCTGTGTTTGAGAATGCCGAAGATTACGTACCTCAAAATACTACAGTTACATTTGGGATTGATACATATGAAGCGTATCTTAAATGGTGTACGAAATCAAAGAAGCTACTGAAGATGCGACATTTACAAGCGTAGAGTCGTGATAAGGATGCAGGATCCTAAAGAACAGAAGGAATAAGCTAAAGCAGTAAATACAAAGGCTTGTGGGAAATAGGGGAGTGGTCCCCTATTTTTTTGTTGACAAGACTAATGACCATTAGTACAATAGCTAACAAATATAAGTTGGCTATATCTCATAAGCTTAAAAAGGGGAGCAGTGTAAAATGGGCAGAAAAGAGGAAATACTTTATGCAACTTTGGAACTCGCGGCAGAGAACGGAATGAAAGGAGTATCTATGTCGCAGATAGCGGATAAGGTGGGGATCAAGGCTCCGTCACTGTACAATCATTTTAAATCTAAAGATGAGATCATAAGGGAAATGTACATATTCTTCAGAGGACAGGCTCAGAACGGCAATAGTTCGGTATCTGTGGATTTCTCAAAACTGATGGATAAAAGTATAGAAGAGATACTGCTTGGTTCGGTTTCGGCATATATGGGGATTGTTACGGATAAAAATATGCTTCAGTTTTTCAAGGTCCTCTATTCGGAAAGAGCTGCAAACCCTGTGGCAGCTCAGATAATCGTGGAAGAAACAGAGCGTATGCTTCAGTCTTCAAGAAATATGTTTTATGCACTTGTTGTTCACGGCAAAGTGAAAAATGACAATATTGATGTAGCTGCTATGACATATTCACTCACAATACATTCACTTATAGATTACAGAATGGACATGTTGACAGCAGGAATCATACATGAATTCGGAGAGGACGGAAAATCTGTTCCGAAAAACATAAGGGATTTTATAAGATGGTTCAGCCATCAGATAGGAGTTGGAGATGAATAGGAAACTGATAAATTGGGTAGGTCTTTTAGGTGTGGCGGCACTGATATCTTATGCAGCCGCAGCTTACTTCTGCAGAGCTGCATTTCCGGGATATAACTGGATGGAGTCTGCAGTAAGTGATCTTTCGGCAGAGACATCGCCTTCAAGACAGCTTTGGGATAAGCTGTCAGCAGTGTTCTCTGTAGGTATAGTATGCGACACATGTGTTGGTATTTATGTATCCGAAAATAAAATCTCATCTAAGCTTTTCAGAGTCGGGATATATATATTTATCATCAAGTGCTGGGTATCCACGTTAGGGTACAAAATGTTTGCTCTTGATGATGCGGGTAAGGAAATCGGCGGATTTAATGAGACTATGCATATGGTTGTTACAGCCTTTGTAGTCGGACTATCCATTATATCCCTGATCATATTGATCATAGCGGGCATCAAGAGAAAAGAAGTAAGAGATATCGGAATATGGGCAACTGTAACTTTTGTGATGATGTTAATGGGTCCTGTAGGAATGGCGGCTTTTCCGCCGGAATACTTTGGTATAGCCGAAAGATTCAGCATATATGCATCAATCATATTCAGTGCGGTTCTCGGATTATATCTTTTTAACGGTTTCAAGGGTTAAATGAATAACTAAAATGTATTATAATCTTAAGAGGACAAGACAATTCCGAGAGGATGGTTTTGAGGTATTAAGTGGTCCCCGGACTACAGGCGATGGCTATTATGAGAGCTGTATAGTCGGTTTTGAAGGAAATCAGATTGAGATTACTGTCTGATAGTTTTGAAGTTGTATGAGAGTAGCTATTATAAGACATGCAGAAGTGAATTTTAACTGGAGCCGGCGATGTACATCCGGAAAATTCGATTCAGAGTGTATAGAGTATGATCATTCTCCAATAAAAAACGTTACTTATAGTATCCCTCAGATCGCATACCGGAGAATTTATGTCAGTGAATTATCCAGAAGTAAGGATACAGCCGAAATACTGTTTCCGGGAGAAACATACTTTGAATCCGGGCTTATAAATGAAGTCCCGCTTAAGTCGAGCTTCGATACAAAAATGAATATGCCTCTATGGTTTTGGAATCTGACCGGACGTTTGCAGTGGGTTATTAATTGTAAAAGGCAAGTTGAGGGATACAGACAAACGAGAAAGCGTGCAAAAGAATTTATAGAGTTGATCAGCAAAGATGGCATGGACGCAGCTGTTGTTACACATGGATTTTATATGCATACTTTATTACAGGAGATGAAAAAAGCCGGATTCAGGATAGAAAATTCTTCCGTGAAGTTTAAGAACGGAGAATGTGTTATAGCAGAAGACGCATAAATAATATGGTTTATATATCAGTCCGTTTTTGAGATAACAAATAACTGTCTGTTAAAGCTTTTGTAAAAAGATATCATGAAAGGCTTATTATGAAAAAGATTCTGCTTACTTTGCTGGGTGTATTTGCACTGAGCATCCTGACAGGATGTGCTGCATCATCAAAACCGGTTCAGATGAAAAATCCGGATGACGAAGGTGACATCATAATCGTCTGCAAAGACATCAATGACGAGGACATCAGTGAGTTCAACGATACGAATGAGTCTGATCCGGAAGATCCGCAAAAAGACAGTGACAAGAACACGGGAAAGAAAGCAGACAAGAAGTATCCACCCGGATACAGTGAGGATGTGGAATTTGACCCATCATGGGAATATGCGGATTATTCCGTGATCAATTCCGGTTCGGCAAAACTGTATCGTGCGAGTGATAACAGAAATGATGTGATTATCGGTGTCAATGCCGGACATGGAACAAAAGGCGGTGAGAGCAAAAAGACGTACTGCCATCCCGATAAGACCCCGAAGGTCACGGGAGGCACTACACAGGCAGGAGCCGTAATGGCGCCGGCAATCTCGGGCGGCATGAGATTTGCAGACGGCACAACAGAAGCCGCTGTAACGCTTCGCATGGCAGAACTTCTCAGAGACGAACTTCTTACCGAGGGATTCGATGTACTGCTTGTAAGAGATGAAGAGGATGAGCAGTTTGACAACATTGCGAGAACCGTTATGTGTAACAATGTTGCGGACTGTATGATATCGCTTCACTGGGATGGTGACGGATTAACATATGACAAAGGATGCTTTTATGTAAGTGTGCCGGATCAGATCAAGGATATGGAACCGGTCGCATCCTTCTGGCAGGAACATGACAGGCTCGGACAGACGCTCATTGATGCTCTGGCGGAGAGAGGATACAAGATAAACGGTAGCGGTCATATGGCGATCGATCTGACTCAGATGTCATACAGTACAGTTCCTTCGATTGATATCGAACTCGGAAATGCAGCATCGCCCCATGATGATGCAACGCTTTCCGGGATGGCATCGGCCTTGGTCCAAGGGATCCGAGAACTGTATACAGACATAGAGAAGGAAAAGGATAGCAGTGACTGACAAACAGGATCAACAGATAGAAAAGCGGAAGGAGAAGAGTATGATCTATAATGAATTTCAGGGAATGAAACTTTCGGCACTTGGCATGGGAAATATGAGGCTTCCGGTCATTGACGGCAATGACAGCAGGATCGATGTTGACAAGGCACGCGAGATGATCGCATACTGCATGGAACACGGCATCAACTATTATGATACCGCTTATGGATATCATGGTGGAAATTCGGAACTTGTGGTGGGGGAGCTTCTTCATTCTTATCCAAGGGAGAGCTTTTATCTGGCATCCAAGTTTCCGGGATATGACCTTTCAAATATGCCTAAGGTTAAGGAAATCTTTGAGGAACAGTTGAAGAAATGCAGGGTAGATTTTTTTGCTTTTTATCTGTTCCATAATGTTTGCGAAATGAATATCAATCAGTATCTGGATCCGAAGTATGGTATCTATGAGTATCTGATCGAACAGAAGAAAAACGGAAAAATAAAGCATCTTGGATTTTCAGTACATGGTGATATCGACTGTATGACAAGATTTCTGGATGCATACGGCAAAGATATGGAATTCTGCCAGATCGAGCTGAATTATTTTGACTACCAGTTCCAGAATGCAAAAGAGAAAGTTGAGCTTCTTGATAAATGGAACATACCTATATGGGTCATGGAGCCTGTTAGAGGAGGACAGCTTGCGACACTTTCAGGTGAATACAGTAAAAAACTTGCGGCGTTAAGACCTGATGAGAAAATACCGGCATGGGCCTTCCGTTTTCTTCAGACAATTCCCGGTGTGACTGTTACCTTGTCCGGAATGTCTGATCTTGAGCAGGTAAAGGATAACATCAGGACCTATGAAGAGAACAGACCGCTTAACAATGACGAGATGAAGCAGATTCTGGAGATTGCTTCAGATATGATCAGTAAGACGACCGTTCCGTGTACAGGATGTCATTATTGCGTATCAAAATGTCCGAAGAAGCTGGATATTCCTTTCCTTCTGAAGCTTTACAACGAAGCAATGATATCAGGATCAGGTGATTTTATTGCGCCCATGGCCCTCATGTCTGTTGATGAAGATAAGCAGCCGGAATGCTGTATTAACTGTCATAGCTGTGAAAAGGTCTGCCCTCAAACGATACATATACCTGAAGAGCTTAGGAAATTTGCTGCAAAAATGGGAAGAGCGTAAAGAAATATAAAAAGGAGTACTCCATGAAAATAATCAAAAAGTACAATGAAACAAGCCTGATACTGCGCATCGTTGCGGGCCTTATTATAGGAGTGATCCTTGGCCTTCTTATACCCGGGAAGCCGCTGCTTCCGATCTTAGGAAAGCTTTTTGTAGGAGCATTGAAATCAGTGGCTCCAATCCTTGTTTTCGTTCTTGTTATCTCTTCACTGACACAGGGGAATACAGGTTTTGACAGAAGGTTCTCACTTGTGATCATCCTGTATCTTGCTTCTACACTCATTGCCGGTGTGGTAGCAGTGGTGGCAAGCTTTATGTTCCCTCTTACTGTAAAGCTGACAGGCAATGCCGATGTGGGCTCGGCACCCTCAGGAGTCGGAGAGGTGCTTAAGAATCTGCTGGTTGGGATGGTGAGCAACCCGGTTCAGGCACTTTCGGAAGCCAATTATGTAAGTATTCTTTTCTGGGCGGTCCTTCTCGGGATCATCTTTAAGAGCCTGGCAGGCGAGGCAACGAAAACGGTTATAAACGACCTGTCCCAGGCTTTCTCTAAACTTGTTTCATGGATAATAAACCTTGCGCCTTTCGGCATCATGGGTCTTATATATGAGACCATATCCCAGAGCGGTATGTCTATTTTCATAGATTACGGAAAGCTCCTGTTACTGCTTGTGGGAACCATGCTCTTTGTGTCACTCGTGATAAACCCTATCCTTGTATTCCTGATGATCCGGGCGAACCCCTATCCCCTTGTCTTCCGATGCTTAAGGGAAAGCGGTTTCATGGCTTTCTTCATGCGATCATCGGCAGCGAACATTCCTGTAAATATCGAATTATGCAAAAAGCTAGGCCTTGATAAGGACGTGTATTCGGTATCGATACCCTTAGGATCCACCATCAACATGGACGGGGCGGCTGTAGTCATTACCATTATGACAATGACAGCTGCAAATACAATGGGAATTAATGTTGATCTGCCGTCAGCAGTCATACTTTCGTTCCTTGCCACTTTGGCAGCATGCGGAACATCGGGAGTAGCCGGAGGATCACTGCTGCTCATCCCCATGGCGTGCTCGCTTTTTGGGATACCGCAGGATGCGGCAATGGAAATGGTAGCAGTGGGCTATATTATCAATGTCATCCAGGATTCCTTTGAAACCGCGCTGAATTCTTCGGGAGATGTGCTGTTCACAGCAACAGCTGAATACAGCCAGTGGAGAAAGAAGGGAAAAAGCCTGCCGACCTTCCTTGGAGGTACGACAAAGGTTGACATATAGGAGAAATCACTATGAATGTGTTTGATATCATCGGTCCCGTAATGATAGGGCCCTCCAGTTCACATACTGCCGGTGCGGTAAGGATAGGAAGGGTCGTTAATAAGCTTTGTGACGGGGCAGATCCCGTAAAGGCCAATATAACTCTTTCCGGTTCTTTTGCCAGGACAGGTAAAGGACACGGCACTGACAAGGCCCTTTTGGCCGGGATCATGGGTTATCACAGTTATTCGCCCGAAGTGAAGGATGCTCTGAATATTGCTAAGGCCCGCGGGCTTGACTTTTCCTTTACCAATGAGGAGATAAGGGGAGCTCATCCCAATACGGCAAGGATAGACTTTGTAACCGCTGACGGAAAGAAGGGTGAAGTTCTTGCCTCCAGCATAGGTGGGGGAAATATAATCGTAAGCAGAGTAAATGGCATGAAGGTTGACTTTAATGGAAGCAGCAATACCATCCTTGTAATGCATACGGATAAACCGGGAGTCATCGCAAATGTGACTAACATGATGCACTGGGAGTACGAGGACTTAAACATTTCTAACTTCAGCCTGTCAAGACAGGAAAAGGGCGGGGAGGCGATCATGACCATTGAGACCGATAATCTTCCGCCGGAAACCCTTATTGAGGATATAAGAAAGATAGATCACGTAACAAACGCTATTCTGATACGGAGGCTGTAATGAAGTATGAATCTATACAGGAACTGGTAGATGCGGCAACCGGCAGTAATGAGAAGATAAGTACGGTTGTGCTGAGGGATCAGGCCGCTGCTATGGACAAGAGCGAGCTTGAACTCTGGGAAAAGATGGAGATCGATTTCGAGGTCATGAAACAATCCGTCATTAGTGGGGGAAGTAAGGACTTAAAGTCGATGTCGGGGCTGACAGGCGGGGAAGGTTTCCTTATGAAGGAGTATGCGGATAAGGGAAAGTCACTCTGCGGCTCATTTCTTGCCGGCGCCATGTCAAGAGCATTATCCGTATCCGGATGCAATGCCGCCATGGGCAGAATAGTTGCAGCGCCCACAGCCGGCTCCTGCGGGATAATCCCCGGATGCCTTATCTCCATGTGTGAGGACAGGGGAGTACCAGAAAAGGATGCCATCATGTCATTGTTTACGGCAGGAGCATTCGGAATGGTGATCGCGTCAAGGGCGAGCATAGCCGGAGCAGAGGGCGGATGCCAGGCGGAGTGCGGAAGTGCTTCGGCAATGGCGGCAGCTGCTTTGGTAGAGCTTATGGGAGGAACTCCCGGACAATGTGCTGATGCATGTGCGCTCGTAATAGCGAGTCAGCTCGGACTGGTATGCGATCCTGTCGGAGGACTGGTGGAGATCCCATGCATAAAAAGAAATGCCACGGGAGTTATGCTGGCATTTTCCTGTGCGGATATGGTGCTTGCCGGGATCAGTTCCAAAATACCGGCAGATGAGTGCCTGGATGCCATGAGAGAGGTCGGGGATGCGCTGCCGGGTTCCCTTAAGGAAACCGCAAAGGGAGGGCTTGCCGCCACACCCACTGCACTTAAGCTGTTAAAGAAGTGATTCAGGACGTGTTAAGAGAACTAAGGGACACGACTGAGAATGAGGAAGCATACATGGAAACGGACAGGCTTATTAAGACTTGCAGATAGTGGAATAACAGGAGGAAAACATATGCTTGAAACGGGGACAAAAGCACCGGATTTTACATTGCCGGATCAGAACGGAGGAATGCATTCACTGACCGATTATCTCGGGAAGAAAGTGATATTGTATTTCTACCCTAAGGATAATACGTCAGGCTGTACGAAGCAGGCGTGTGGATTTGCTGACAGATATCCTCAGTTTAAGGAAAAAGGTGCGGTAATCTTGGGGGTAAGTAAGGATTCCGTGGCATCACATAAGAAATTTGAAGAAAAATACGGACTTCCCTTTACACTGTTGTCAGACACGGAACTTGATGTCATCAAGGCCTATGATGTATGGAAAGAAAAGAAGAATTATGGGAAGGTATCAATGGGTATTGTCAGAACCACATATCTGATCGATGAAAATGGATATATAGTTAAAGCAATGGATAAGGTTAAGGCTGCCGATAATCCGCAGGATATGCTGGAAATCCTATAAGAATTAATGTGTGACACTCCTATGACGCTTAATAGAGGAAACAGGGGCTTAAACGAGACAGGACCTCTCGGATTCCCGCCCAGGTAGGAGAACCACTGAACTGACTACGATCACTACAATAATCCCCGGATGAGCCGGGGATTATTGTTTACTGTACATTATGATCTCAGCAGCATAGTAAGATATGACACTGTGGTTGTATCACTCCTATTGTAACCCAGCGCTTCAAGCATTGCCCATAACCGGTTAAGGGCGGCATCCTTAGTGTCTTTGTTGGTCATGACCTCAAGCTCAAGAAAACCGCCAAGTCCTTCTACTCTGTCAATGCAGGCGGTTATGGAGCCGTTGACGTATACGATCCTATCTTTGACAACTGCAGGTTCGACCGGTTTATAACCAAGTGATTCAAGTATCTTTACCATTTCAGTCGAGTGTCCAACATATGTTTCATATTCCGGTCTGGTCATTGACACATCATCACAGCGGTTCCCTTTAAAGGTGATATAAGACGTGGAAGAGCCGGAATCTGAATGTTCAACAGTGCGGATCCGAAGAGCAGTATCATTACCGCGTATGTCTCCGGTGTCATTATCAAAATAGATATCAGTCTCTTTTACCTGAGTATCTAACGAAAATCCATTATTTTTCAGTCTCTTTTCAGCCTCATCCAGATCAACCCGTATCTTAATCTCAACTTCGATCATTATTCTCAGCCTTCCACTTTTTGTATGAGTTTACAGCCAGATATGCGAATACAATACAGGCAATAAAGCAGGGCCCGGCATAGTTCCCCTGTAGGATTACAGACGCGATTCCGGCAACGAGCCATATGAATGCGGTTACTATATTTAAAATGAAGCTTCTCTTGGAATCCATGATCAGACCTCCTTCCAATCAATAATACCATAAATTTTTTAGATAGTAAGAGTCAACTTGTTTTCATGAAACTGGGGGAAAATGGGGTGGAACTGGGGACGGTTCCTCGGTTCATATTGTCTGTGAAACGAGGGGATGGTCCCTCGGTTGTTATTAAACCTGAAACCTGATAGAATACTGCTGTAAGCAGATTTTCTCACATATGACATGAAAATGTCGTCAATGCAAGGAAAAAAAGCCTACTAAACACAAGGGAGATCAATTTAGTAGGTAAAAAAGTCTGAATCACAAGAAAATAAACATAGTTCTGTACACTTGATTCCTGCCGGATTAAATGCAAAGGAAGAATCTTATAAGAGTGAAAAAGTAAAACATGAACAAAGAGAAACTTTATAACCCCGGTGAGGAAATAGTAGAAACCGACAGACTTATAATGAGACGTTTAAGGCCGGACGATTATCTGGTAATGGCCGCGTGGGATATGGATGAAAGAGTATACAAATACCTGATGAGTTCCGTATGTAAGTCTCCGGAAGAGCCGCTTGCCTGGCTCCCTAAGAAAGATCCCACATCAAAGATCAATATCCTGATGTTGGTTATCGATAAGGAGGATGGACATGCTGTTGGTACATATGCATTAAACCACGTTATCGAAAGGGATGTCTGGACCATATCTTACGTGAATCGGTTTGATGATTGGGGGAAGGGCTATGCTACAGAAGGAATGAAAGCTTTTATGGACCATGCTGTTAATGCCTATGGAGCACGTTCCTTTGAAGGCGAATGTGCCAGGGAAAATGTGGGCAGCGCCAAAGTCATGCAGAAACTTGGAATGGTATATGACCATAGTTCTTCATATTCCAAGAATGATGGAAGTGCTACATTTGAATCTGATGTTTACGTGCTGAGAATTGAGAAACCTGTGGGATATTGTTTGTATTAGCAAATATTGGTAAAATTATTACAGCTATCCGTTCAGAGATGAGTGCAGACATACATGGCTGTATTACCCGCGACACTTTTTTTCATTGCGTAGGCTGAGCGGTGTTATCGTGGGTAGCGGATAGCTGATTGAAGAGAAAATAAAACCAGAATTAAGCACCGGATAAATATATAACAAGTGCATAAATGGAGTAATATGAGCAATGCAGGTATATACAGTTGAAGGCATAACAGAGGCAGACTATGGTTGTGAAGAAACCAGAAGAAAGGAGCCGATGGCTCTTTTAAAGCTTATAAAAGATGCACCGGATCCGGAAGAAAAATATGTTGAAGTTACGGAAGCGACTCTTGCAAAACAGAAGATTTCAGAAGGTAAAAAAGTATGCTTTACAAAGGATGGAAGTATCCTTAAATATATCCGCGTTGTAGCAGCAGTAATTCGAGATGATGATAAGATTTTTGCAACTGCAAGAGGTTACGGAGAATATAAAGGCTGGTGGGAATTCCCCGGTGGAAAAATAGAAAAGGGAGAAACGCCACAGCAGGCTCTTGTCAGAGAAATTAAGGAAGAACTTACAGCAGATATAAAAGTTGGTGAACTTATACATACCATTGAATATGATTATCCGGAATTCCATCTTTCCATGGATTGCTTTTGGGCAGAAGTAACAGGCGGCCAGCTTGTTTTGAAGGAAGCAGAAGCAGCAAGATGGCTTGGAAAAAATGAACTGGATTCTGTTAAGTGGCTGCCGGCAGATCTGGAACTGGTGGGGAAAATAAGAAATCCTTAAAGAACAGGTTGTGATGCAGAGGACGAGGTTTGCAAAATGATCAGAGCAGTTATTTTTGATATGTTTGAAACGCTGGTTTCTTTGTTTGAAGGAAGAACTTATTTCAGCGAACATATGGCACAAGATCTGAACCTGTCTGTGAAGGAGTTCAAAAAAGCATGGCATGAAACAGAAACCGGCAGAAGCTGTGGGAAATATACCATTGAAGACGGGGTAAAGATGGCGCTCCATTCAGTCGGATATGATGATGAGAGTGCCGTTAAATTATTGGCAAAAAAGCGTAGAGAGTCTCTGAATGATACCTTTTCTGTAATACCTGCAGGATCACTTCATCTGCTTGATGAATTGAAAAGAAGGGGGATGCTGCTTGGACTTATCAGTAATTGTTATTCAGATGAAAGAGAGTTCATCAGAAACAGCCCGTTATATGAGTATTTTGACGCAGCCATGCTTTCTTTTGAGCAGGGTGTAAGCAAGCCTGACAGAGAAATATTTGAAAGAACGCTGAAAATACTTAAAGTAGATCCGAAGGAATGCATTTATGTGGGAGATGGAGGATCGAACGAGCTATATGCAGCTTCTGAGATAGGTATGAAGGCGGTCCAGACACTGGTATTTCACGATATGGCTTACGAACCTCATGTGCCATGCGAAATACTGGAGGATTTTCCCCATATATATAAGCAGGAAGAATTGCTTGATTTTATCAAACAGATGAAGGCAATATAACATTTTAAACAGGGTCATATGTAGAAAAGAGGGTGTAGAATCATGAACAAACAGGTCTGTGGGCATTGTTCTGATCGTATTCAAAGTCGGATATAAGCTGAAATAAGGACAAGGATAGTGAAGATATGAAAAAAGAAGAAAAAACAAATGTAATGAGGGTTCTTGACGGAAAGAAGATTTCGTACGAGAGCCATGCATATGAACCGGATCCGGCTTTAAGTGGTGAAGATATAGCAAATATACTTGGGGAAGAACCGGAAAAAGTGTTCAAAACACTGGTGACTCAGGGAAAATCAGGGATGTATTACGTTTTTGTGGTTCCGGTAAAGGAAGAGCTTGATCTTAAAAAAGCAGCAAAGGAAGCCGGAGAGAAAGCCGTTGCCATGATAAAACAGAAAGAGCTGCTGCCGTTAACAGGATATGTACATGGCGGATGCTCTCCCATAGGGATGAAAAAACAGTTTAAGACATTTATACATAAGACGGCACCGGATCATGAAAAGATATTTGTCAGTGCGGGAAAAGTCGGGATGCAGATCGAACTTTCGCCTGATGACCTGATAAACGTAGCGGGATGCAGAGTAGCTGATATATCATGAAACGAGGGACTGTCCCATCGCTTCAAAATGGAAAATGATATGAATAATAAGCTAAGAACATTTGATTATGACGAAGTAAGAATTAAAGAAGGACTTTTTTATAACAGGATGGAGATTAACAGATCGTATCTTCGTGAACTGGATGATACCTGCCTTTTGCAGAATTACTATTTAGAAGCAGGCATCATAATCCCGGGACTTACGACGATCAGTGACCCCGGCAAAGTCAATCTCCATTGGGGATGGGAAGCACCCACATGTCAGCTGAGAGGACATTTCCTGGGACATTACATGTCAGCTGCAGCTGCGGTGATCGCAAATAAGAAAGATGGGATATTGGATGAAAAGCTTCGGCACATAGTAAGCGAATTGCGAAGATGTCAGCTTAAAAACGGTGGGAAATGGGCAGGTCCAATACCGGAGAAGTATTTTGAGATAATGACGACAGGGGACTATATATGGTCGCCTCAATATACAATCCATAAGCTCATCATGGGACTTCTTGATACATATAAATATACAGGAAATAAAGAAGCCCTCGTCATTCTGTCCGGAATGGCGGACTGGTTTATCGACTGGACAGATGATATGAAGAAGAGAAGCCCGCAGGCTATATTCGACGGTGAGCAGGCAGGCATGCTTGAAGTCTGGGCGGATGCATATGCTGTAACGGGAGATGAAAGATACAGGATCCTTGCAGACACATATAAGGATCAGGGGATATTCAAACGTATAAGAGAAGGCAAGGATGCACTGACTGATGAACATGCAAATGCAAGTATTCCCATTATTCAGGGTGCCGCAAAAATGTATGAAATGACCGGAGACGAAGACTACAGAAAGATAGTTGAACGCTTCTGGGAACAGGCAGTCACCAAAAGGGGTATGTATGCAACGACCGGTGCCAACGCAGGTGAGTTCTGGATACCGATGCAAAAACTTGGTGAGTACAGGGGAGACCGCGGGCAGGAATTCTGTACCGTGTACAACATGGTCAGGGTAGCACAATACCTGCTGTCATGGACAGGAAGCAGTGAGTATTCCGATTATATTGAAAAGTGCATATATAACGGGTTTCTTGCCCAGCAGTCAAAGGAAACAGGTATGCCGACGTATTTCCTTCCCATGACAACGGGATCAAAAAAGAAATGGGCGTCAAAAAGGAACGATTTCTGGTGCTGCCAGGGAACAATGATACAGTCGGCAGCGATGTATCCCAAGATGATATATTCGGCTGATGATGAAGAACACATTTTATATGTAGACCAGTATATTCCGTCTGAACTGACAGGCAGGCTGGGTAATATGGAAATAAAGGTCATTCAGTCTCTTCTGCTTGGCGGACTTAAGGTACAGTCACTGTTTGAAGAACATGCAGCCACTGAAAAATCCAGGTGGAAGATGCACTTTGCGATAGCCAAGGGAGATGGATTTACATTATCTCTAAGGATCCCGGGATGGATATCGGGAGAAGCTGTGATCACTGTAAACGGTAAAGAAATACCTTCAGGTGAACCAAGGTCCGAAGGAGGATATATATTTATCGATGATATGAAAGCGGGAGATGAGATAGATGTGTATCTGCCAAGTGCGTTGAGAGCAGAAAGGCTGCCTGATATGAAGGATATGGCAGCATTTGTGGAAGGACCGGTCGTTTTGGCAGGTCTTACGGAGGATGTTGATACACTGGAGGGTGATTTTGACAAACCTGAAGAGTTCATGTATAGGAATACGGAACATGTTTATGATGTGTTTGTCTGGCTCCAGGATAATTACAGGACCAGGCATCAGTCCGGGAATATACAGTTTATCCCCCTGTATGAAATTGAAGATGAACCTTATACTTTATACTTTGGTGAACAGGTGCCAAAATATTAAGCCTCATATTATAATGATTAAGCTGATCAAATAGGAGGCAGAGTGCTTATGCTGAATCAGTTTTCAAGGACACAACTTATATATGGAGAGGAAGCGATGGGAAGGCTTGCGTCTTCCCGTGTTGCCGTTTTCGGGATCGGGGGAGTGGGAGGCTACGTGGTTGAGGCTCTTGCAAGAAGCGGGATAGGAGCCCTTGATCTTATAGATGATGACAAGGTATGTCTTACAAATATCAACCGCCAGATAATCGCCACAAGAAAAACAGTAGGCAGATATAAAGTTGAAGTGGCAGAGGAAAGGGTACATGATATAAACCCGGATTGTAAGGTCAGAGTCTACAGGACCTTCTTTCTGCCACAGACACAGGATCAGTTTGACTTTCACGATTATGACTATGTTGTGGATGCGATCGACACGGTAACCGGAAAGCTTGCGATCATAGAAAAAGCAAAGGAAGCCGGGGTGCCGGTCATATCGTCCATGGGAGCGGGTAACAAAGTCGATCCGTCCATGTTCGAAGTTGCCGATATATATAAGACGTCCATTTGTCCCCTTGCCAAGGTGATGAGGCGGGAATGCAGAAAGAGGGGGATTGATTCCCTTAAGGTCGTATATTCAAAAGAAGAACCGAAGAGGCCCTTGGAGGATATGTCGATAAGCTGCAGGGAGAACTGCATCTGTCCTCCGGGAGCAGAGAGAAAATGCACACAGCGCAGGGATATTCCGGGATCAACGGCATTTGTCCCCTCCGTAGCCGGTCTTATAGCAGCAGGCGAAGTGATAAATGATCTTGCAGCCCGCTTTGTTTGATTTTTGCAGGATTATGATGTAACTTAGATATATGATACAAATGTGATTTTCAGTGACAACTGATAAAAGGAGCCATAATGGATACAAATGAGATACTCGACAGTATGGAAAAGGGTGCTGGCAAGTTCGCCACGGAAGCCAGTGCTGCAGTAGATGATCTTGTACCTTTGTTTGATGTATCTGCATATCCGCAGGAGCAGCGCGAACTCATACTCGAGTGTAACCGCAGGATCGATGAGGCGAACAGCAAATACCGAATTGCGAAGTTCAGAGAGGATATGTTTGCAAAGGGAATGAGAGCAGGTATGTACTTCTGCACTTTTGACCGCGACGAGAACATGCTAAGCTTCGAATTCAACGAGGAAACCAGGCAGATGCTTGGATACGATGGCCTGGAAGATCTGCCGAATGAGTTTGACAGCTGGGTGAAGACCCTTGTACCCGAAGAACGGGATGCGATCGTTAAGCTGTTCTGGGATTCGGTACGTATTCACCGTGAACTGCCGGATATCACTCATGCCACCTACCGTATGCAGAAGAAGGACGGCAGTATCATCTGGGTTACAGGAGCGGGAAGATTTATCAGGCGTTCCGATGACGGCTCCCTTGAGATATATATGGGCTGCTATCGCGATATCACTGCACAGCATGAACTGGAGGAGTACCTTAAGATAATCGAGGCTATCGGTAAGGTATTCAATTTCTCCATGTTTATTGACGTCAGTGATATGAGTTACCGCATGATCAGTACCAATAAATATGTGGAGATGGTTGAGAAGGATCCTGACGCATTTAAGTTCCTTAAGAATAATGTTTCCGCATCGGTGGCAGAGAGCTTCCGCGCCGACCTGTATGAATGGCTGGACAGGGATAAGATCCTTGCTGCCATTGAGGAACATGGAACGGCGACCATGGAGTTCTACAGTGAGAGTGCACACCACTGGTTCGAAGGTATATTCTTAATCGGTGACAGGAATGAAGACGGAAGCATCTCGCATATAGTATACGGTTGTATGGATACCACCGAGGCCAAGCTGCAGAACCTGGCCCAGCAGAAGAAGATATCCGAGTTCGAGACGGAAGTATATATGGATTCTCTTTCCAAGATCCGTAACAGAAGGTTCCTGGATGAGAAGCTTGTCTATCAACCATGCAAGGCAGTGGTCATGGCTGATGTCGACCTCTTTAAGGAGATCAATGACACGGCCGGCCATCAGTGCGGCGACGAAGTGATCACAAGGGTCGCAGCGATCCTGGAACAGTCTGTCCGGAAGGATGACGTGGTCATCCGCTACGGCGGCGATGAGTTCATGATGGTATTCTTCGACATCACCAGGGAAGACCTGGAGAACAAACTGTCATACCTTAGGTCGGCAGTGAAGGGGATCACTATCGAGGATAACCCGGAAGTCCGGATAACCATGAGCTTTGGTGGCGCTTTCGGAACGGAACTTGTGAACAATCTTATCGGGACTGCCGATAAGGCACTCTATGAATCAAAAAAGAAGCGCAACACATATACCGTGATCGAAATGTGAACAGGGGAACAGCCCCCATGTTTCATTCATACGTTCCATAGGCAGCGACCGCCTCATCTATAGTCATCTTGCCGGTTCCGACATGGTAAACTGCCTGTCTTACCTGTAAAAGAGCATCATCCGTAAGACCTATAACTTCCGGAGACAGGATCCTGGATTCAGGAACAGCCCCGAATGCCGCATACATGCTGTTAAAAGACAGATCCTTTGTCGGTGACATGAGTCCCTTGTTCTGTGCCATTTCGTTCAGCTCCCGGGGAGTGACAAGGAAACGCATGAATTCGTTGGCCAGGTCCAGGTTCTGACTGTCCTTGTTGACAGAGAACTGAAGATTTGACATATCAAGGAAGCTGGTGCCTTCGTCCGATAGTGGGATGGGAACAAAGGTGTATTTAAAGGGACTGGCAATAAATGCCTCGGAGCGGCTTTCACGTTTCTTCGTTCCGGAGACGGTATCTCCGGAGCATGTCATCATGGGGACGTCTCCTTCAAAAAAGCGAAGGATCACGGCGTCATAGTTGTTTTCAATCTTTGCACATTCATCAAGATCCACACAACAA
>CAMORO010000062.1 GCA_946623875.1 uncultured Lachnospiraceae bacterium | reverse complement strand
CAGTATTGATGATGTATCGGAGTTCTCACAGGATGGTGCAGAGGGCTCTGAACTGTTTAACGGTTATGAACTTGTAGGCAGGAAAGAAGCTGCAGAAATATTCAGGAGTGGAAGAGATAAGTATGGTAATTTCTTCTCCATAGCAACATGGGTAGTTCTGGCACATTTTTTGTTGGAGGATTAAATGTTCAAGATATCCGGGTGCAACGCTTTTGAGATTGCCAATACCGTGCGGTAGAAGCGCAGATATGAAGTTATTACTTATGATTTTAGAAGTATACCAGGGTTTGGATCCATCGTAAAGAAACAGCTTGATACATATAGAAGTAAAGGAAGGAGTCACTATGAAAGTAGCAATCATCGGTGCGGGAAATGTAGGAAAAGCCGTTTTTCATGATTTGCAGCATGTCAATATGATTAGGGAAATCACTCTGATCGACCGAAATGAGAATAAGGCGAAGGCTGAGGTAGCGGATGCAAAAGATGCTGCTGTCCTGTGGGAGGAATATGGAGCAAAACTGAGTTTTGGTGGATATGAGAATACGAAAGGAGCGGATATCATCATCTATACGGCAGGATCATCAAAAATTCAGACGGACCGGATGGAGATTCTCCATAGTAATTGTAACATCGCAGAGGAAGTCTTTACAGAAATAAACCGTTATAACCAGGATGCCATCATCTTATGTGTTACAAATCCGCTCGATGTTGTCACCATGAAAATACAGCAGGTAACCGGCCGCGCCGCCCGCAAAGTTATAGGCAGCGGCACCCTCCTCGATACCGCCAGACTGGTTCGGACCGTGGCTGAATTACTGGAGGTTTCGGATCGGCAGATCTACATACCTGTAGTAGGGGAACATGGCGCCAGCGCTGTATCCCTGCTGAGTCACTTCAGAATTATGGGAATGTCGATGGATGATTATTTGAAGAGTGTTACAGATACAGATGCAATCCTGAATGTGAAGGCCCTCGAGAACATTTTCAAAAAAGTACCCTTCCGCATTTTTAACGGGAAGGGATATACCAGCACAGGTATTTCGGCTACGGTGTGTCGACTCGTTGCCGGCATTGCTGCCGATAGCAGGGAAATCCTGCCGGTTTCTTCTGTTCTGCAGGGTGAATACGGGGTTCGGGGCGTTGCGGCTTCTGTCCTTTCTATCATCGGCAGAAACGGAATTGAAGACATTCATGAAGTCATGATGACGGAGGAAGAACGAACTGCTTTTCTGAGATCGGTGGACTCGATCAGACAGGCAGCGAAATCAGAGGGAATCATCTGACATAAAAAAGTTTAACCGGTGTTTCAGCCGAAACGTTTGCTGCTTGTTAAGACAGGCTGTGGTACTTTTAAATTTTTTAATTTTATTAATACTTTTATTAATTTAATGGTAAAAAATGTTATCATATATCATATATGACAGTATTGTGGTATGATGAGAATGTTTGAAATTGGTTTTCCCGGAAGCTGCGAGGAGATGATCATGAACATTCTGACATTTGACATTGGCGGAACATATATAAAATATGCATTGATGAACGAAAAAAGCGAGTTTCTTTTCAAGGACAGAGTAGAGACACCTCAGTCTTCACGTGCAGAACTGATCGATACTCTGGTGGATGTATACGGGAAATATGATGAGATCAATGGCATTGCGATCTCTATGCCGGGGATAATCGACAGAAAGAACGGCTATTGCCGTATAGGCGGCGCTCTGACATACAACAATGATTTCTTTCTCAGGGATGCTCTCCATGAGAAATGTCCGGTCCCGACGGTGATGGAAAATGATGCGAAATGCGCAGCAATGGCAGAGGCTTCATTTGGTGCTCTGAAGGATGTGAATGACGGATTTGTGCTGATTTTTGGAACCATGATCGGCGGCGGATACATTTGCAACCGCCGGCTGGTCAGAGGAAAACATTTCTCGGCAGGTGAAGTCAGCTACATTACCTCATCCCGTGACGGCTGGCCATACAGAGAAGAGGTTTTCGGCATAAGATGCGGCATGCCGATGCTACGCAGGATGTATGCGGAAGAAAAACATCTTGATCCTGATAAAGTGCACGGTCGTACTGTCTTTAGCGCCATTAACGCAGGCGACCCGCAGGCTGTGGAAATCCTCAACCGCTACTGCCATGAGATCGCACTTCATATCTTTAATATTCAGACGATCCTTGATCCGGAGCGGTTCGCGATCGGCGGCGGGATCAGTGAAGAGCCGGTCTTTATGGAGACGCTCCGCAAACACCTGAATGAAATATATGAAAAGTGTCCGTATTCTATTCCTCATGCGGAAGTGGTCACCTGTGCATTCAACAATGACGCAAACCTGATCGGTGCGCTGAGCTGCTGGCTTGAAGACAATTGTAAATCCTTCTGTTAACGGAACCAGAGATATCAGTGCCAGAAGAGCCATTCTCTTTTAAGGGATGAGGTTACTGAGAAGATTAAAGACTGTGATATCATCCTGCATGGCGGTGATATAGCTTCAAAAGAAACTGTGGAAGCAATTGAAAAGCGATATAAGAAAGGATCTGTCCGGTGTTGATTTTGTTGTATATGGAGAAGCTTTTTGATACAATGACGGAGTGGTCTGAATGATTTCCATAAGAGATGTGGCAGAGCGTGCCGGGGTTGCTATTTCAACAGTATCCAAGGTTCTTAATAACTATCCGTATGTCAGTGAGGATACCAAGCGCAGGGTCCGGGACGCCATTCACGAGCTTAATTATATACCGAATACCATAGCAGCTGCCCTGTCATCCAAGCAGACGGCAAGGGCGGCGCTTCTTATTAACCTTAACACGGGAACACAGGTCATAGACGAAATAACACTTCAGTATATCCATGGTGCCCTCAGCGCTGCAAGGGAGGCGGATATAGAGATAATCACAATCTTCCTTTCGATGATTAATCATATGACTCCCGAGGAGATAACAAGATACCTGCAGTCGCAGGGTATATCGGGACTTATCATCTGCGGAATGACCAAGGACGATAAGTACTTAAAACAGCTTATTGACAGCAGGGTATTCAAGACCGTGCTTGTTGACGTGCCTCTTGTGAATGAAAACACATCTACCGTATGGGTAAATAATGCTCAGGCACAGTATGACGTTGCGAAGAAGACAGTGCTCGAGAATAAGAGCCGAAGTGTACTGTATATCGAGGGAAAGCGCAACGGATACGTATCGGATGAACGCCTCAGGGGAATGAAACGCCTTGCTGAGGAGCTTAAGCTTAAGCTTCTTGTAAGGAACGGGGAATTCTCGGAGCTTAAGGCAAGAGAGATAGCGTTCAGGTATGCGAAGAACAGGGATGCCGTTGTGTGTGCCTCGGATCTTATGGCGATAGGCGCCATGAATGCCCTTATCGAGATGGACATATTCCGCCCGGTGTGCGGCTTTGACGGCATTACCCTTATGGGTTATGTCGGAAAACAGATGAATACCGTAAGGCAGGACTTCTATAATATAGCATCTACGGCAGTCGCTGAGCTTAAGCTTCTGTATGAGGGAAATGAAGGAAGAAACGTCTATACGAAGCATGAGCTTGTGAAGCTTTATTATAAGGATGTTATTGTATAACGTACTTACCGTCTGAAAGGACAGGTCCCACACTTTTTTTGTAAGAATCCCATAAAAACAGACAGGAGTGATAGTGCAACTTTTACAAAATGAAATTTTTATATTTTAGGGGTTGCGGAAAACGTTTTCCGAAAGTATCCTAAAGATGTCGGGTGGAAAACACACCGGCACGAAGCAGAGAAAACAGATAAGGGGCCGGAGGACCGGACACAGTTTATTCAGGAGGATTACGCAAATGGAAGCAAAACTTAACAGGATCTCAATGGAGATCTTTGGAAAGCAGATACAGATATGTACGGATGAGGAGCTGTACATCGTTCTGCTTGAATTCACCAAGAGGGAGATGGGCCAGAAGAAGATAATAAGCGGACCGAAGAAGGTATATTACATATCTGCCGAGTTCCTTATAGGAAAGCTCTTATCCAACAACCTTATTAACCTTAAGCTCTACGATGAGATAGATGAGATCCTTAAGAAGAACGGCAAGTCACTCGCAGCGGTTGAAGAGGCTGAACCGGAGCCGTCACTCGGCAACGGAGGTCTGGGAAGACTGGCAGCCTGCTTCCTTGATTCAATGGCAACTCTGGGAATTCCCGGAGACGGAATAGGTCTTAATTACCACTTTGGACTGTTTAAGCAGGTATTTAAGGATCATAAGCAGAATGCCGAGAAGAATGACTGGATAGAGAAGCAGTCCTGGCTTAATGATACGGGAATCTCATACGAGGTTGCATTCGGTGACAGAAAGGTGAAGAGCAGGCTCTACGATATAGATGTCATAGGCTATGATAACGGCCTCAACAAGCTTCATCTGTTTGATATAGAATCGGTGGATGAGTCCCTGGTCAGGGAAGGGATTGATTTTGACAAGGAGGCTATTGAGAAGAATCTTACCCTCTTCCTCTATCCTGATGATTCGGACAAGGCAGGCAATCTCTTAAGGATATATCAGCAGTACTTCATGGTAAGCAACGGCGCACAGATGATACTGGGTGATGTAAAGTCGAAGGGTCTTGATCTTCACAAGCTTAATAAATATGTTTCGATCCAGATAAACGATACCCATCCGACGATGGTGATCCCCGAGCTTATAAGGCTGCTTACGGTTAAGGAGGGCTTCACGATGAAGGAGGCCATCGATGTTGTAAGCAAGACCTGTGCATATACGAACCACACGATACTGGCGGAAGCTCTCGAGAAATGGCCGCTTGATTACCTGGAGCAGGTTGTTCCGCAGCTCGTTCCGATCATCAAGGAGCTCGACAGGCTGATCGTGCGCAGGTACCGCGATGAGAAGGTATGGATCATAGATGATGATGACAGGGTGCATATGGCACACATTGACATCCATTTCGGATATTCGATCAACGGTGTTGCGGCCCTGCATACGGAGATACTTAAGAATTCGGAGCTTAAGCACTTCTATGATATCTATCCGGAGAAGTTCAACAACAAGACCAACGGTATTACCTTCAGACGCTGGCTTATGTCCTGTAACCGTGAGCTGTCGGATTACATCACGGAGCTTATAGGAGAAGGATGGAAGAAGGATGCGGATGAGCTTCAGAAGCTTCTTAAGCATAAGGGAGAGAAGGAGGTTCTTGACAGGATCGCCTCCATCAAGAAGGATAAGAAGAAGGAGCTTGCCGCATACATAAAGGATAAGGAGGGCATTGAGCTCAATACGGATTCCGTATTCGATATACAGATCAAGCGTCTGCATGAGTACAAGCGCCAGCAGATGAACGCGCTCTACATAATCCACAAGTATCTTGAGATCAAGGCAGGAAAGAAGCCCGTTCGTCCCATGACCTTCATCTTCGGAGCCAAGGCTGCTCCCGCTTATGTGATAGCAAGGGATATCATCCATCTTCTTCTCGTGCTTCAGGAGATCATCAATAACGATCCCGAGGCAGCGCCTTATATCAAGCTGGTTATGGTTGAGAATTACAATGTAAGCTATGCGGAGAAGCTCATTCCCGCCTGCGATATTTCAGAACAGATATCACTCGCCAGCAAGGAAGCTTCGGGTACGGGAAATATGAAGTTCATGCTCAACGGTGCAGTAACCCTGGGTACAATGGACGGCGCCAACGTGGAGATCTGCGATCTTGTGGGCAAGGACAATATCTATGTATTCGGCGAGGATTCGGATACCGTTATAGAGCATTACGCCAAGGCTGATTATGTAGCTAAGGATTACTATGAGAAGAGCATGGTCATCAGGGAGGCTGTTGATTTCATCATAAGCAAGGAAGCTCTTAAGGTGGGCGACAGGGAGAATCTTGAGAGACTGTATAACGAGATCGTCGGCAAGGACTGGTTTATGGCTCTGCTCGATCTCGAGGACTACATTAAGGTTAAGGATCAGGCCTTCGCTGATTACGAGGATCAGGAGAGCTGGAGAGAGAAGATGCTTGTTAATATAGCAAAGGCAGGATTCTTCTCATCAGACAGAACCATTGCGGAATATGACAGAGATATCTGGAAGACGAAATAAGATCTGATAAGTAGATCAGTACAAAGGATAATAAACGGAATCCCCGGTGAAAGACACCGGGGATTTGTATATCTTACGATTAGTTCAAGTATTTGGGAAACATCATACAGAAGGATCAGAGCAATTATTCTATTATATATGAATAGTCGCTGAAGTCGGCTTTAAGGGTTATTGAATGCTCGTCATTCTCCCAGCGGAAGCACATACGGCTTCCTTCGGCAGTAACACTTACCTTGCTGTCCCACGAAAAGGCAGGATGTGTATTTCTGAGTCTGATCAACTCGATCTGTTTCTTTACCACTTCCTTTTCAAGGGCTTCATCGATCCGGTCAAGTGAAAGATTGGTCCTGTTTATTTCCTTGTGTCCACCTGCACCTGCTCTTGCAACGGCGTCGTGGTCGTTGCGGCCTGCAAAGAGATCAAGATACCATACCTGAGGCTTGCCCGGCATAAACATCTGGATCGCCCTGGCAAACAGCATCTTCCTGTCATCTTCGCCAAGGGCGCTGTAATAGGTGGCATTGACCTGATAATACATATTTTTCTTGCCGTGCAGATCCTTAACATAGCCTCCGCGCGATACTATAAGATCGATAAGACCTCTGATATCCTCTTCCCCGAGTATGCCCTTAAGATCAAGCAGCGGTATCCCGTCGTGACAGCCGAGCATATTTACGACACGCATATCCTTTGATATGATCTCGTTCGCCCATTCGGAGAGGGCGTCCGGAGAATGCTTCTCGATCGCGTAAATAAGCAGACCCGGCAGGAAGAAATCATAGGTCATATATCCCTTGCCGGCAACTGTTTCGTAGATACCTTCATTATATGCCGCGTGAATCTCCGGCAGAAGACTCAGCCCGTAGCCCGAAGCGATCTTTCTGACCTTCTCGAGCACATCCCAGGTCTCGGGCTCATTAAGGAAGTTCTTCTTGCCCGGAGCCTTGGGTGCATATGCGAAAGCATCGAGACGGACAATCCTGGCACCGTATTCGCTTAACTGCTTAAGCGTATTTCTGTAGTGCTCCCACACGAGGTCTGAATGGATGTTAAGATCCATCTGTCCGAGATACTGCCTGTGTGACTCGAGGTATCCGACAACCGTCTCCCTGTATCCTTCATATCCCGTAAAATCAATATCGCCCGGCTTTACGCCGTTGCCGAGTGCCTCCTTTATACGCTCGGACAGACGCTCCGCTTCAAGATACTGTATATCAGTTATGTCCATGAGCTCCACGGTATCGGGAGCCTTGTATTTTACCTCCTGATAGAAGGTGTTCCAATAGGGAACATCCCTGCCGTCCGGCATCCTTACCATAAGGATGGGAAGCCCCGGCTTCCTGAAAAACATATCCTTTATATATTTATCATCCGGTCTGATATAGCCTTCCTCAGTCATTTCACCGTATCCTTCCCAGAACTTATTCCAGTTGATGAAGAAGTCGGCGTATTTGGATTTTTCTCCGTTCTTTACGAGATCACGGAACTGAGGTGAGAGGACCGATGCATGATTTAAGATAAAATCAAGCTTCAGGTCTATATTGAGTTCATCCAGTGCATGGAGGTCGCCTGCAGATGCGAGCTCCCTGTTGAGACTGTAGTCTATAACCGAAAACCCTCTGTCAAGGTCGGTGTTGTATATGCTCGGAAGTATGTAGAAGGATTGGAATACATCCTTAAGTGCATCCTTACTGAGGACTGCTACCGTATCCCCGAGCTTCCCGCCCATGCTGTCGGGATATGCATTTAACATGGGACCTATATTGCAAGATACATTATCTTTTTTTTTCATACTGATCCTCCTAGGGTTTTTAAGTGTTTTATCTGCTTCAGGATACCTTATGAGAGTGACCCTTCAGGGCTTCTTCAAGTGACAGGAGCCTGCCGTTCCTTGACATTATGATGGCAGCCCTGTCAGTCTGTGAATCCAGCAGCTCCTGCTCGAGCCTAAGCGTGAGCATTGTAAAGGGACTGTCCGCATGGCCGTCCCTTCCGCGGGAAAGCCTGTATTCAAGCGTCTCCTCGGGGGTGCTGTTAAGAAGGATGGGTATATCCACATGCTTAAGATTAGAGTTGTTCCCGTGCGTCCACTCAAGGATCAGTACCTTCGTGCTTCTGACATCCGTTTCTTCATATCTTATGGTGGCCTCGTCTCTGCCCATTCGTTTAAGCCAGATACTGTCTGAACCATCCTTGAAGGCTGCCAGTATGCTGTTTATATCATCGTAATCTATTTCAGCGGGCGAGCCCAGATAGGAGCCGAGCGCCCTTGCACCTCCGGCGATATAGTCAGTCAGCCATTTGTATTTGCTGAGATTGGCTTCGTCGGCATCCGCATTGTCTTTCATCAGCAGGCTGAGCTCATCGGAGATACTGCTGTTTAGGCTTCCTGTGTCTCTCAACGCCTTTATGCCGCCGATCCTGTATATATGAAGCCGTTCATTATCATTATCGGAAGGGATTCTTTTAGGATAGTTGTCGCCTGAGATCATACGTCCCTGTATTCCCGCCTGAGAGAGCATATAGGTAAGTATGGCAGCCATTCCGCTTTTGCCGGAGCCCGATCCGCCATACACGGACACTACGACGCGGCCGAAGGGATTGGATTTTGCCGCATTTACGATCATATCGTATAAATGAGGGAACAGGCCTCTTGCGTTCTTGATCTGTCCTTCTGCTATATTAACCTTGTCTCCCGGCATATCACCCCGCGGGATATTGGCCGGGATAGGCATGCTGTCGGATAATTCTTTGATATTCATTTATATTTCCTCTGTTTTGTATATCTTTTAATACCATTTGGATACATCCTGTGACCTGTCGGGAGGTTCATTCCGAAATTTGTACACAAATCGAACCTCGCCCTTGACACCTTATGCGCATAAGTGATAACATAAAACCAAAATACAATATCTTTCTGCGTTTGTAAAGAGGTTTTTTGAATGATCACAATAAAAGAGATAGCAGCACAGCTGAATATGTCCACTACCACTGTTTCCAACGTTATCCACGGCAAGGACGGGGAGGTATCCGAGGCGAAGAGGGCGATAGTACGGGAATTCCTTGAGAAGGTTGACTATGTTCCCAATATAAATGCAAGGAATCTTGCACAGAATGAGTCCAAGATAATAGGTGTTGCACTGAAGGCCAGAGCCGATAAATACGAGAATCTGATAATGGATCCCTTTGTTGCCGAGCTTATCGGCGGAATCGAGGAAACCATCAGGAATGCCGGTTATTTTATGATGCTTTATATATCGAGGGATACGGAGAAGATAATGCGTTATGTATCCACCTGGAATGTAGACGGACTCATACTGTTCGGTATGATAGGGGATGACGGGATCCGTGTCAGCGCAAGGTATAAGAAGCCCATCGTCTGCATTGATACCTATAGTATAGAAGGACTCAAGCATTTCACGAATGTAGGGCTGGATGATGAGAAGGGTACCTACGAAATGGTGAAATACATCATTTCCTGCGGACACAATAGGATCGCCTTTATGTCGGACAATACCAACGGCGTAGACTATGCAAGATTCTGCGGATACAGGAAGGCTCTCGAGGAGGCGGGTATAGAATATAAGGAAGAAGACTTTCTTAAGATCCGTCCGAGAAGTGAAGAAATAGAGGAGAGCCTCGAAGAGATGTGCCTAAGATCAATGGATTATACCGCGGTCATGTGTGTTTCGGATCTGTATGCCGTAACACTTATGTCAGCCCTTTCGGACAGAGGAATAAGGATACCCGAAGGCATCTCGATAGCCGGTTTCGACGACAATATGCTGGGCAGCCTGTACAGGCCCGCTCTTACAACCGTTCATCAGGATGTAAAGCAGAAGGGCGTGGTTGCGGCGCAGACACTTCTTAAACAGTTAAAGGGAGAAAAGACGGAACACCAGATCACGCTCCCTACACGTCTTGTGATACGAGACACAGTTACAACTCCCAGAAAAACAAGCTTCTATGGGTATAAGAACCACTGAAAAAACCCCGATCCGATCCGGCCATCCGGAAAAAATAAAAAAAAATTTTAAAAATGGGGGTTGACCTTATGCGCATAAGGTGCTATATTGTTCTCACGACAACTTATGCGCATAAGTTATGCTGACAGATTACTCCGATAGTGCAAATTGCACAAAAAAGGAGAAAGGTAGAAAAAAAAGGGCAGGAAGAAAAAGAGAAAGAAACGCAGAAAGAAGTAAAAGAGCAACAACAAACAATTGAAAGTGATTTTACGGAGGAAAGAAATGAAAAGAAAGTTATTATCAGTCCTTTTGGCAGGAGCAATGGTAGCAAGCCTCAGCGCTTGCGGCGGCGCAGCAACAGCAACAGCACCGGCAGCTGACGCAGGAAGCGAAGCAGAGGCTACAACAGATGAGGAAGCACCGGCAGAGGAAGCAGACAGTGCTGCACCGGCTGCATCAGGAGAAGGAGTAAGACTTCTCAACGGTAAGCCTGAGATCGATCAGCAGCTTCAGGATCTTGCAAAACTTTACAATGAAGAGACAGGCAACACACTTATAGTTGAGACCATCGGCGGCGACACAAACGCATCAGATGAGCTCAAGAAGATGTACCAGGCAGACAATATGCCGGATATCTTCGTAATAGAAGCAAACCAGGCAGATACCTGGGACGGAATGCTGGCTGACCTTGCAGGTGAGGAATGGACAGATAAGACAGGCTTCGAGCTTGTTAACGCTTCAATGGGAACCATCGGCTTCCCTTACACGGTAGAGGCTACAGCACTTGGATACAATGCAGATGTTCTTAAGGCAGCAGGCGTTGATCCCGCATCACTTACAAGCCCTGCAGCTTATGCAGATGCATTCAAGACTCTGGATGAGAAGAAGGATGAGCTCGGTATCACAGCAGTTCTCGGATGGTGCGCAGAGCCCGCAAACCTTGGATGGAGCTCAGGTACACACGTATTCGGACAGTACCTTGATGCAGGCCTTAAGGCTGATGATACAACCTATATCGATCTTCTTAACGACGGCGGTAAGGTAGATGAGAAGAGAATGAAGGCTTTCGCAGAGTTCGTTGGTATGATGAACCAGTACTCAGATCCCGATCTTCTTGTAGACGGTACATATGATGAGCAGGTTGCAGGCTTCAAGGATGGCAAGTATGCCTTCATTACACAGGGTAACTGGTGTGTAACCTCTCCTGATGATGTAAGCTTTGAGTGCGGCTTCGCTCCTTATGCTTTCGAAGACGGTATCGACACTATCATCGCAGGTCCCCCCAGCTACTGGGTTGCATACAGCGAGGGTGATGTAGACGGCGCTAAGGAATTCTTCAACTGGTGTGCAGGCGATTCAGCTCAGAACATACTTGTTAATGATGCAGGTCTTGTTTCTCCTTTTGATGATTGCAAGTACGAGGCAGTTAATCCTTTCTACAAGAGCATGAAGAGCTACATCGATGCAGGCAAGTACTCAGGATGGCATACAATGCTTAAGAAGGATGGACTTCAGAACGTAACCTGTCAGGTATTCGCTGACTACGCTCAGGGCAAGCTTGATGCAGACGGATTCGCTTCAACAATGGCACAGGTTATCCAGTCTTACTACAATAACTAAGAGTTAGATCAACTAAAAAGTGGGGGCTCAGAAGGCCCCCATTTTTTTACCAAAGGTTTTATGGAAAGGAGAGAAATCTTATGGGCGAATTCTCCGTGGGAAGAAAAGCAGCATCATTCGGATGTATGATAGTGGGCCTTGTCCTTATGATATGGGGACTGGCAATGGCTATAGCAAAGACGGGAAATACATTAAGGGGAGGAGCTCTTGTGGTGGGGGCCGTAGCATTCTTCGTAGGATTTTATCTGTTCCCTACACTTAAGCACCACAGAACAATAGTTAACATAATATTCCTGTTTCCGCTTCTGTTCGCGTTTGCGGTTACAGTGATCATACCTCTTGTACTTGGTATAGGATATTCATTTACCGATTGGAACGGTATAAGGACCAAGGGCTTTGTGGGATTGGACAACTATATGAGAATGTTCAGGCAGCCCGGCTTCCTGTGGTCAATACTTATTACCTTCCTGTTTGTTGTGTTCAACATCATACTGGTTAACCTGACAGCCTTCCTTCTGGCTCTGCTCTGTACGTCAAAGCTTAAGGGGCTAGGGTTCTTCAGGGCAGCATATTTCCTGCCTAACCTGATCGGCGGTATCGTTCTGGGTTATATCTGGCAGTTCATCTTTTCGAATGTTATCACGAAGTTCACGACAGCGCTGTTTGATTCCAGATATTCAATGCTTTCGGAAACAAAGACGGCCTTTATCGGAATCGTGATCGTATATATATGGCAGTATGCGGGTTATATAATGCTCATCTACATAACGGGTCTTAACACGATACCGGGAGATGTGCTCGAGGCATCATCGATAGACGGTGCAAACGCAACACAGACACTGTTCGAGATCAAGATACCTATGATAGCCCCGACTATAACGATCTGTACCTTCCTTACGCTGACATCCGCTTTCAAGCAGTTCGATGTTAACCTGGCACTCACGAACGGTACGGGATCTGTAGCGAACTTTATGGGCAATTACCTGACAAACGGAACTGAAATGCTCGCGCTGAATATCTACAGCACGGCGGTGATCAACAATGAATACGCATTCGGTGAGGCGAAGGCGGTACTGTTCTTCATAATCCTGGCAGTGGTTTCGATAGTACAGGTTCGCATATCAAATAAGAAGGAGGTTGAGCTGTAATGAAAACAAGAGAAAAGACTTCAGCTGTCGCAGTAAAGATGGTCATAGCGATAATCATAGCATTATATGTTTTGTTCCCGTTCTTCCTTGTAGTGATCAACTCCTGCAAGCCGACGGATATGATAACGGCAAATCCCATCGGTCTGGAAGGCGTCAGCCTCCCGCAGCTTTACCAGAATCTTAAGGATGTTATAAACAATACTCACTTCCTTTTCTGGTCTGCATTTGAGTATTCGGTGGTAATAACTCTTCTGTCACTTATTCTGCTCGCGCTCTTCGGGGCAATGGCAGCCTGGGTTATCTGCCGTAACAAGACCAGGTGGTCAACCTTTATTTACTTTACCTTTATTGCTTCGATGATCATTCCCTTCCAGGTTGTAATGCTTCCGCTTATTTCAACCTTCAGGGATGTGGGCAAGTTCGTGGGTATCCCCATGCTCCAGTCCGTACCCGGTATCATCTTCGCATACCTCGGTTTCGGCGGTGCTATGACGGTATTTATCCTTAACGGATTCATCAAGGGTATTCCGATTACGCTGGAGGAGGCAGCTTCGATCGACGGATGTTCTCCTGAGCAGACTTTCTTCCTTATTATATTTCCGCTTCTTAAGCCGGTTATCACAACCGTAACGATCCTTAACGGTATGTGGATATGGAACGACTACCTTCTGCCTTCGATGATGCTTGGACAGAACGGTAAGGTAAAGACACTTCCGGTAGCGGTACAGGCGTTCGTCGGTTCGTACGTTAAGCAGTGGAACCTCATTCTTGCTGCGGCTTTGCTGGCAATAATACCTATAGTGATCCTCTTCCTGTTCGCCCAGAAGCAGATCATGGAAGGTATGATAGAGGGAGCTGTAAAGGGTTGACAGATCATAAGGAAGGTATAAAAAACAATGAGAAAAAACGGTGTTTTGATGCCGGTTGCCTCTCTTCCCGGCAAATACGGCATAGGCTGCTTCTCGAAGGAAGCATATAAGTTCATAGATAATCTTAAGGCTTCGGGACAGAGCTATTGGCAGATACTTCCTCTCGGTCCCACAGGCTACGGAGATTCGCCCTATCAGTCTTTCTCGACCTTTGCGGGTAATCCGTACTTTATAGATCTTGATACCCTCGTTGAGGAGGGTCTTCTGACCGGAGCGGAATGCAGGAAATATAACTGGGGCAGTGATCCGTACCGCATAGATTACGAGAAGATATATCTGTCGCGTTTCAAGGTTCTGAAGTCTGCATTTAAGAGATTCGATCCCTCTAAGGAGCCCGGATATAAGAAGTTCGTCAGTGCCAATAAGTTCTGGCTGGATGACTATGCTCTGTATATGGCGGTGAAGAATTCCTTCGGCGGAGTAAGCTTTATCGAGTGGGATGAGGATATAAGAAGACGCGATAAGAAGGCGATGGATGAGTACAGAAAGAAGTACTCGGACGAAGTTGAGTTCTATAAGTTCATCCAGTATGAGTTCGACAAGCAGTGGACCGCTCTTAAGGCATATGCCAACGGGAACGGGATCGAAATAATCGGAGATATACCGATCTATGTTGCTTTCGACAGTGCTGATACCTGGGCTGAGCCCGAGCTCTTCCAGTTCGATAAAGAAGGCCTGCCCATAGCTGTTGCGGGAACACCGCCCGATGCTTTCTCGGCTACGGGACAAATGTGGGGGAACCCGCTGTACGCCTGGAAATATCATAAGGAGACCGGATATGCATGGTGGATCAAGAGGATACGCCACTGCCTGACTCTCTATGATGTAGTGAGGATAGACCACTTCAGGGGCTTTGACGAATACTATTCGATTCCATACGGAGCTGAGAACGCTGTTGGCGGCAAATGGGTCAAGGGACCCGGATATGCACTGTTCCGCGCTGTAAAGAAGGAGCTGGGAGATGTAAACGTCATAGCCGAGGATCTGGGCTTCCTGACACCCTCGGTGCTTAAGCTTGTAAAGGATACGGGCTTCCCGGGAATGAAGGTGCTTGAGTTTGCCTTCGATTCAAGAGAGGACAGCGACTACCTTCCGCATAATTATGTAAAGAACAGTATCGTTTATACAAGTGCACATGACAATGATACGATACTCGGATGGTATGACAGCATATCCGAGGCTGACAGGAAGTATGCCGATGATTATCTTAACAATGCCGGCCATACGGGAGAGGAACTTGCATGGGATTACATCAGGCTTGCGATGGGTTCGGTTGCGGATACCTGTATTATCTCGATGCACGATTTCCTGGCGCTCGGCTCAGAGGCACGTATCAACATACCTTCGACTCTGGGAGGCAACTGGGTATGGAGAATGGATAAGAATGCTTTCTCCAGGACACTGATAAAGAAGATATATTTCATGACCTGTCTGTACAGCAGATGCCCGGAGAAGGCACTTGAGGATGCCCGGAAAAAGACCGAAAGAGAGAACGCTTTTGCCGGGGGTAAGAAACCGGGTAAGCAGCAGTTTAGTGTATTATAATTTGTGTGTGTTATTATACATGTAGCCACTAATTATTTTTGAAAGACCTCGAATAAAGCCTTAAAGGCTTATGACAATTAATCAGAACAGGTGCTTAGACGATTATTGTAGGGATACTATGCCCTTCAGTATTCATCTAAGCACCTGTTTTTTGTGCTCTGAACCATGTTCTTCATTAGTAGATTTGATCCGTAGCTTCATTACCTTCCGGCTTTTCGGGTTTATCTCCTCCCGGTTTTTGAGGTCTCTCTCCATCAGGTCTTTGTCCATTCGGCTTTTCAGGTTTCTTTCCATCAGAAGGTGGCTGCATTCCTTCTCCATCCAGAGGCATTTTGTCCTGTTCGAATTCTTTGCCATCCGGAGGAGTTATATCACTCTTTCCTTCACTGATCGGGATCTCTATAGCCTCGCCGGCGGATTCTGAGCCATCTGAATAAGCCTTACCGTCAACTGTAAGTGTATATCCGTTAAGATCTATCGAGTCAGCCGCGCATGTAAGGGATTTTATATAAGAATCAGCTGTAAGTGTCCATTTGGCACTGTCCGTCAGTTCAACATATACATCTCCTGCGGCACCATCGTGATTTATCGCCCCCGTAAAACTGCTGTCTCCTTTGAGGTAAAGGTTAAGAATGGATATGTCATCGACGATCATATCACCCTCGATCTTTTGATCAGATGCAGTGAGATTGACTTTTCCACCATTCACACCTTCCTTACCCCATCCGGCTGCTGCTGCGCGAAGGAATACTCCGGCGCCATTGTTTGTTATATTCACTCCGGACAGAGTTATATCTGTTACAGTATTGTTCACAAAGAATATATCTCCATTGGCATTTGAAATGCTGCCTCCTGCAGCAGAAAATTTTGAAAGTCCAGTATCCGCATCTCCTGACATGGACTGATAGATCATTACAGCCTGATAGAAATCCGATTTATCACTGTTCTTTGTATTATTATCAGCATTAAGAACTACATTATTAAGAGTTACTGAGTTCTTCCCTTCAACGACAACACCCTGAGAAGCTGTTGATGTAAGCGCTGCGTCATTGACTGTTATATCTGCGGTTGAATATATGGCCGGTGATCCCTTTCCATCGGTTGTATAATTTCCGCCGTTTACAGTAACTGTCCCGCCGCCCCTGTCTGATCTTATTGCGGCTGATGAGTTACCCGTTGTATGGATGGTGAGGTTTGATGCATTCATTGTACCGCCTCCGGTTGTCATTATTCCCCCGGAGCAGTTGCCCGATGTTTCTATGTCGGAATTCGAAATGTTAACTTCCGTACCTTCACCATATGAAAAAACCGCATTTGCGTGTGTACCGTCAGTTGTTATCTTCATATCCGTAAGAGTCAGCTTTCCTCCGTTTGTGGCAAAGACAGCTGAGTTATCTCCATAAAAGTCAGCTTCATCCCCTTCGGCTTCACCTGTTTTATTGACTGTTGCACCGTCTATGCTCTTTTCTTCACCATCCGCCAGTATCGCGTGACCGCCGTCTTCATTGTTTTCATAGGTTTCTCCAACCGTATCTGAAGTATCCGCATCGGTCTTAATATCTGCATTATCCGAACTTGTATCCTCCCTAATCTCTGTATCTTGCGAGATTTTATCGGGACTGGCCGACACAGCCGTATCCGATGTGTAAGTGCACCCTGCAAGTACGATCGATGCTGATATGATCGTAGCTAAAACTGTTCCAAATGCTTTTTTGTTTATCATTTGCAATATCTCCTTTACTATTTTCTATTATACATTACGAAGGATATATGTATTTTTTGAGGGTCATGTGATTAAAAAATGAAAAAAATGTGTTCATACGATTCATTTCATGATATAGATCTTAAATCCATCGTACTTAAGGGTGACAAATATAGGAAATACATCCGCAGAGGGATATCAAATAATATAAAATATCTTCAACAGCAAACCATTTCATTCAAATAACCCGCCGCGGAAGATATCG
>CAMORO010000061.1 GCA_946623875.1 uncultured Lachnospiraceae bacterium | reverse complement strand
TCTTCAAGTGTTCCCATCTTATCTCCTCTTTCCCTTCTGTAGTATTGTTATACGAGTTAATTAACGGCAACGGCGTGTCTTTTCTTTGGTTAACATGATGATCCAAATCTACAATTCCCGGAAAAACCGCCGTATCGTCTCCTCGTCAGCTTCAATCCTGCCCTGTATCATATCGGCACTTCCTCCGCCCCTGGCTGCAAGCTTCTCCTTAAGCACTGCCCCAAGCTCCCTTGAATCCTTACCCCTGCTGCCGGCATTGTATCGATAGCCTGTGTCATCATCACCTGCGAACACACCGCAATACCCATCATATCTTTCCGCAAGCGCATTGTAAATATCCTTTACAACGACCGCAGGATAATCACCGCTCACAAATACAAGACGCATTTCATCATCCGCGGATGACTTTATCCGGTTTATAACCTCTGCCTCTAGCGCTTCGTACAGCTTACCCTTTAACTCAGATACCTCACCGATAAGGGCGGATATTCTCGATGGCACGTTGGAAGCCTCTGTCGACAGACCTCTTGCTGCCTCTGTAAGTATATCATGCTCCCTGTTTATGAACTCAAGAGCTCTTCGTCCGCACAGCATTGATATCCTGATGCCACCCTTCCAGTTGATCACCGAAATTACCTTTATGATCCCGATCTCTCCGGTCCTCCTAACATGGGGTGCGCAGCAGGCGCAGACATCGACTGTCATATCACCCTCACCTATCGTAATAAGCCTGACCTGTCCGTCTATCTCCTTCTTGCTTCTGTAATCGATATCTTTAAGTTCATCTTTGCCCGGATAACTGTCCGATACAGGAAGATCGGAATATATGACGGCATTGGCCGTACGCTCCGCCTCTATGACCTCTTCATAGGATATAACCCCGTTCAGATCAAGAGTCACCGCTCCGGTGTCGCTTAAATGAAAGCCGACATTGTCAAAGCCGTATTTATTGTGGATAACTCCCGTAAGTATATGCTCACCGCTGTGATTCTGCATCCTGTCATAGCGGATATCCCAGTCAAGAACACAGTGTACCGTGGCTCCCCGTGCAACAGGTTCGGATAAGGTATATCTGATCACATCCCCATTTATATGGCCGCCTGTCACCCTCACACTTTTCCCTGTATCACGGATCATGAGAGTCCCGGTATCTGCATTCTGACCACCCTCTTCGGGGAAAAAAACAGTCTCTTCAAGCTCAGCATATGGCTGTCCGTTGTCATCTGTACCTGTTGCCGTTATTACCGTATCAAATTCTCTTATATAGCTGTCTGTTTCATATACTCTTCTTGTCAAAACGCTGTTTCCTCTTTTGTATAATCCTCTTGCTGTTCCTGATCATCCTTGTCTTCAGCCTTCTCTTCATGCTTACCATCCGATCCGGATCCGTTGTTTTCCTCAGACGGTTTATCATTCGTTCCGTTATCGGACCGCTCCGCCCCGTCAGACTGATCAGGTTCCAAAATATCCCCGTCACCGGCCGTATTATCATGCCCGTCACCGGCAGGAGACGATACATTATCCGCCGAAGACTGTCCGCTGTCTAAAGAAGGCACATTGCCGTTAACGTCTGTAATAACCGCATCCTGCCCTGTCTGCATATCATTTGCTTCTGCCGCAGGCTGCGGCATCGCAGGAGCTTCGTTAATGATATCTTTGTACTCAACCCTTGGTTTAACATAATGAACCACGAATTCCCCGTCATCCGGAACCCCCGGCACGGGATGATGGATTATATAGTCAAGGATATGACCGTATGAGGAGGCGCTGTAATGAAGTCCGTCGCCCGAATCATACTCTCTCCTCATACCTCCGTTTTCATCCTTGAGGATGGATGCAACATCCAGATAATACAGTCCCTTTTCGGCCGCAAGTCTGTACAGAAAATCATTGTATTTATTTATCCACTCATTTTTAACGGAACCCCTGTATCTTCCGTTATCATCAACCGGCCATATCGACATTAACACAACATGCCTGTCACCGGCCAGTGAAATGATCTTGTCTACAAGCTCCGTATAGGAACTTTCATACTGTTCCTCCGAAATACCGTTCATTCCGTTGACACCGTAGCACACATAGATAACCTCTTCGGTACGTGCCTTAAGATAATCGGAAATGGTATATGTGTTCCCCGAATTCTGTGTAAAGGTCGTTCCGGCCACGGCAGTATGAGCGATCCCGACCTTGGCAAGCGCATTGGAATCGGAAATATAACCATAGCTGACCATCGCAACTGTTCTTGAATCGCCCAGGAAGATACAATGATTCATATATCCTTCACGGGTATCGGGGTTATACGCAAGAATGGTTCCGGTATCATCATCCACCTTTATCTCATTCTGCATGACCAGATCATCATCATCTACAGCCGGTACAGCCATACGATTGCCCTGCTCATCTATGATGTAAATGATCCGCTCCTCTGCCTGTTCAGGCGATACGGAGGCAGAATCCTCTCCGTAGGTCATATTGCGGGAACCCAGTACAATGATCACTACCGCAAATATGATCAGGAGCAGCACTGCGCTTATCATGGCATACCTGTTGCCGAAGAAATCCCTTACCCTTTCCGGCATACGGTCAAACAGGCTGGTTTTTTTCTTTTTTCTTCTCCTTTTTTTACCCATAAGCAACATATTATCACAGTTTCTCATAAAAATCACGCATACAACGAATCCTTGATATTTACATAAAAAGGATTATAATGGAACTTGTGAGATATAAAGGAAAGGCGTATTTATGACTCTCGGATCTTATTTAAACAGTCAGTTCGGTCTGATGCAGTACATTGATTTCTTCATAAGGATCCTTGTTGCGGCAATAGCCGGAGGGATCATCGGTCTGGAGCGAAGCCACCGCTTCAAGGAGGCTGGAATACGCACACATATCATTGTATGCTGCACAACCGCAGTGCTTATGATAATATCCAAATACGGATTTGTCGATCTTACCGATCCTTCCGGGAATTATTATAACGGTACAAGAGGTGCGGACTCTGCCCGTATTGCCGCTCAGGCAGTCAGCGGTATCAGTTTCCTGTGTGCGGGAGTCATATTTAAGATAGGGAACAATGTAAGAGGTCTGACAACCGCAGCAGGACTTTGGTTTACGGCAGCCCTCGGTCTTGCATTCGGTGCAGGCATGTACTATGTAGGTGTATTTGCCCTTTTCATTTTGTTTGTGCTGCAGCTTATCCTGCACAGCTTCATTCCGGCAATAGATTCATATTCCGGTAATGAGCTTCACTTCAAGGTACGTGACACAGCGGATTTCTACGAAAAACTGATAGAACAGATCAACAGTTGGGATGCCCGCATCATAGAAAACAATGTATCATATAACAGCGATGATACAGTTGATTACAATATAGTTGTACGACGCAAGGAGGCCATAAGCTTCGATGAGCTCAGGAAATTTGCAGACATTTTTGGCAACAATATCATCTCGTACAGAAACAACTCTCTGAAAAACCATATAAGATAAACAGTTAAAGGAAAAAAAGATGGATGTTGAATTATTATCCCGCGTAAATCCTGTATATAAGCATGAACAGAGCTGTATCAGGAATCTGGCAAAGGCGGGAGTCGATAATGCACAGAGTGTGCTTGAAGCCCTTGAATTCGATAAGCTTACAAATGTGGATCCGCAGTTCAACGATGTGAAAATTGTGGAACTGGTAAACAGAGCCCTGTGCATAGCGGACGAGGCCAAATACCTTATGACAAATGACATGATCCGCGGATATGAATTCAGCAATGTTGTAGATATACCCTGCGGCTACTCACCGAGGGGGCTGCTGATGTCAGGCGAAGGATATAAATATGTCGGTCTTGATCTTCCCATTGTTATATCCGACATCCTTCCGGTCATCAAGAGACTGTGCAGCAAAAATGCACATCGGATAAGCTATGAAGCAATGGATGCGACCAACTTCGGAAGTCTCAACCACGCACTGGAAAACGTAACCGGAGAAATATCCATAGTATCCGAACTGTTCCTTTCATACCTTACCGAGAACGAGCTTGTTTCCGTATGCGACAATATCTATAAGATACTTTCGACCCGTGGCGGTTGCTGGATCACCTTTGATATAGGCTGCGGAAACATATACAGAAACACATTGAAAGCACTTGGGGGAGAGGCCTACAGCAATACTCTCGATTCCATTGTATTGAACTTAATAGACGGACTTGAACTCTTTGATAACAGCCTGTTCAGAAAAGGCAGGGAAGGCGCGGAAGACTTCCTTAAATTCCGCGGATTTGATATCGAAAAGATCAGTGTAAACGAGGTGTTCCCCGAGCTTAAGTCGACAGGTAATGACAGCGAACTGACCAATAAGCTTGAAGAGGCCTATGATGATATGGAGTATTGGACTCTCACCGTCAACAAAAGACGCGGAACACGAGTGATCAACACACAGACCAAACAATGCTCGATAGACAAAAAGCTCGGAAACGGGTTCCTGTATCTTAGTATCTCAGGACGTATAGATACGATCACGGCACCCAATCTGCTTGAAATATATGAGGAAGCTCTGGAACAGGGGGAACTCGAGAAGATCACGATCGATTGCAAGAACCTTGATTATATATCATCGGCAGGTCTGCGCGTCATACTCATGATGGTAAAGAACCTGAAAAATGCCAGCGGAATGACTCTTAAAAATGTTTCGCCCACTGTAATGGACATACTCGACACGGGAGGTTTCTGTGACATGATAGAGAATATTACTCTAGCATAACAGAGTTACGATCGGAATTGTAAGTACAGACAGAACCGTTGTAAGCACGATGCCGTCGGACAGTGTACGCGCATTCAGCCCATGCTGCGTAGCCATTATAAGAGGCATGTTTCCGGCAGGGACAGCCAGCATAAGGATCGCTGTATTAACTGTAAGCGCATCGCTTATGAAAAGCCTCAGTATGAATACAATTACAACAGGAACAGCCAGGAGCCGTATCAGTGAGAAGCCAAGAAGCTTCACATTCGATACGGCTTCTTTTACCGACATTCTTGCAACTGCTGCTCCGAGTACCATCATCGAAAGGAAGGTGGTCGCCCTTCCGGCATAATCACAGGTTGTCATGATCACCTTGGGAAGCTCCCAGCCCGCCACATAGATGATAAGGGCAGCTACCGCCGAAACAGTTCCCGTATTTATCATATTAAGAACCGTTCTCCGAAATGACATGTTACCGTCACCCGCACCGTCTTCTTCACCGGCCGCATCACGTATTATCCGTACTCCCAGTGTATAGATGAGTAAAGAGAAAATAAGATTGTGAAAGCATACATATACGAGTGCATCCGGACCGAGCACAGCGTTTGTCAGCGGGATCCCGATAAATCCTATATTCCCGAACACACACAGCATGAAATAGCAGTATCTTTCATCCTTCTTTATTCGAAACAGTACCGGAAGAAGTACCGCCATCACCAAAAGAAAAACATAAACAGCCACTGCCGACAGCAATCCTGTCAGTAATCCACGCCCGCTGATACGTTCCTCTGCGCTCAGCATCGAATAAACCATCAGACAGGGATTGGTTATTGTAACAATAAGCGCTGATATACCCCTCGTACCCTCATCCGTCAGGAGTCTCTTTTTATATGCGTAATAACCCAGCGCTATAAGCAGGGTTATCATTATCATCTGTTCTATTACTACCCCGGCACTCATATCCTATCGATTCCTCAATGCGTACTCAACCACAGTCCTGACTATTGACTCGGAAGTTATCTCCCTTACCTCATCTCCGTTTCCGGATGTAACCGAGTAACTGATCCTTTCAGCCTCTCCTTTTATGACATCCATACCATATCTTGCCATAAGCTCGGAAACTCTGAGCCTTGCCTGTGAATTCTCGGCTCCGAGGGCAACAACCACAAGATCATGCGGTCCGTCCGGAGCATTCACTGTCAGCGATGTTATCAGACATGCACCCGATTTGTCCGTCGTACCTGTCTTAAGGCCGTTAACTTCCGGCATATTGTACAGAAGACCGTTGGTATTTTTAAGATCATGATTAAGAGTATCCATCTTTGCAGTCCTAAGCGATGTGACCTCTTTGACTTCAGGAAAACTGTTCAGGATATATGAGCACATCCTGAACATATCATATCCGCTCATCTTATTCTGTTTCTTTGCGGGAATTACCGTGTCCGTGTATATTGGCAGCCCGTTCGAATTGTAAAATACGGCTGTTTCAAGCCCCAGCCCGGCCGCCTTGTCATTCATCCTTTCAACAAAGGCCTCCTCCGTTCCTCCGATATATTCGGCCAGTGACAGCGCACATTCATTGCTTGAGGGAAGCAGTGCTCCGAGTATCAGTTCCGATACAGGAACCTCCCACCCTGCCGATAATGCCACAAATCCATCGGAAGATGCCGAAAGGTCGGCAGCCTTCTGTGAGATGACAACCTTGTCCTGTGCTGAGATCTCACCGTTATGAATAGCCTCCATCGTTAGCAGATATGTCATAAGCTTGGTCGTGCTGGCGATCGGATAGGCCACTTCATGATCATAGCCGTAAAAAATCTCCCCGGTTGTCGCATCTCCGACTACCACCGTATTAAAGCCGTCAAAGTAACCATAACTCTCCATCCTTGCAGGATTTATTTCAAAGCCCCTTGAAGTATCAATGCGTATATCCCCTGCCTCATCTCTTTCCATATCAACATCCAGTATCATTGCAAGATCCATGGGTGATATGAAGCAGTCAATAGTTCCATCCACATCTATAAGAAATGTGTAATATCTTTTTTCCTCACCGTTAACAAAAAGAGCTGAATTACCGGGGTCTCCGCCGGGCTGTCTTACAAGCTGCTCCTCCTTCCATCCCTTATGGTCAAGCTCATCCGCATACGGCTCTCCGATAATAATGTTGGCAGAGCCTCCGTTAATATCAGGATTAACAGGATGATCCGATCCCGAAAGAAGCACGGCCGTATCCCTCAGTGAAATGTAAAGATTGTCGTCATACTGCGCATTCACCGCACGTACCACACCTAACGTCTGACCATCAACACTGACCCTTATATTCTCAGGAATCCTGGTGGATGCAAAGATGGTTTCAGTTCCTGAAAGAACAGCCAATATGATCATCAATCCAAGAAATACTCCTGCATATGCTTTTCTTTGGAAAACACTCCTCATTGTCATTAATCCCCTTGTAACGTTCATTGTTTCATGATCCACTCCTCACATTCAGTGCAGGTACGTAAACATTCACTGCAATCTGCGGTAAACATACTCCGGCTCTACTATGATAAGAGAGTCGCCGGCTCTTCTGAATTCATCGGTAACAGTTGTACCGGCGCGTTCCCAACTGACGAAATTCCCTTTAATTCTGTATTCCCCGCTTCTTACGATCTCTCCTGACAGTTCGTCATGATCCGGCATGATCTTCACACCGGCATTCTTAATATAGTTATCCAGAGTCATTCCGAGTGCATCCGTAACAAGCCTGTCAGCAGTATCATTGTCGATACTTTCTGCGTATCCTGTAATAACAAGCCGTTTAATGATAAGTTCTCTTAAACAGTCGGCACATAAGCTGTAGGCTTTGTCCTCGCACTCACTGTAAGAGGTTTCGTCCAACGCTTCAGTATATGTACCCTTCCTAAGTCCGTTGCGGTCGAAGCTTAAGTCAGAATATATATACATCGGTTCCGTCCTGCTTCTGACCCATTCCGTATCAACATCCGCACCCTCAACGTCCTGCAGCCAAACGGCTATATTGGCGGTTATGCGCTCCGTCAGATCGACCGGGCGTCTGTATTCACCCTCAAAAGCGTTAAGTGTCTTTATCCTCATAGCGGACATCAGGATCACTACCGCCAGAACTGCCATGGCAATTGTAGTTAATATCCTGACGATCCTGCGTCTTCTTCTCCTCTGTTGTTTGGTAAATCCCGAACTGTTTGATGCCATTCAAAAAAGCCCCGTCTTTTGTATTTCTGTTTTTTCTCACGAGCCTGACGGCTCTGGTCTGTGTTTAGAGTTACATTTATTAATTGTACCATATTTTCTGCTATTTGGGTTAACTATTCAAGCAGATCAACAGCAGGCTGCTTTCCGGGCACAAAAACAGCGTCCGTAAGATATCTGATCTTATACGGACGCTGTTTCACCTCTGATATATTATGTTTCATGGGGCAAAACCATACTTTTATACGGTCAACGGATTGCTCCGCACTTCCCCGGCTTATTTCTTGCTTCTCTCCCTTATTGCGGCAAATGCGCTCTGGATCACTATGAATACAAACAGAAGCGCTGCCGTAAGGATGTTGGGCCATGAGCTTGCAAGCTTTCCGTTGGTCTTAACGATGGAGGAAATGGTACCGTTTATAAGAACACCGAAGAAGGTTCCGAAGACATTTCCCACACCACCCGTAAGAAGTGTTCCACCGATAACGGCCGATGAAATCGCATCCATCTCAAGCCCTGTTGCCTGTGACACCGAACCTGCCATTGTGTTAAGACAGTAGCAGATACCGCCGATCGAGCAAAGAACCGATGAAAGGATATGCGCCTTCATCCTGATCATCTTTACATTAAGTCCCATCATTGTTGCCGACTGTGCATTACCACCCACTGCATACAGCGAACGTCCGAACTTGGTATTTCTCAACATGATGAAAATAACCACCAGAACCAGCAGAGCCACAATTACGCCGGGTCTTACGTAAGGAGCAAGATATTTACCCTTATTGTTGACATATCCTCCAAAGGGTATAACGACCTTGGTATTGGCCCATTTGTAAAACGTAGGATTGATCTTCTCTGTAATGGATACCTGATCCGTACAGATAACAGCAGTCATACCTCTGCAGAAGAACATACCTGCCATCGTTACGATAAACGGCTGTATCCCAAGGTAGCCTACAAGGTAACCCTGAAAAGCACCAAACACAACACCTACGATCAGTACCAGAATTATCATCGGCACCGCACCGATACCCTTCTGCATCCCGACTGCAAGCATCATACAGTCCATTGCTATAAGAGCACCTACCGAAATATCTATACCTGCCGTCAGCATAACACAGGTAAGGCCGCAGGCTACACATATAAGACCGGCGTTCGTAATAAGTATATTACAGAAGGTCTGAAGATGTGTAAATCCCTTGGAACCGTACACTATACAGCCACTTGCATACAGAACCACAAAAAGCGCAATGGTTATAAGAAGGAGTATGGTATGTCCGTTAAGTCTAACCTTTCCGTTTTTCATTTATGCCACCCCCTTTACATGTTTTGCAGCGCTCTGCTTCTTGAAGAAGTTCCTGACGGGCTCTGACTGGATGGCAACTATAAGTATGACTATGACAGCCTTGAACACAGGAGCCTGAGCTGCCGAAACGCCAAGGGCATACAGTGTGGTTGTAATAGCCTGTATCGTATAAGCGCCTATGATGGAGCCGGCAAGATTGAACTTACCTCCGCCAAGGCTGTTGCCTCCCAGAGCAACCGCAAGGATGGCATCCATTTCAAGATATAGTCCGATGTTATTGGAATCGGCGGATGTTATACGTGATGAATTCACAATTCCGGCTATACCTGCAAACAGACCGCAGATAACATATGTCAAGAAGATGATCCTCTTGGAATTAAGTCCCGCTATACGGCTTGCCTTATCGTTAATACCAACCGACTGTATATACATACCGAGCGCCGACTTCTTAAGGATTACCATTGTGATCGCAACACATATTGCGGTTATCACAAAAGGAGTGGGGAATATTCCCATGAATGCACCGAAGGCGGCATAGGAGGGATTCCTTACATAAACGATAAGATCGTTACACAACAGAAGGCCGATAGCTCTTGCTGCCGAGAAAAGTATCAGTGTGGCAACCATGGGCTGGATCCTGAAATATGCAACCAGGGTTCCGTTAAACATACCGCAGACAGCACCCATCAACAGACCTCCGAGTACTCCGACAATAAGCGGAACGGCAAGGGTTGTTGTGGAAGAAACTCCGTAGCCTGCAAGCAGCATACAGCAGAAGCTGGCGCACAGACTCATAACCGAACCTACCGAAATATCGGTTCCTGCCGAAGATGATACAACCAGAGTCATTCCGATAGCAAGTATCGCTGCCTCACTGCCCCGGTTAAGGATATCGATTATACGGCCGTAGAGGATCGTTCCGTTACTGGTAGTCTGCTGAAGAGTGATCACGAAGAACGATAAAGGATTGTTTCCGTTCACAGCATCATATACTATATTAACCATCATTACCAGGAGCAAAGCCACAACCGGGAGAAACAGGCTCCATCCTTTGATCTTTTTCCAACTCAAATTAGGCTTCATTGTTATTCTCACCTCCCGCTATAGCTTTCATTACATTTTCCTGAGTCAGATCCTTGTCAAGCTCTCCGACCTTCTCACCGTCCCTCATTATGGCCATACGTGAACATGTACGGAGCATTTCCGATATTTCCGAAGAAATGAACAGGATACTCTTTCCTTCGCCTGCCAGCTTAACGATGAGCTTCTGTATCTCTGACTTGGTACCGATATCAATACCTCTTGTGGGCTCATCCAGGATCAGGAAATCCGGATTTGTGGCAAGCCATCTTGCAAGTATTACCTTCTGCTGGTTTCCACCCGAAAGCTGCTTGATAAGAGTTTCCTTACTTGATGTCTTGATCTGCAGGAGCTTGATATACTCATCTGCCAGTTCCTCCTGCTTAGCCCTTGACAAAGGCTTAAACATTCCCTGTCTTGCCTGAAGTGCAAGGATTATATTCTCTCTTACGGAAAGATCGGCGATAATACCCTCAGCCTTTCTGTCATCGGGAAGCATTCCCATTCCAAGGTTCATCGCATCTATCGGCTGGTTGATCTTAACTTCCTTACCGTCAACCTCAAGGCTTCCCGTGTTGGCCTTATCCGCACCGTAAATGGCTCTTGCCAGTTCGCTTCGGCCCGAACCCAGCAGCCCGGCTATACCTACGACTTCACCCTTGTGAATATCAAGATCAAAGGGCTTAACCGTACCTGTATGGGAAAGTCCGCGCGCCCTGATCTCTATCGGATTATTGGAAGCTGTTGCAGCGCCTTCCTTCTTGATCTCGGCAAGATCATCGAGATCCTTACCCATCATGGCAGCAACCAGCTTAACTCTGGGAAGCTCCTCGACAGAATATTCGCCGACAAAATGTCCGTCTCTTAAAACGGTGATCCTGTCACAGACTTCATACACCTGTTCAAGGAAATGAGTTACGAATATAATTCCCACACCCTTGTCACGAAGCCTTCTCATCAGGACAAAGAGCTTCTCAACTTCTTCATCGTCAAGCGATGATGTCGGTTCGTCAAGTATAAGAACCTTACAATCCATGTCAACTGCCCTCGCTATGGCAACCATCTGCTGGATCGCAAGTGAATAATTCTCCAGATTAAGTGTTACATCTACGGAAATCCCCAGCTCGTCCATAATAGCCTGTGAACGCTTGTTATATGATTTCCTGTCTATTGTATGAAATTTGGTCATCGGCTCCCTGCCGATAAACAGATTCTCTGCCACCGAAAGATTGGGACAGAGGTTAACCTCCTGATACACTGTCGAAATACCCACATTCTGAGCATCGCGTGTAGAATGATTCTTAACAGGACCTTCGATACCGTCAATGTGTATCTCTCCTGCATCGAAATCGTTGATACCGGTAAGACACTTGATAAGCGTTGATTTACCGGCTCCGTTTTCACCCATCAATGCATGTATCTCACCTTTTCTTAATGTGAAATTCACATCCTCCAGCGCTTTAACTCCGGGGAAGAACATTGTAATGCCTCTGGCTGTTAATACAACATTGTCTTCCATGCAAACACTCCTTTCCGCACGCTTCATTCCTCTCTCTAACAACTTGGAGGCCCCTGGATATCAGGGACCTCCAAGAGTAAATTCCATAACTCATGATCCGAATTACTTCGGTATGATATTAATACTGAGCCTCAATAACCTCGTCAGTAACCTCTATCATCTTCTGTGCATTACCATCAACCGAGAAGTCAACGATAGCATCCTTAAGAGCATACCAGTTATCGGGAACAAGGATCTGAGCTTCAGGTGTTCCGCCTGACTCAAGAGTCTTGATAACGCCTTCAACTGTAGGAGCTGCAAGAGGATTACACTCGAAATCTGCTGTGATCTTGCCTGCCTGTACTTCCTTAAGACCTGCTGTACATGCATCGTAAGAAATAAGGATTACATCATTGCCGGGACCATACTTAACACCTGCATTGTCCATAGCTGTCATAGCACCGAATGCCTCATTATCGTTCTCGCAGATAACTACGTTGAACTTGCCTGCATAAGACTTGCAGTATGACTCCATAACTTCCTGTCCGCCTGCCTCGGTGAAATCACCGGTCTGCTTGTCAAGAACTGTCCAGCCTTCTCTGTCAGCGATCTCCTGGAAACCGTCTGTACGTCCGATCTGAGCTGATGAACCGATAGTTCCCTGAATGATAAGAGCGTTAACTTCCTTGATACCCTGAGCATCAACATAAGCCTTAAGCCACTCGCCTGCTGCCTTACCTTCTGTAAGGAAGTCGGAACCTACCCATGATACATACTTGTCTGAGTCGTCGATCGTACGGTCGATAACGATTACGGGAATACCTGCATCCTCACACTCGGTAAGAACTGTATCCCAACCTGTTGCGATGATAGGGTCGATGATGATGTAATCAACACCCTGCTCGATGAATGAACGAACTGCTTCCTTCTGAGCTGCTTCATCATTGTCACAATCAACGAAGCTTAAGTCATAACCGTTCTCCTTGGAGAAAACATCCTGACATGACTTGGTAGAAGCTGTTCTCCAGTCAGACTCATGACCAACCTGTGCGAAACCAACAGAGATAAGTTCGCCTGAACCTGCATCAGCAGCTTCCTCTTTTACCTCTTCTGCTGCTTCTTCAACGTCTTCAGCAACCTCTTCAACCTTCTCCTCGGCTTCCTCTGCAGGAGCCTCTTCGGCGGGTGCCTCTGCTGCGGGTGCTGCCGGAGCGGCAGGAGCGGCTGTTCCACCACAACCTGCAAGTAAGCTGGCTGCCATAACGCCTGTAAGCAACATACTGATCAGTTTCTTTTTCATTATAATTCCCTCCTTTTTATTTGCTATGATCATTTGACATAGCCAATCTCTAACTGACTATTATTCTAGTAAAAAAAGGCAAGGAACTCCATTGAATAATTTAAAGAAAAAGTACTATTTTTTACCGGGTTGTGAATAAATTATGAATAAAGATTTGAATATTTATTAAAAAAGTTGAATATTTTAAACACTCCCATACAATATCATGGGAATCATTATCTCAGCCTTTGTTCCGACACCGTATTCGCTCTCATAATGAAGACTGCAGGCACTTCCGTAATTAAGCCTGAGCCTCTCGGCAACGTTGGCTATCCCGAAGCCGGCGTTGTCTATCGAAGGCTTCTCGAGACCGTCGGCGATCCTTCTTATGTGGAGAAGTTCGTCTTCCTTCATTCCTATGCCGTTATCCTCAACCGTGAGCACGAGCCGTTCAATATCCTCCCGCCCGCAGATCCCTATCTTCAGCAGTCCCTTACCCCTCTTGTTCTTAAGTCCGTGGTACAGCGCATTTTCAACAATGGGCTGGAGAGTCATTTTTATTATCGAGAAACCCAGATATTTATCCGGAGCATCGATCTCGTAATCCATTATATCCCTGTATCTGAACTGCTGTATCTCAAGATATGACTCAATATGCGAGATCTCATCACTTATACGGACAAATTCACGTCCTCCCGAGAGCGTTGTCCTGAAGAATTTGGAAAGTGATGTTACGATAGAGGCAACATCTTCCTTCCTGCCGTCTTCGGAGAGCCAAAGGATGTTGTCAAGTGTATTGTACAGAAAATGCGGATTTATCTGTGACTGCAGGAGCCTGAGCTCAAGATTTCTTGAATTGATCTGCTCCTTCCGGATATTCTCAACAAGATCATTAAGCTGGGAAGTCATGCTGTTCAGGGAGTATTCAAGCTGCATAAGTTCATCACCCGACTCAAACTCTGCTCTTGCATCAAAATTCCCGTTGGCGACCTCATCCGTAACCCTGCACAGCTCATCAATGGGAACGGTTATGCCTCTGGAAATAACTATGGACAGATAAATGGACAGACCTGCTATAAGTATAATGGCAATTACCACAACCCTGAATACAACAGTTCTCTGGTGCTCTATCTTAAGCCTCGTCGCCTCCATGGAAGACGATTCATAATATATATATTCTGATATCCTTTCCTGTATCAGCTCGGTAATGATCCTTATGTCAGTGTCAAGACGGGTCATGTTCTCTTCATAATGACCGGTTATCTTAACAGTATCGTTTATCTCATCAGCCCTGCGCCTGAGGGTCTTCAACAGCTTCAGTATACTGTCGATCCTCCCCCTCGCTTCATCCGTCTTGGTATGCTCCTTCATATCGGTAAATGCCTCGGTTGCCTCATCAATAAGAGTATCGGGACTAGACATCGACAGTCCCTCTTCAACCTCATCTTTGCTGAGCGAACGGGCAACCATCTGATACATTACCGAATCCATTTCCTCTTTAAAAATTGTATTGTAGGCATTGGCATTTGTGATGTTCTTAACGATCATATCATAAGAAACAGCTATCCTGTTCAGATTAAAAGTGACCAATACGGTCACTATCATAAGCGGCAGAATAATGGACGTACTGAGCAGCGCAAGCTTTCTTCTGATAGACAGGTTGTAAATAGGAGACCTTTTCTTCAAGAATTCCTCCCCCTCGCTCTGTATTCCTTCGTAGTCATACCCTGTGTCTTCTTAAATGTGTAGCTGAAATAATGCGGATCCCGGTATCCTACGGCATAAGCGATCTCGAAGCTCTTCTTATCGGTAGTCATAAGCAGCTCCTTGGCCTTTTCCATACGTTTATTTATCAGATATTCAATAAAAGTCACTCCCATCTCCTGTGAGAAAACAGCCGAAAAATGATTGGGACTGATATTTGAAAGCTCCGCAAGCGTATTAAGCGAAATATCCTCATCGGCATAGTGCTCATCAATATATGCGACCGAATCCCTTAATACCTTGCCGTACTTCCTGGCTGAGCCGTTATCTCTTACATTTATTACATTCTGCAGGTATTCGGTCAGGTAATGCTTGGCTCCCGATACATCGGTTATGCTGCGGATGACATTGTTTATATCCCCGCATTTCTCATTTATGGGAGCAGGATCCTCTCCTATCTCCTTAAGGAATCTGACCATGGCAAAATACATATCCATTGTCAGATAATTAAGATACATGAGTGACCTTGCATTCTGATCACCTATCGTATCAAAGATAGAGTCAATAACCGACTCTGCCTGGGAGAGGGTTCCGGTCTTAAGAAAGCTTTCCAGCTCTTTTCCGGATATATCACCGGCAGTATTGACATCCACACTTGATTCATGAACAATACTGTTCTTGATCTCACTGTCCCGGTCGGAGCTGTCTTCAGGTTTATCAAGTATCTGCTTTGCCAGCTCCGAAAACAGCTTAAGTGCCTCCATCTCCTTCTGATCGCTTCCCTCGGAACTGTCTGCAGCAGTACGCAGCTTTTCCTCACGTTCCTTTTCGATCCTTTCCCTGACCGCTTTTACGGATTCAAGAAGAGCAGCGGGAGCGATCGGCTTAAGCAGGTATTCGGTCACACCCAGCTTGATCGCCTCCTGTGCATAACTGAATTCATCATATCCCGACAGTATGATTATCTTTGTGGAGGGAAGTTCGCTGCGGATATGTTCGGACAGCTTAAGACCATCCATAAACGGCATCTTGATATCCGTAATGACTATATCCGGTTTAAGCTCCAGTATCTTCGGAAGAGCAAGCTCCCCATCCGATGCTTCCCCTACAAAATCAATATTCTCAGCAGCCCAGTCAATACGCTTCTTGATACCCTCACGCATGACCACTTCATCTTCAACCAAAAACAGCTTGATCACTTCAGTACTCTCTTTCCTCTATCAATTTATCCGTTACTTCTCTTACATCATAGTTCTCGCCGTTTACTCTGACTGTGTCTACACCGGTATACGCCGAGAACTGCCCTTCTTCTATATAAGTCTTAAACGGAACTTCCCTTCCGGCAGCCAGATCATCTATCATGGTCCGAAGCTTCGGCCCGTATATGGGTGAACACTCGGTATTTACAACAATAGTCCCATCCTTCGTAAGCCTCAGTCCCTCACTTGTTGCATCAAAAGACATGACCAACATTTCCCGTTCCCTGAACTTATTACCGATCTCATAACCCGCATTTCTTATAGCTTCTATGGCTCCGTAAGCTTCATTGTCATTCTCACAGTAAACTATATCGATATTTCCGCCATGCTTTATCAGCATGGACTCCATAACTTCCTTTCCCTTTGCGGTTGTGAAATCACCGGTCTCCTGACCGATAAGATTCCATTTCGGATTGGCTTTGACCGCCTCCATAAGCGCCTGCGTCCTTCCTACCTGGGCGCTGGAACCGAGAGTTCCCTGAATATCGACGATATTGACCTCGCCATAGTAGCCTATCGAACTAAGATATCTCCTGAGCCACTCACATGCTCTCTGGCCTTCAAGATAGAAATCGGAACCGATCCAGGCCGTATACAGACTCTCATCCGCCACCTTTACTCCCCTGTCATAAACGATAACCGGTATTCCGGCCTCCTTCGCTTCCCTCAGGGCAGAATCCCACCCCGTTTCCACACAGGGATCGAGCAGTATGTAATCCACATCCTGATCTATGAACTCCCTTATCGCTTTGATCTGGTTCTCCTGCTTCTGCTGTCCGTCATTATAAATGAGGGTGTATCCTTCCTTTGTCACAAAGGCATCCTGAACCGACCGTGTATTGGCCATCCTCCAGTCCGATTCGGAACCGACCTGAGAAAAACCTATCGTCAACAGTTGCTTCTCCTGTCCCGCATCACCTGCTGTATCATCCTCGTTCATTTCAGAGCATCCGGCAAGCAGTGCAAGACATATGGCAAACGCGAGGATCCACCATCTGTGTTTCCTGTTTCCTGTCCTCATATCAATCCTTCTTTTTTATTTCTACAACTTCTACCATAGAATAACAGATTAAACCAAAATCTTCTACCGGATATGCAAAATTTTTATTCCTTGACTAACCCTTGTTCTTATGATATATTATTCTACAGTGTCGATACCGTTAACATTCGGATTTGTGAACTATCTGTTTTGCAAAGATGCGGTATCTGACATGAAGATTTATGTGCGCGTAGCTCAGCTGGATAGAGCGTCTGGCTACGGACCAGAAGGTCGGGGGTTCGAATC
>CAMORO010000060.1 GCA_946623875.1 uncultured Lachnospiraceae bacterium | reverse complement strand
GGCATGTTATCTGAGATTGGCATGTTATCTGAGATTGGCATGCTATCTGATATTGGCATATCGTCTGATATCGGCATGTCGTCTGATATAGGCATGCTATCTGATATTGGCATATCGTCTGATATCGGCATGTCGTCTGATATCGGCATGTCGTCTGATATAGGCATGCTATCTGAGATCGGCATATCGTCTGATATTGGCATATCAGATGACATGGCTGCCATGATCTCATCCATCGAGAACTCCTGAGGTTCCTGAGATGAGGACATCTCCGCCGGTGCTTCCTGTGGTATCTCCGCAGTGACTTCCTCTGCCGCTTCAACCGGCACTTCTGTAGGTATTTCTACTGCCGATTCAGATGATGCTACTTCAGTGGCTTCTGTAGGCATTTCAATATTTGCTTCCTTTATTAATGCCTCTATTGAAGACATATCCGGCATAACCATATCATCTGAGATCGGCATGTTATCTGATATTGGCATGCTATCTGAGATTGGCATATTGTCTGATATCGGCATGTTGTCTGATATAGGCATGCTATCTGAAATCGGCATATTATCCGATATTGGCATATCGTCTGAAATCGGCATATTATCCGATATTGGCATATTGTCTGATATCGGCATATCGTCTGATATCGGCATGTTATCTGATATTGGCATATCGTCTGAGATAGGCATGTCGTCTGATATTGGCATGTCATCTGATATTGGCATGCTATCTGATATTGGCACGTCGTCTGATATTGGCATGTCATCTGAGATAGGCATATTGTCTGAGATAGGCATGTCATCTGAGATTGGCATATCAGATGCCATGGCTGCCATGATCTCATCCATTGAGAACTCCTGAGGTTCCTGAGATGAGGACATCTCCGCCGGTGCTTCCTGTGGTATCTCCGCAGTGACTTCCTCTGCCGCTTCAACCGGCACTTCTGTAGGTATTTCTACTGCCGATTCAGATGATGCTACTTCAGTGGCTTCTGTAGGCATTTCAATATTTGCTTCCTTTATTAATGCCTCTATTGAAGACATATCCGGCATAACCATATCATCTGAAATCGGCATATTATCCGATATTGGCATATTGTCTGATATTGGCATGTCGTCTGATATTGGCATGTCATCCGAAATCGACATATTATCTGAAATAGGCATGTTGTCTGATATAGGCATGCTATCTGAGATAGGAACATCTGAAATGGGCGCATCAGACGCCATGATCTCATCCATCGGGAACTCCTGCGGCTCCTGGGATGAAGGCTTCTCAGCCGGTTCAGCCGATTCTTTCGCTGCCGGCTCTGAAGAGGTTTCTGCATCATCAGAGTCATCCGGATCCGGGAAGAAATCATAATCATCGGAATCATCGTACGAATCATCCTCTTCTTCCTCGCTTGCTACAGACGAAAACAACTCCGCAAGTGAAGGCATGCTCCCTTTTGAAGAAGCACTTGCAGAAGCCATGGTCTCCTCTTTAGTTTCATTGTTATCATCCAGTAATTTGTCCAGATATTCTTCAGTCGTACTCATACAAATCTCCTGCGGTGATTTACACTATCATCCAAACTAAGATTGTACCATAATTCAGTGCTATAAACAAGTTTGCTGTTAAATCACACTGTTTCAACACGAAAAAAATACCCCCGAAAAACGGGGGTATCATTATCTGTATGTTTTAATATGTCGTAACTATTCAGAACAGCACATAAATTTTAAAATATGAACCGTCAAGCTTGCTTGTAAGGGGCATATTTTATAAATTTATGTATTGGATGAATCCAAAGCAGCGAAAAATACGAAGTATTTTGAGCCTGTTCTGAATAGTTACAATATGTCTTACTCCTTCTTCAGCAGCCTGTCAATCTCACCAACGAGCTTGCCTATTTCCGGCTTACTGAGCTGAGCATCTGCTCCAAGCTGCTCTCCCTTACGTCTCATTTCCTCATTTACAAGTGATGAGAATATTACTACAGGAATATGCTTGATCCTGTCATCGGACTTGATGAGCTTGGTCAAACGGTGTCCGTCCATCTGAGGCATCTCTATATCTGTTATGACACAGGCGATCTTACTATCCAGATCTCCTCCGTCAAGGCACTCATTAATATAATTCCAGGCAGCGAGACCATCCTCTGTCCTCTTCTGATTAACATATCCGGCCTTCGTCAACGCATCACTGATGAGCTTATTAAGGAGATGCGAATCCTCGGCGATAAGAATTGGAAGATCGCTTCGTTCTCTTGTTCCAAGTGCGTCTATTTCGGCAAGCTTAAGTCCTGTTTCAGGAGAAATATCGGTAACTATCTTCTCGAAATCAAGAATTATAACAAGACGATCCGACATCTTGATGATACCTGTCGAGATACCCTCCTGATCATTGTTGATCGTGGCATCCGGCTTGATGATCTGTTGCCATGAATATCTGTTAATACCAACAACCTTGTCAACGTGAAAAGCCACATCAAGCTTATTGAAATTGGTAATAATAAACAATCCGCCCGGTGCGGATTCACCAAGCTGAAGAGCATTCCTTAAATCAATTGCCGTTATCATCGTTTCACGCGGCATGAATATTCCTTCAATACTCGGATGTGAATTGGGTACCGGTGTGACCGGCTGGTAATTTATAATTTCCGTGATCTTGGCAACATTGATTCCGTAAGAATTATCCCCCAGCTTAAACTCAAGGATTTCAAGTTCATTTGTACCGTTTTCCAATAAGATCTTTGTGTCCATACCTTCACCTCATCAGCTATATTGACCGTTGCATTTACCCACTATTTAAGCATTTAACAAAAGTCTGAACTTATTATAACACAGTTTATCACAAAAATACACAAAAAAGATATAAATTTAGTAAATATTCTGTTTATTTTGTCATTTATCACAGAGTACACTGATTTTCATAACTAATTTGCGGTGCATGACTGATACTACTTATTATATCGTACTTTTTCATATTCTCCCGTAAGCCTGTCAAAATCACCCGGAATTTCTTTTTCATAAGTACCCGTCACATCTTTGAGTCTTTCCGCAGGTGTATGTTCCTTCCTGAACAGATATCCGCGCCTTTTCATCCGTTCAACTTCATTTCTGTACCTTCGTCTGATCCTCTCACCTTCCGTTGCTGCACCGAACAGGCTTCTCAGTCGTACTGCCCTGCCATGCCTTATCCTCTCGCTTATCTCTGTATGATCCACGTGTTCAACACTTAACAGTTCATACCCGTGCCTCTCAAAATAAAGGCGGACAAACCTGATGACGGACTTTATCAGAAAATATGCAGCAGCAGCCGCAAGAGACATGGCAAGAACCTTTTCAAGTGCTTCAAAAAATATCGCTATCCACTGCGGATACGGCTTCACGGGATCAAGTCCGGTATACCCGATACTTTCACTGACGACTTCCTGTTCGCCTGCCGCATCCGGTATTAAATGAGCAATAAATATAATGATCTTTCTGGCAATAAAGCCGAAGAACCTTATTATCGCCCACAGCGCGTCAGCCATGGTCTGTGACTGTATGAGAAACATTCCTATCGTAAATATGAATATAAGCGGGAATACTATCATTCCGTTATGCTTAAACATTTCCTCAACCGGCGCATTGGCATTTACCTGTGCATCCCTCAGGAACTTTATTCCGTTGGTTAAGTATATCCTGAAGAAATACATGGCCATAAAGCATATGCCGCATACGTATGACACTCTTGCAAGGTGTTCGATGCCGTTATATGATGCAGCTCCGAATACAAGCACAAATACGACCGCACACAAGACATTCAGATGTATAAAGCTTCTCACACCTTTGCTCTTCCAGAACTGAAGATCCGTGATCGCAAATACAGCCATCAGCATAAACCCGACGATCTTACACGCTGTTCCAAGCGGGATAGAAGCAAAGACCGTTACACCGGCAAGATGGGCCGCAGCAAACCACGACAGTCTGGTTATGTAAACTCGCATCAGATAGGATACACTTATTACTACGGGGATCATGATCGCGCAAAACAATCTTATGTCAACCTTGATCATATAGCACAGGCTTTCCGCAGCAACATAATAAAGCAGCATTATCATCAGATTGTTCAGCCACTCGGCCATTACAAGATATCTTTCAGCGCGCATCCCTTACCGTCCACTTCACTATCCGCCTGTCACCCTTTTGAGTGACACGGGGTTCCACCATTCCGTATTCAGGTATTATCCACGATACATTTACTCCCCGGCTTCCCATACCTTCATACATGTCAACCATATCCTGCTTCCTGTAATTCGATATGATAACGAATTCCGTATTATCGTAAGTCTTCTCCTGTTCCAACCGTTTCAGCGTTTCTATCAGCTTAAGTGCACTCTGCCCTTTATCTATCCTCGAAAGAGCCAGCTCGATATTCCGAAGATGCGAAAAGTCAGCCCCGGCTTCAATACCGACAACATTACCGGTAACTGCATCAAGCCCGTTTGTATAGAGAGCGACCGGAATGTGTTCCGAAATGAACCTGTCTGCAAGCGCTGCCGCTATCCTTATCTCCTCTTCAATGAAAACATCCTCATGCCATTTGATATGACATTCCATGTTAAGGCACAGGACTATACGCTGCGAAAATGTTGTGTTGAATTTATTGACCCTTAACTCGGAGCTTCGCGCGCTTGCCTTCCAGTTGATCCTGTTCATCGGATCATAGGACTGATACTCACGTATTCCGGCGAACTCAAAAGGATCCTCGTTTCTTCTGACGTTGTCTATGATTTCTCCCATCAGTTCGCGGGCCGAAACGGGCAGCTCCTCCAATGGTATCCTCGAAGGCAGCACGCACACCATTTCTTCATGCTTAAGTGACTTAAGCATCATACCCGTCAGGAACAGATCCTTACAGATAACATCCATACCGTTCATCCTGAAACAGCCTCGCTGCGTACATACGAATCCATATTTACGGGTGATCCTTCTGTATGGCAGCAGTGAATAGTAATCATTCCTGTAATACTGATCCGTCACCGCCGAATTGTCATTTGATTTAAACCGGAAAGTCCTTGTGATCGCGAACTTGATCTGTACGACCGGAAGCGGAAGCCATTTGTCATTGCTGATAACCTCTATCAGTTCATTTTCCTCTCCCACCCTGACTACCGGTTTTTCAAAATCAACAGTAACACTCAGACCTCTGTCCCACAGTCTTTTATACAGATACATCTGGGCAAAATACATGAGGATTCCGCATAGCAGTGCTATAAACAGCTTCATCTCCTACTCCACTCTTCAGACGGAACTTCTATCGAATCAACGACCTCTTTGATCATCCTTTTCTTATCTTCCATGGAGCGGCCGGAATACACTATTATCCTGTGAGCAAGCACATATTCACTCAGGTATTTGATGTCATCCGGAAGAACATATTCTCTTCCCATTATAAACGCATATGCCTTGGCCGCTTTCAGGAGCCACAGCGTCCCTCTGGGGCTGACTCCCATTCTTATCGAACCATGCCCTCTTGTCTTCTGTACAATTTTAACCAGATAATCCTTCAGATCATCATGAACAAACACACCGTCTGCCAGTTCCCGCAATCCGCAAATGTCTTCACACGAGCATACCGGTTCTGTTTTCCCGTTTACCTTCCCCTCGTTTATAACATTGAGCATACGGACTTCTTCTTCGGCACTGAGACTTCCCATGGAAAGCCGCATGATGAACCTGTCAAGCTGAGCTTCGGGAAGCGGAAATGTACCGGTCGTTTCAACAGGGTTCTCGGTAGCAATTACCACGAACGGTTCACTCAGTCTGTAAGTGTTGCCGTCTACCGTAACCTGTCTTTCCTCCATTGCTTCAAGCAGAGCCGACTGCGTTCTCGGAGTGGCTCTGTTGATCTCATCAGCAAGCATTATATTGGTCAGGAGCGGTCCTTTGACAAATTCGAACTGTCCCTTTGCCTGATTGTAAATACTCAGTCCGGTTATATCGGCCGGCAGCAGATCCGGGGTAAACTGGACTCTCGAAAACTCACCGTCTATGGAAGCTGCGAATGTCTTGGCCATCAGAGTCTTACCGGTTCCCGGCATATCTTCTATAAGAAGATGCCCTCCGGCTATCACACCCGTAAGTACAAGCTCCGTCACCTTTTCCTTACCCACTATCACACTGTTTATTCTTTCCCTGAGCTTATTTACAGTTTCTGTTCCCTTTTCCCGTTCCATGTCTTCTCCCATTCCTCATTTTCATCTGTAAATACAGATATTCTATAATAATACTCCATTGAATTGCCTGACCCCTTCAATTATCTGCCAAATATGTCAATTCTGTCAATTGTCCCTTAACTCCCTGCTTACTTGATTTTAATTGAATTTGTGCTACTCTTGTAACATGAAGACTGTTAACATATACGCACTTACAAGAATAAATGATCCCGTGGAGCTTTCAGGACTCGAGCGCCAGATGTCGGGAAGGTCGTATTTCCTGAAGATCAAAAGCTGGGAAATTACGGGACTTCGCGCGCTCACCGGACATCTCACGGAAAGTCTCGGCGATATATCGGCTCTTGATTTCTACTACTCTTTTACGATACCAAAGCTTGGTAAGGAATTCGATCTGTTAAGGATCAACCGGGATACAGTCATAAATATCGAACTGAAAAGTCATCATGTGAGTGATGACAGGGTCAAATACCAGCTTCAGCAGAACAGGAACTACCTGTCGTCTCTTGACAGGAGCATCCGTTCATACACTTATATAAGCAGCGAAGACAGGTTAGTCCGACTGAGTAACAGCGGCAATCTGATAACCGAATCATGGAATACACTCGCCCGGGATATAAATTGCCAGACGGAGTGCATTACAGACAACATCGAACAGTTCTTTAAGGAGGATCAGTATCTGATATCGCCTCTTACCGATCCCGAGCGCTTTCTCAAAAGCAACTACTTTCTTACATCACAGCAAAAGGACATTAAGAAGCATATACTTTCGGCGATCAAAAACAACGTAAATGATGGGCATTCCGTTCATGGCTTCACGGGACTTCCGGGCACCGGCAAAACACTCCTCCTGTACGATCTTGCCATGACTCTAACCGAAGGAAGCAGGAAAGTATGTGTGCTTCACTTTGGCTCATTCCCCGATGAAATGCGCACTCTCGACGAAAGGCTCAAAAGAATTGATTTCTATCCCGCGGCCGCCGACACCTCAATTCCTGACCTTGATCCGTACAATTACATTTTCGTTGACGAAGGACACAGGATGAAGCAGAGCTTTCTCGATGAACTCATGGCCTACTCTTCCGGGAACAGGAAACCCGTTATCATTTCATACGATCATGAAGCCGTGATCTCAGAACACGAAAGGCCGGACGATTCGGGAGAGGCCATCGACAGGCTTCCTGATATCATTAAATACAGGCTCACCAACCGGATACGCATGAACAGCGAACTATCCTCCTACATTTGTTGTATCATGCAATGCACGGGTAATCACAGGATGAAATCCTATCCGTCAGTCTCATTGTATTATGCAAAGGATGAAGATGAGACCGGTATCCTCCTGAACAGCCTCATAATGTACGGCTATACGTATATTGCCGACAACAGCAAGGCAACCTGCCGTGAATTCGATAAAGTGGTAATGGTCATAGACGATATGCTTTATTACGATAAAGAAGGGTTCCTCCGCTCCAAAGGAGAGAAAGGAACTCATGTAAGGCAATTGTTTCACGGACTCAACCGGGCCAAAACAGGCCTGGCGATCATCGTCAAAAACAATCCGGGAGTATTCAGGACTTTACTCAATATTGCTCAAAGCAGATCAAAGGTGGATTCACCGTCCATCCCGACCATTATCAATGACAATGAGTTTATCTGCTCCGCAACCGAAGGAGCAACTTCAAACACAAGAACCGTATCCACCGTTTGTCCTGCCGGAACGGTGTCACTGTAGGACTTAAGATCGTTAAGCAGAATAGTCATCTGTTCATTGATCCGGCTTCCCCCGTTTGCTATTATCCTGAACTTAACATTTTTATTGAGCACATCGCATAGCTTATCTTCCGAACCTGTATTGGTCACATCAAAATGGAGAACAAGGAGCTTCTTTCCCTCTTCTGCCTGCATTGAAAAAGCCAGTACCCCATCCTCTGCCGGCGGATATATATCCGCAGCCTCATATCCGGTGTATTTGACCTCAAATCCTTCCAGTTCAAGCGTTTCGGCAAGTCCCTTATCAGGAACCGCAATCCCGCCGCCCATATCTTCCGGCATGACCGCTTCGCTGTCCGTATCCGGGATTTCATCATCAAAAGTATCATCCGAAGATACTGTATCCTCAGCAGCGTCAGGCACCTCTGTTTCATCGGCCGAAGGCACTACTATCGGCGCCGGAGTAGGCCTTGGATTTCCCAACCCGCCCTTTTTGTCTGCTATGTATCTCATGAGCACTCCGGCGGCATACTCTGCTACCAGCTCTTCTTCATTCTCCGTCAGACCTGTAGATGCGGCAAGACCACACCCGGACAGATTAAGTGTAAGCAGCATGACCATACCGTATGCAATTATCCTTTTAAGTCTTCTCAGCATGTAGTTCTCCTGTCAAGCTCAAACCAGAATTCCACTCCGTTTTCATGGTTGATCACGCCGTATCCTCTGTTAAGGGATTCCATAACCGCCTTAACGATCGACAGACCTATCCCGCTCCCTCCGTACTCCCTTGTTCTTGCCTTATCTACTTTATAGAACTTGGTCCACAGATGAGGTATGGCTTCCTCCGGGATCGGATCTCCCGAATTGAAAACACTGACCCTTGTATACTCACCTTCGTCCGATATCCGGACGGAAATCCTGTTCTCATTCTTGCAATAATGTATGGCATTGGAAAGGTAGTTGTTCACCACCTGTTCGACCTTGAATTCATCAGACCACACATTCATTACATCCCTGCTGTGCGACAGCTCGATATTTATATTATTCTGCTTTATGAGTATGGAAACACTCTCAATACAGTTGGAAACAAGCTCCACAATATCGAACCGCTCCATTTCCACATTACCGTTGCCGAATTCCAACTGATTGAGCTCCAGCAGATTCCTTACAAGCTTGTTCATCCTGCCGGCTTCGTCTATTATGACATCACAGTAGTAATCCCGGCTTTCACAATCCGTATTGACGCAGTCCTTAAGCCCCTCCGAATATCCCTGTATAAGAGCGATCGGCGTCTTCAGCTCATGGGAAACATTTGACAGAAACTCTTTACGCATTTCCTCGGCTTCCGACTTCCTGTTAAGCTCACTCATAAGATTATTGTTTGCCGTCTTTAATTCACTTATGGTCTTTTCAAGCTTATCGGACAGGTTGTTCATATGTGTCCCGAGCAACGCTATCTCATTGTCTCCGCCGCTTGTATATTTAACGTCAAAATCAAGCTTGCTCATCTTCTCGGAAATATCTACCAGTTCGAGTATCGGATCGGTTACCTTTCTCGAAAGGATAACATTTATCACCACTCCGATAATAAGTACGATAATTCCCGTATAAACAAGAAGCCTGTTGGATATCCTTACGCTCGACTTGATACCTTCCATGGGACTTCTCATAAGAATGAGCTCGCTTCCCGACAATGTACCCCACAATTCAATATAATCCGTATGCATCCTTACATCCTGGTTCTTCTGTACGGTATACATCTTTGTGGAATACAATATCTGATCAACAGGTTCGTCCGAAAAAAGATATCCTAATAATCTATCGGTCAAAACCTTCGAATCATTAACCGTTGTCCGTAAGGTATTTGTATCGGCATCGATCACAAGTATCTCCAGATTGTATCTTGCCGCAACCTGATCAAGACCCACTGCGAATTCCTCCTTATCAAGGCCGCCGCCCTGGGAGTATTCGTTTATGAGCCTGTAGGCTTCATCAAGCACCTTCTCTTTTTGTTTCATATAAAAAGGTTCAAGAAGCAGAGTATTAGCCAATACGCACAGCAGGATCATTGCTACCGTTGCCGCGCTGAATATCAGCATAAACTGCTTCCTGATAGAATGTTTCATGTATTACCTCCGGGAATATGGTATTTATTCATCCGAATAAGGATCATCATCTTGATCCTCATGGCTTTCTTCCCCATCGCCCTCTTCTTCACTATCTTTTGCTTCCTGTTCTTCCGTCTGTTCTTCTTTCTGTTCTTCCTTCTTCTCTTCTGTCTTATTATCGGGTGCCGCAGCTCCTTCCCCGGCTGCCCCGGCATCCTCCTGCTGAACCTCCGGCTCTTTGGCCTTTACGACCCACCTGTAGAAGAAGGCATGATTTCCTATCATGTTATACTCGGTAATTCCGTAGTAATCGGCATAATACTTAGTCATAAAGAAAAGATAATCTCCGACACGCGCACCGTTAAGAACCTCCTGCGCAGCCTTTACACATGTGGAATTGGGTCCCTTGGAAATGATCAGCTCAACCTTTCCCGAACGGTACGAGGCGAACTGCATATTCTGTTGTATTACCGCTATTACCGAATTCGGAAATGCGGAGCTCTTGACACGGTTCATGATGACCGAACCGACCGCCAGCTTGCCCGTGTATGATTCACCGTCTGCTTCAGCCTGAATAGTTGCGGCAAGCCATTCAAGCTCCGAAGCACTTGCGGCATATGAGCCCGAAGTATCTTCCTTCTTAAGCGCAAGTCGTTCCGCTATCTGTTTTGCCAGCTGTGCCTGTGCGGCTGCAGTCTGTGACTCCAGCGATTTCATGGTCTTGTCAAGGGCAACCAGTTGCGTATCATAATTCTTAAGCTTATCAGACTCGGCATTTATGCTCATATTTGTCGAATCAAGCATATTCCTTGCCGCGTCACTAAGATCCTCGAGCTCCTCATATTTGTCATCGAGATTGTCCTGATATGCGTTTAATTCATCTTCTCTTAGTTCAACTTCGGATATTTTCTTGTGAAGCTGTTCCTGAAGCGCATTACACTCGGCAATCTTCTGTCTGTCATAGTTTACCATCGCATCGAGGTACACATATCTGTTAAGAGCATCCCTGAAGGAATTGGCCTCGACCAGCTTCTGTATCATTCCTTTCGAACCGCCTTTTTCATATACACTTCTGATCCGGTTCTTAAGAAGCTGCTGCCTGTCATCTATCTCCCTGCGTATTTCTTCAAGCTCACTGTTAAGCTGTACTATCTGTGATGACACTTCGGTCATGGCCTTCTCGGTCTCCTGTATCTCTCCCGACAGGTCATCGAGCTTACCCGAGTATCCCTCGATCTTACTTTGAAGGGATGCGCTCTGACCCTTAAGCTCACTTACATTGCTCTGAGTGGCTTCCTTCTGCTGCTGAAGCAGTGCTATTGAATTCTTTGTTTCCTGTGTGGCTTTCTCAAGATTGGAGATCGTTTGCTGTGTCTGTGCTTCCTTCTGCTGCATACTGGATATCTTATCCTCATATTCATCAGCGAAGCATTCATAAGGCGCAGCTGTTACTACCGACAATACAACCATTACCGACAGTACCATCCATGCAGTAAAAGACTTGAAAATACTCCGATTCCCCTTATCGTTTCTTATAATTCCCATATTCTATTATACTCCCTTTTCAAAAATCCCCTTTTAACAGACAGGCTTTCCCACAGCCTGTCATTTAATTGTAACACAATGTTATGTAAATTGGAAGTGCTTTTATGCCATACGTGCCTTATCGTGCCATATCGCGCCATATTGCGTTATGTTTACAAAAACAGGGAACCGATCCATGATCGATTCCCCGCTTATCCTGTTCAGTTTTTAATAAAGTTTTTCCTTAGCCGCCTCTCCCGATACGAAGGGACCCGGGATCACATCCGTGCCACGGTGATTCCCCAGATAATCATGATCAAAGACGATTGGTGTTCCATCGGGATTTTCGAATTTCTGCTGTGGTTCAAATGCCTCCCCCAGAGTTTCTGTTGAGATCATATCTGCCCTGAAGCCGGCAAGCACCTCATAAATATTTGTGTCAAGGAAATAACCTCCGTCCTTTTCCACAACATCAACATAAACCTTGCCCGAATTATCCGTAAATGCATTCTTCTCTTTTTTACAGCCAACCGCGCCTTCGAAATATGCATTTCCGTCTATCCACACCGGCAGCTTGTCAAAATGCGCCGGAGCCATTTTCATCATGTTCGGATGTTCCTCTTCCATTTCAAACGGAACTATCCACTCATCATAAGTCGGGTATTCATCAAAGCACCAGGTTCCCGCTTTTCTGTTCTCGACATACTTCTTGTCGGGCTCGGAATCGTTAAGCAATACCAGATCTTCGGAAGGCCACTTCTGAATAAATATGTTGTTATAGAAACGGTCGTCTCCGTGAAGGATCGTCATAAAGCCCATGACCTCTGTTCTGTGCGGCATATGGTAGGGTGTATATCTCCAGGTTGTTCCCTCTCCTACCATGGTAAAGGAACCGGCGCACAGATTATGAACCATGGCTACTCCCTGTGTCGCAATGCGAAGAGAAACATCGGATAAGAGAATATTGTTGTCAATAAGGGTCGGTCCGTGACTGACCTCAACAAATATATCCTGGCATGTCATTCCGCCCTGAAGCTGCTCGGCAAAATCCGGACGCTCATTGTCATGCAGCAGGTTCTGTGTGATCCTTGTTCCCTGTGCTTCCCAGTCACACCAGATACCCATGGTACAATGATGTATGTGATTCCTGCGCATTATTACATCGATCGCGGCATGCATTTTGATTCCGGCTATCTCGGCGCCTCCAAGCTCCATCATATTATTGATATGATGAATGTGGTTATCCTCTATAATACTGAAAACGCCACCCATACGTCCTATAATTCCGCCCTGCTCACAGTGATGGATATTATTTCTTCGGATTATATGACCTCCGATATTCTCCTTGAGCCAGCCATAGTACTGACCGCGGCATACCGAATCCCTCTCCATCTGGGTAGGGCTCTTTACATGCTTTGTTGTATAGAAATTGCTGTTCTCGGGATCATAATAACGTCCCACGCATATTCCTGCACATTTACTTCCCCAGATATCACAGTCTTCTATGATCCATCCCCTGCTCCAATGAGGACTGATCATACCGTCCTGATAAGCCGCAGGCGGAGCCCATGTGGTTGCAGCCTTGTTGATATTAAATCCGCTGACGGTAATATAACCCACGCCTTCCTTAGCCGGCATAAAGCATTCCCGCCTTACAGTGATCTCTACATTTTCACCGTTCGGATCCACTCCGCCGAAATTCGCATAAATAACCGTTTCGTCATTCTCTTTATCCTGCTCGGCATACCATTTCCTTCGTGAGTTCTCAGGATCCCAGGAGCACTCGTAAACCTTTGCTTCAAGACATTCATCAACACTTAAAGCCTCATAGAGAGCTGAGTCATTTAACCATACACAGCCGGTATGCTTGTTTGGAGTTGCGAAATACCAGTCACCGTAAACAAGAGTTGTATACGGATTATAACTGCCAAAGATACCGTTTTTAACTCTTGCAACCCAGACATCATCCCTGAAATGTTTCCAATCCTTAACCTGTTCCGCTCCCGTTATGACTGCACCTAACGGTTCAGAACTTCTGTAAACGATCCGGTTGTCTTCGGTTCCCGGATTAACGGGATCAACATACTCCCTGTATATCCCGGGAGCTACCATGACTTCATCACCGGCTTTCGCAACAGCCGCTGCTTCGTTAATTCTTCTGTATGGTAATTCCTTAGTTCCGTTTCCGTCATGCTGTGCATTTGCATCCACGTAAATAATCATATCTTAACCTCTTTCTTAATAAATTTACTGTTATCAACCTTTAACCGCTCCTGCCATCATACCCTTTACCAGCTTGTCCTGAAAAATAACAAACAGGATGATCATAGGAAGAACCGAAAGCGTCAGAACAGAAAGTATGATCGGTATATCCAACGCATGCTCTCCCTTAAACTGATTGAGCGCCAGCGGAAGGGTCTTATGAGAAGGTGTCTGGAGAAATGTATTTGCAAAAGCAAATTCATTCCACATAGCAACACCGTTGTAGATTGCCAGAGTAGACAATCCGGATTTCGACAGCGGAAGTATGATCATAAAGAAGTTACGGAATCGGCCACAGCCGTCTATCTCCGCCGACTCTTCTATCTCCTTCGGTATCGTCTTCATGAAAGCAGTCAGAATAAATACCGACATCGGAAGTGCAAAAGCCACATACGGACCAACCAGAGACTTGAGTGAATCATATATACCCATATCTGTGGTCAGCTTGAATATCGGGATCAGGGTTACATGCATCGGTACTGACATCATAGCCACGATGCCGGCATATATCAGTCCGCAGAACCGGAACTTCATCCTTGCAAGTGGATAAGCCGCGAACGAAGCAATGATAAGCATAAGTACCAAAGAAACAGCAACCACCAGTACACTTCTGAAGAAGTAACCAAAGAAACCATGAGTCACAACCTCAACATAGTTATTGAAATACCATGGATCCGGCATATGGAAAACGCCCTGCTGAAGCATATCGAACTGCTTACGGAAGGAATTGAGAACCATAAACACAAACGGTGTCAGTGTGAGCACCAGCCAGAAACAGGCAAGAAGGATCGCAACAGCCCACCCCAGTGTGCTCTTTCTTTTTTCTTTAGCATAATCGATCTGTTTAGCCTGCATATCAGTAATCCTCCTTTACTACAAAGGCCTTCTGGAACAAAAGCGCGATGACGGTGATCAGGATGAACATCCCGGCAGCCACACAGGAACCGTATCCCATGTTGAACTGCTGGAAGGACAACTTGTACATATAGGTTGCCATCAATTCCGTGGAATTAACGGGACCGCCCTGCGTCAGGTTCCAGATCAGGTCGAAGTACTTAAGTGAACCGATAAGCGACATTGTGCATGCCGTCTTGAAGATGGGACCAAGAAGAGGGATAGCTATCTGTCTTACGTACTGTCCCCTTGTTGCGCCGTCGATTATTGCCGCTTCATAGATGGTCGTATCAATGTTGCCGTAGCCTGCGATAAAGTAAACCATATAGAACGGAGTATACTGCCATGCCATTACCCCGATAACCGCGAAGAGTGCATGCGGTGACCTGCCGAGCAGATCTACCGTAACCTTCTTTCCCTGAATGAGGCTTGCCAGCGACGAGAAGATACCTCCGTTGGTAGCCAGCGCATAAGTAAACAGGAACGCGATGGCAACCGAGCTCATAAGATACGGCAGGAACCAGATGATCTTAAAAATATTGAACTTCCTTCCTCCGGCGTCCAGAAAGGTTGCAAGAAGCATTCCGATAGGGATCTGAAGTAATATCGAGAACACCATGATAACAACATTGTGCTTGAAGGCATCCCAAAAATTCTTATCCTTCACCAGATTCACCCAATTCTGCAAGCCGATGAAAGTTCGCGTGGCCGAAATGCCGTTCCATTTGTATGTACTGATAACAAAAGTATCAATGACCGGATAGATAAAATATACAGCAATCAGCAGAAAGGTAGGGAGCAGGAAAACGGTCGCCGCTACTGCGACTCTCTTTCCCCTGACTTTCGCCAGACTGCTTTTGTTTTCTGTTTTCGATGCCATACATCCTCCTAAGATATGTTAACTGCCTGCCGTCCCGAGGCCGGCAGGCAGCCAATCAATTGCTGACTTACGTAGCAGTGTTTCTTTTATTCTTCAGCCAATGCAGCTTTCATTGCTTCATCCTGATCTGCACCGATCTGGGCTCCGTCCTTCTCAAGACCAAACAGTGCGGACATGCTGTTTTTATGAACTTCTGTTACAGATGCCGGCAGATACTGATCATACCAGAGCTGAACATTTGAAGCTTTGAAGAATACATCCGTGATCACCTTCATGTTAGGATCCGTAACCTTCTCCTCAAAGCCCTTTATTGAAGGAGTCTGGAAGCTGTCCATCTGCATCTGGTTGTAGGTATCATCATTGTAATACTGGGTTGCAAGTACATACATTGCATCAAGCTTAGCCTGATCTCCCTTGCTGTTAAAGTTGAAGCAATTACCGATAGCTGTACCGATCTCAACATCCTGCGGCACACCCTTTGCCTTTGCTTCCGTATCCTCAGGCCAACGGAACACGCCGATGTTCTCGTTGTACCAGTCTGCGTTGTCAGATGACATACTTCCTGCCATCCATGAGCCATGAAGCATCATAGCGCAGGTTCCGTCATAAAGAAGCGCCTTGTCCTGTCCGTCATCGGGCGACAATGAGTTAACACCATCCGGGAAATAACCCTTCTTAACCCAATCCTGAATCTTATCGCTTGCAAAAAGGAATGCTTCCGAACCGAAAGAACCTTCCTGTGTATAAGCAGCATCAAATTCATCATTTCCCGAATGGCGGGCAACAAGATACATGTAGTACATGGATCCTGTCCACTTCGGAGCATTAGCCAGTGCAAAAGGAGTAATGCCTGCTGCCTTCAGCTTGGCACATACATCCTCAAGCTCATCAAGTGTTGTGGGAACTTCAAGACCATTGTCTTTAAAGATTGTCTTGTTGTAGAATACATCACATCCGGACAGAGAGCCGAAAGGTATACCCAATATCTTACCCTTATATGAGCCCTGTGCGATTGCTGCATCTATGAAATCCGGATGATCATATTTGTTATACATCTCCGTAATGTCATCAGCATAACCTGACTTGTAATATTCAGCCATAGGACCGCCGCCCCATGAAACATACATATCCGGGCACTGTCCCGAACTCATTGCTACTACAAGCTGCTGTTTGTAGTTATCATTCTGCTGATGAACCTGTTCAACATGAATATTGGGATAATCCTTCATGAAACGCGCAACAGCGGCTTCCTGTGTGGGTCTGCCCGGTTCCTCTGTTGCAATATCCCAAAGCAGGATAGTCATCTCATCCTTGGTAAGCTCGGGAAGGTTCTTGCCATCCGTCTGCTTTGGTGCAGAAGACTCAGCTGCTTCTGCCGCAGGTGCCTCCTCCTGTTTTGCCTCTTCCTTTGGTGCTTCAGCTGCGGGTTCTGAGGGCGCTGCAGGTGCTGCAGGTGCGCTGCCGCCACAGCCGGCCAGCATTGAAACAGATAAAACCGTTGCAAAGAATAATGCCAATGCTCTCTTTTTCATTTCCTTTCCTCCTATGTTTGAATACATTTACAGAACCTTTCCCGGTTCATAATATAACTCTAGATTAATTTACTTATATTTGCTAATTAAATGTTGCTATATACCATACCAAAATTGCTATCATATATATGCAACTTTTAGAAATTATCATCTGTTTGAAATGATTAGCTATACAACATGCTGCATTTTCGACGCTTTTTTGTTATATATGTGTTATAATAAATCTTAATTGTGTATGGGAATACGAAATTTTTTATAATGTCGCGAAATCCCGGGCAATTTTTGTCATATTCAGGAGGATATGTGTCAAAATG
>CAMORO010000059.1 GCA_946623875.1 uncultured Lachnospiraceae bacterium | reverse complement strand
CCGATAATACAAAGATCGATTTAGAAAAGTGGGATCCTGTGATCCCCGCTTCCGGTCATGACTGGGGTGATTGGGCGACCGCAAAACAGGCGACCGAAAAAGAAGAAGGTCAGGAGATCAGGAAATGTAAGAATGATGCAAGCCATACCGAAACAAGGAGCATACCTAAGTTAGAGCATGTGCATAAGCCTGAACTGATAGCGGGCAAAGATGCCACCTGTACGGAGCCGGGAAGTAAGCCTTACTATCACTGCGCCGGCTGCGGTCTTTACTTCCTTGATGCCAAAGATCCCGATAATACAAAGATCGATTTAGAAAAGTGGGATCCTGTGATCCCCGCTTTCGGTCATGTCTGGGGTGATTGGGAGACCGTTAAGGAAGCTACAGAAAAAGAAGAAGGTCAGGAGATCAGGAAATGTAAGAGGGATGCAAGCCATACCGAAACAAGACAGGTAAAGAAAAAGGATCCGGAAAAAATCTCATATACTGTCACGGTCGGCGACAAACAGATATGGTACAAAGGAACCATTAATTCCGTTGAATTTACATTTAAAAGGTCTTTTGAAGACGAGACAACATTCAGACACTTTATAGGCATAAAGATTGACGGAAAAAATGTTGCCGAGAATAACTACACTAAGATGCCCGGCAGCGTAATAATTCAATTGAGTCCGGATTATCTGCCGCTATTGAATGTCGGTACGCATACTCTTGTTGCCGAGTTCGATGACGGAAGTGCAGATGCTTCATTCACGGTTGCAGACAGAGATTTAAACAATAACAGTCGAAACACCGACAACAGCAGTTCGAGCTCCAGGAACAGCAACAGCAGTTCGAGCTCCGGCAGCAGCAACAGTAACAGTTCAAGCTCCGGCAGCAGCAACAGCAGTTCGAGCTCCGGCAGCAGCAACAGCAGTTCAAGCTCCGGCAGCAGCAACAGCAGTTTAAGCTCCGGCAGCAGCAACAGCAGTTTAAGCTCCGGCAGCAGCAACAGCTCCGATATTTCGAGAAACAGTAACAGCATAATTCCGGATACCGGAAACTCCGAAAGCACAGATAACAGTAACGACCGTATCGGCTTAAACACCGGAAGCAGTAAGATGAAAGGTGTTAATACAGTTGACGAGAGCATAAAAGACAAAAACAGAAACCTTCCTGTTACAGCTGATACCGGAACCGTCATTATCTGGTTTGCTCTTTTGTTTGCATCACTGATCGTACTGATGCTGGCAGTGAGATCCGGAAGAAAGAGATACAGATGATATATAGAGCTTATTAAACAGGCAGAACATACTGGGAGTAGAGTCAATGGTTGATATATTGGATAAGATCGACAGCGTCATGTATTATCCCATACTTATAATAGTTATGGCACTGGCAGGTATTTATTTTACAATACTGACAAAGGGAGTTCAGATACGTCTGTTTGTCGAATCTGTACGTCTGCTTAAGGAGCCGGCCGAGGATAAGAAGAATGTTTCGTCCCTGCAGGCGATGCTGGTTTCCACAGCATCCCGCGTCGGTACCGGGAATATAGTGGGGGTATCAACAGCCATATGCCTCGGAGGTCCGGGCGCCTGTTTCTGGATGTGGATCATGTGTGTGATCGGCGCATCATCTGCCTTCATTGAAAGTACGCTCGCTCAGGTTTACAAAAAAAAGAACTATTACGGAGGGTCATACGGAGGACCGGCATATTATATCGAACGGGCCCTTCATGCCCCGGCTCTTTCCAGGCTTTTCTGTATTTTTCTCATTGCCACCTATGCAGTGGGATTTAACCTCCTGTGTTCCTACAATCTTCAGTCAACCTTTGAAGTATATTCGTTCTATAACCCGGACATAACTCCAGTTATTGTAGGCTCGATACTGGCTGCTTTTACAGGATACTGCCTTCTTGGAGGCGGACGACGCATAGTGCGTCTTACAGGCCTTATAGTTCCTTTTATGGGAATTTCATATGTTATTATTTCCCTTATAGTAATTCTTTTTAATATAAAGTCGGTACCGGCCATGTTCGTCATGATCTTCAGTGACGCATTTGATTTTAAGTCCATTTTCGGAGGCATTGCAGGTTCATGTATGGTTTATGGTATCAAACGCGGCCTGTATTCCAATGAAGCAGGCGTGGGTTCGGCTCCGAATGCCTCCGCCACTGCCAAGGTATCGCATCCTGCCAAGCAGGGACTGGTACAGACACTGTCAGTTTATATCGACACGCTGCTGTTATGTACGGCCACGGCACTTATGTGCCTTTCAAGCGGGGTGGAACGAAGCGAAGCCGTATCGGGTGCCCCCTATGTACAGAACGCCATATCAACCGTATTCGGAAAAGCAGGCCCTGTATTCATTACTCTGTCAATGATCCTTTTTGCGTTTACCACATTACTCGGAAATCTCTATTATGTTGAGAATGCACTTGTTTATCTGAATCACAAAAAAATACCATCCAAAAAGTTTGTCCGGTATTTCTATATAGGCTGTTCGATGGTTGTGATGATAGGTGCGGTCATACCCATGAATGCGGCATGGGCTCTTGCAGATATAACCATGGGCGGCATGACTCTTATCAACCTGCCGTCATGTATGATACTGGGCAAAGTAGCCATCGACACACTTAATGATTATGAACGGCAGAGAAAGGAAGGCAAGACCCCTGTATTTTACGCCAAAAATATCGGTCTTGCCGAGGATGAACTTGATTTCTGGAAGTGATCCCTGACACGTGTACCGAACCCGTGTAACGACTCCTTTAAGGAATAATAAGCAGACATTTACGAACCTGTAAACAGTTGTATCGGGAGAAAGGTATCTTACGAAATGATGACATATTTTCATAAGTATTATATAATAAAGTGAACGAAGCGATTCGTTCACTTTATTTTAGTGAAACAGGTAACAGTCAATTTTTTATCCTGTTTCAAAACAGAGGTGGATTAACATGAGTAAACGAAATCCGGAGGCGCACCTGTCCTTTAAGGGTGCATTGGCATTCTCGATAGGAACCAGTGTAGGCTGGGGATCCCTGGTAGTAACCTGCAATACTTATCTTGCCAAGGCCGGTCCGCTGGGAAGTATACTCGGTCTTTTATGCGGTGCCGCTGTCATGCTTGTCATTAGCCGCAATTACGCGATCCTAATACGGACTTATCCTGATGCGGGAGGCGCTTATTCCTATTCCAGGGATATTTTCGGCTATGATTACGGCTTTTTAACGGCATGGTTCCTTGCAATGACATATCTTGCCATACTCTGGGCCAATGTAACATCCCTGCCCCTTTATGCAAGGATATTCATGGGTGATCTGTTCAAAAAAGGAAGGATTTATTCCCTGTTTAATTATGATGTATATATCGGAGAGGTGATCCTGTGTTCGTGCGCACTCATTATCGTAGGCTGTCTTTGTATGAAGTTCAAGAGAGCAATGGATATATGCATGATCATTCTTGCAGCCGCCTTTACAGTGGGAATTGCCTTATGTTTTCTTGTATCCGTGTTTGGAAAGCATGTCACGTCAAAGCCTTTATTCTTACAGGATACATCCGCTCTTTCCCAGATAATGGGAATAGCTGTGATATCTCCATGGGCTTTTATCGGCTTCGAAAGCATATCACATGCATCCGAGGAATTCACCTTTAACAGGAAAAAGACAGGATCTCTTCTTGTTATCTCAGTCATATTGACAACGGCTATCTACATTATGATAACCGCTCTCTCAGTGACCGCATATCCTTCAAGGTATACAAGCTGGCTTGAATACATAAACGACCTAGGTAATCTTTCGGGACTTGAGGAGCTTCCGCCTTTTTATGCCGCATATACACATATGGGCAATGCCGGTGTATATATCCTTATGCTTGCTTTGCTTGCCCTTGTCATTACAAGTCTTATCGGCAATATCACCGCATTAAGCCGGCTGTTCTATGCCATGGCAAGGGATCATATACTTCCCGTTAAGATCTCGCAGCTAAACAGCAGAAATATACCTTCCAATGCGATACTGGCAGTCATTATCTGTTCGGTACTGATCCCGTTTACGGGACGGACGGCCATCGGATGGATAGTGGATGTTACCACCATCGGCGCCACCCTCATCTACGGTGTCGTATCTGCCGCAACGTTTAAGATATCATCAAATTCCGAAACCCGGGCCGGCAGATGGACCGGGCTGGCCGGCATGATAATGATGATATTCTTCGGTGCTTACCTGCTGTTTCCCAATTTTGTTTCAAAAACAACTATAGCCAGGGAAACCTTCCTCCTTTTCAGTGTATGGAGTGTGCTTGGCTTTATATACTTCAGAGTCACACTTCACCGGGACAGGGAGAGGCGGTTTGGCTCATCGGTCATTGTATGGGTTGTACTTTTAAGCCTTGTACTGTTTATCTCTTTCTTCTGGATGCGTCAGTCTATGCTGTTACAGGATTCGCAGATGAAGACAAATGTAAGGAATTATTTCGTCGCGGAAGGAATAGATGATGCGGATAAAGATGAGATAGCATATATAGAATCGCAGCTCGATCAGCAGGGAAATGAGACAACAAGGATCATGATGGTGGCTCTCGGAATATTCGGATTTGCCTTACTCATCATGCTGACCAATCACAACTTCATGAACAGCCGGTCTATGGAAAGCGAGCTTAAGGCCAATACCGATATCATGACCGGACTTAAGAATAAGCATGCCTTTATCACAAGAGAGGCAGAGACCGATTCCCATATAAGAGACGGAGTGGTAAGGGACTTTGCGATAGTGGTCTGCGATGTGAACGGCCTGAAAGTAATAAATGACACTCTGGGACATAAGGCCGGGGATGAATATATAATCAATGCAGGTCAGTTGATCTGTGAGATATTCAAACACAGCCCTGTTTACAGGATCGGCGGAGACGAGTTCGCTGCCATCCTCAACGGCAGGGATTATAATATGCGGGATGAGCTTATGAGGCTTCTGCATGAGAGGTCGGCAGGGCATATAACAAGCGGCGGTGTTGTTGTTGCCGGCGGGATCTCCGAGTTTGTTCACGGAGAAGATGAGGATTTCCATACAGTATTCGTAAGAGCCGATAAACAGATGTATGAAGAGAAGAAACGGCTTAAGGATATGAATACAACTGCTCTGAACGGTCATGAAACACCCTCGGGAGAGGGATCCATCGAGATCATGAACGCTTTGATGGAGGAGAAGGCAATCCTTAATGTCAAAAAGAGCATCCTCATAGTAGACAACGAAATGACAAACCGCGTTACCCTTGGAAGCGCCATGAGAAGTGATTATGAGATACTGTATGCGACCGACGGCATTGAAGGACTTGAACAGATAAACAAACACAAGGATGATCTGGCACTTATTATGATGGATCTTGATCTGCCCCGTATGAACGGTGTTGAGCTTATCGGAAGGCTCAAGGAAGATGCTGCTCTTAAGGATATTCCTTTCATAGTGTTTGCGGCCGATCAGGAATCGGAGGTGGAATGCTTACAGCTCGGAGCTGTTGACTTTATCCCGAAGCCTTATCCTGCTCCCGAGATCATTAAGGCAAGGGCTGACAAATGTATAGAGCTCTCGGAAAGCAGGAATATCATACAGTCGACCGAGAGAGACAGGCTGACGAACCTCTTTAACATGGACTATTTCGTGCGCTATGTGCATCTGTTCGATCACTATTTTCCGGAAACGGACATGGATGCGGTTGTTGTTGATATAAACCGTTTTCATATGATAAATGAGCGCTACGGAAAGGAATACGGAGATGAAATACTAAAAACCATCGGTGAGAATATCAGAGAACAGGTCAGGGTACTTAAGGGTGTGGGCTGCCATCAGGGTGCAGACACCTTCCTTCTGTACATTCCGCATCTTGACAACTACAACGGGATCCTCCAAACGCTTACGGAGGATCTGACTCATGCCGGCACGTCAAAGCATAAAGGGGAGGGCACGGACAGCAGTACATATACCGATACCAATACTGAATCCGATACGGATATAAACATACGGCTAAGGCTCGGAGTATACTATAATGCAGATAAGACCATCGACATAGAAAGACGTTTTGACAGAGCCAAGATGGCTGCCGATAACATAAGGGGCAGTTATACCGAATTCATAGGCGTGTATGATTCGGCGATGCATGAGGATATTCTTTTTAAGGAGAGGCTCCTTGAGGAATTCAGACAGTCGCTTAATGACGGGCAGTTCACAACCTATTTCCAGCCCAAATATGACATCAGGCCAAAGAGCCCGCTGTTAACAAGTGCCGAAGCTCTTGTTCGCTGGAACCATCCTGTTTTCGGTATCATAAGTCCGGGACTTTTCATCCCGCTCCTTGAAGAACACGGTCTCATATTCGACCTTGATCTGCATGTCTGGGACGAAACAGCCGCCTATATCAGACACTGTAAAGATAACTTCGGTTTTTCGGTACCCATATCTGTAAATGTGTCACGTATCGATATGCTGAGACCGGATCTTAAGGATGTATTCGATTCACTTCTCTTAAAACATGGTCTCACGCCTTCGGACATACTGCTTGAAATAACCGAATCTGCTTATACCGGTGATTCCGACCAGGTCATAACAATGGTCAACCGTTTCAGGGACGCAGGCTTCGGAATTGAAATGGATGATTTCGGTACCGGCTATTCCTCTCTTGGAATGCTTTCCAAGCTTCCCATTGACGCGCTTAAGATGGATATGTCATTCGTACACACTGCCTTTGGTGAAAGCAGGGATATGAGGATGATCGAGCTTATCATTGATATTGCGGAACATCTTAAGGTTCCTGTCATCGCAGAGGGAGTGGAGACAGAGGATCAGTACCTTACACTGAGGGAAATGGGCTGTGATATAATACAGGGTTACTATTTCTCCAAACCGGTCACCGGGGATAAATTCAACAGCTTCATTATCGAGAGGATATCCCGCAAGGATGCATGAGCAGATACTGCTGACGGCGGGTGCTGAAAAAATTTCTTGACAACCGGAAAACTGTTTATATAATATTTACTGTAAGCGAAGGCGCTTCGACATTGGTCGGGGCGCCTTTTTTGTATATGTTTTTCACACAACAATTCTAATATACCGATCAGATTTAAGGAGGCGAAGGAAATGTGTTCCATAATGGGTTATCTGGGCGACAGCCTTACAAAGGATGAATTCAGGGAACATTTCGACAGGACGATATCGAGAGGTCCGGATATGCAGAGGATGATCGACATCCCGGGCGGCATCATGGGCTTCGAACGTCTGTCGATAATGGGACTTGGCGAGGAGGGTATGCAGCCGTTTAACCTTAATAATAATTTCCTTGTCTGTAACGGTGAGATATACGGCTTCCGTCCTATAAGGGAAGATCTTAAAATGAAGGGTTATACCTTTAAGAGTGATTCCGACTGCGAACTGCTGCTGCCCATGTACGAGCAGTACGGAACCGATATGTTTGCTAAGCTGGATGCCGAGTTCGCCTGCATAATATATGACGGTAAAGAGAGAGCATTCATAGCTGCGCGTGATCCGATCGGCATACGGCCACTGTACTATGGGCATGTGAAGTCAGGGACAGCAGCTGACAAGTCAGGGATAGTAGCTGACAAGTCCGGGTTGGCATCAGATAAATCCGGATTCGAAGCCGATATATCCGGGTTGGCATCTGATAAGTCCGGATTGGCAGACAACGAAAGGATAACAGATGAGGAAATCATATTCGCATCAGAAGCCAAGAACCTTGTCGGACTGGTGGATGAGATATTCCCGTTCCCGCCCGGACATTATTATAAGGACGGTGAGTTCATCTGCTACAACGATATAACCTGGGTTGACAGGGTAGTGGATGATGACGTTGATACGATATGTAAGAACATCCATGATAAGCTTGTAAAGGGTATTGAAAAGAGGCTTGATTCGGATGCTCCGGTTGGCTTCCTGTTAAGCGGTGGTCTTGACAGCTCGCTTGTGTGCGCGGTGGCTTCCAAGCTGTCCGATAAGCCGATAAGGACCTTTGCGATAGGTATGAACACAGATGCCATCGATCTTAAGTATGCGAAACAGGTAGCTGATTATCTGGGCAGCGATCACACAGAAGTTATAATCACCAAGGAAGATGTTATCCGGGAGCTTCCGGGCGTTATAAAGCTTCTTGGAACCTACGATATTACGACCATAAGAGCCAGCATGGGAATGTACCTTGTCTGCAAGGCAATACATGAACAGACTGACATCAGGGTACTTCTTACGGGTGAGATATCGGATGAACTGTTCGGATATAAGTATACCGATTTCGCACCTTCCCCTGAGGAATTCCAGAAGGAAGCTGTCAAGCGTATCCATGAGATACATATGTATGATGTACTCCGTGCCGACAGATGTATATCGGTCAACTCACTGGAAGCGAGGGTACCGTTTGGCGATCTTGACTTTGTTAAATATGTCATGAGTATAGATCCTGCCAAGAAGATGAATGTTTATAATAAGGGAAAATACCTGTTAAGGCATGCTTTCGAAGGTGATTACCTTCCGTATGATATCCTGATGAGGGAGAAGGCAGCATTCTCAGATGCGGTGGGACATTCGATGGTGGATCACCTGAAGGAGTATGCAGAAGGCAAATATTCTGATAAAGAATATGAAGAGCTGATCAAAAAATATGATCACGCAAGACCGTTTACCAAGGAGTCTCTTCTGTACCGTGAGATTTTTGAAGAATTCTATCCCGGACAGTCACGGATGGTTAAGGATTTCTGGATGCCGAATAAAGAATGGGAAGGCTGTGACGTGAACGACCCGTCCGCGAGGGTTCTGAGTAACTACGGTGCTTCCGGCGAATGAGCCATGGGTAGGGGTTACAGGTCTGTTCTCTGCTCCATCCGCAGGCTGTAACTTTTCCTCTGTTTATCCTCTTTTATATATGTTATACTCTAACTGTTCAGAACAGGAATATTCTGAACAGTCAGTATTTTGCAATCATAATGGAGGATATAATGAACAGCGATGATCAGGAATTCAAGCCTTATATCCCGGCGGATAAGATAACACCTGAACTTACTGTAACTTCAATCATAATGGGTATCATTCTTGCTGTTGTGTTCGGAGGAGCCAATGCTTATCTGGGACTGCGTATAGGCTCAACTGTCTCGGCATCGATCCCGGCGGCCGTTATTTCCATGGGTGTCATCCGCCTGATAATGCACAAGGATTCAATACTTGAAAGTAATATGGTGCAGACAATCGGATCAGCAGGCGAATCATTGGCAGGCGCCTCGATCTTCACGATGCCTGCACTTTTTCTATGGGCAAACGAAGGTATTACCGGAGATCCGGATATTCTCACGATTTCCCTGATCGCACTTTTCGGAGGCGTACTCGGTGTGCTTTTTATGATCCCCTTACGTAATGCCTTAATTGTTAAAGAACACGGCATACTGCCTTATCCCGAAGGCACGGCATGTGCGGAAGTACTCCTTGCGGGTGAGAAAGGCGGAGCAGCGGCCAAGGTTGTTTTCAGTGGCATGGGAATTGCCGCGGTATTTAAATTTATAGTTGACGGGGTGAAAATAGTACCATACGCGATCATTGCCAGGATTGATGCGCTGAAGACCGAATTTTCCACAGAAGTGTATCCTACGTTGATCGGAGTTGGATATATCTGCGGCGCAAAAATTTCTGCCTATATGTTTGCAGGCGGTATGTTAGGCTGGTTTGTTCTCATTCCGGCAATAGTTATTTTCGGTGGGGATTCAGTCGTCTACCCCGGTACCGAAACAATAGCGAAGATATATGAAGAAGGCGGTGCAATAAGAATCTGGGATTTATATATCCGTTATATCGGTGCCGGAATGGTTGCCGCAGGTGGCATTATCAGCCTGCTCAAGTCACTTCCTCTTATAGTTAAGACTTTTGCGGATGCAATAAAGGGATTGAAAGATTCCGGAAAAGACGGGAAACTGAGAACGGAAAAGAATTTACATCCCGCAGTGGTGATCATCGGTCTTGCTTTACTGGTGCTTGGCATATGGCTTGTGCCGCAGATTCCGACTACCCTGCCGGGTGCCATCATGATCGTCGTTTTCGGTTTCTTCTTTGGAACCGTATCTTCGAGAATGGTCGGTCTTGTCGGCAGTACCAACAATCCCACTTCGGGAATGACCATAGCAACTCTTCTATTGGCGACATTTCTATTAAAGATCACGGGTAATACCGGTCCCTCGGGCATGGTCGGAGCCATCACCATCGGCTCGATCGTCTGTATTATTGCGGCGATCGCAGGCGATACTTCTCAGGATCTGAAGACCGGATTCATTCTGGGTGCAACACCGATGAAACAACAGATCGGTGAGCTGATAGGTACGGTTGTTTCGGCCTTTACGATAGGCGGTATTTTATTATTGCTTGATAAGGCATGGGGATTTGGTACTCCGGAGCTTTCAGCGCCTCAGGCAACCTTAATGAAGATGATCGTGGAAGGTGTTATGGCCGGAAACCTTCCATGGATTTTGATTTTCATCGGCATCTTCATCGCCGTTACGGTTGAGGTTCTGGGCGTGCCTGTGCTTCCTGTAGCTCTTGGTCTTTACCTTCCGCTTGAACTGTCTACAACTGTTATGATCGGGGGAGGCATCCGGGCGTTCACGGATTACCTGAATAAAAAGAAAACCGGAAAGTCGGAGGATGATGCCGGAGCCGGTGTGCTATTCTGTTCGGGACTCATTGCAGGTGAAGGACTTGTCGGAATTATTCTCGCAGTTCTGGCCGTTATCGGTCTTGGCGACATGATCGATCTTTCCGGTTACCTGAATACCGGTATGATCGGAGGAATCGTACTTATGATACTGATAATCATAAGTGTGGTCATTCCTGCACTGAAGAAGAAGTGATGATGAAAAAAAACACAAAAGAAGACAATTTTCTGGATTATATTCCTGTGCGGAATCCAAAATATGACTGGGATGAAGATGCGGAAGGTATGGTGACTGTTTATGTTGAAAACAGGGGATTCTTCAACCGGGCCGCACAGATGCTGCTTCATAAGCCAAGGGTTTCACAGATCCATCTAGAGCAGATGGGCAGCTATATCTGGTCCCTCATTGACGGTAAAAGGACTGTTTTTGAGATCGGTAAGCTGGTCGGTGAACATTTCGGGGAGGCGGCAGAACCGCTCTATCCCAGACTGTCTGAGTATTTTCGAATGCTCAGGAACTGCAGCTTCGTGGAATTACAAAAAACTCTTGACAACTGAGAATCGGTTTATATAATATTTACTGTAAGCGAAGGTGCTTCGACAGTGGTCGGGGCATCTTTTTTATTATGAAACCGGAAGCCATCCCGGGTTATCCCGGGGATGTGACAAGGCTCAGCCCCGGTTTCACTTCAGAAGACAACGGCGTCAATCCTATTGCAGGATTGGCGCTTTTTTGAGGCTGTAAACCGTCATAAGGAGGAAATATAAATGGCAGATCAGACAAAGGATTTACTAAACGGCAATCCCGAGGATATCCGGAACCACGCTATGCTTGACGAGCATGAGAACTGCGGTATCGGCGCTATCGTGAACATAAACGGTAAGGACGATCACGCCGTGGTATCGGATGCATTAAAGATAGTTGAACATCTTGAACACCGCGCCGGAAAGGATGCGTCTGGTGAGACGGGCGACGGTGTAGGCATACTCACACGTATCCCCCATGAATTCTTTGTAAAGGAATGTAAGGAGCTTGGTATAGAGCTTCAAAAGAAGCGCGGTTACGGCGTGGGCATGTTCTTCTTCCCGGTTGATGAGCTGTTAAGGAAGCGCGCCATGAAGATGTTTGAGGTGATAGTAAGAAAAGAGGGCTGTGACTTCCTTGGATGGCGTAAAGTTAAAGTGGATGAGAAAGTACCCGGCAAGCGGGCGCGTGACTGTATGCCGGCTATTTATCAGGGCTTCGTGGGGCGTCCCGAAGAAACGGAAACAGATAAGGATTTCGACAGAAAGCTGTATGTTATAAGACGTGTATTCGAGCAGAGTACCGACAATACCTACGTATGTTCACTGTCATGCCGTACGATCGTGTACAAGGGAATGTTCCTGGTCGGTCAGCTCCGTACCTTCTTTACGGATCTTGATGATGCTTCATATAAGTCGGCTATCGCCATGGTACACTCACGTTTCTCTACCAATACTACGCCCAGTTGGGAGAAAGCTCATCCCAACAGGATGATGGTACACAACGGGGAAATAAATACGATAAAGGGAAATGTTGACAAGATGCTTGCCCGTGAGGAAACCATGCATACCGGCATGTTCAGTTCAGAGGATATGACCAAGGTATTACCCGTTATCCCGGCGTGGGGCTCTGATTCGGCAATGTTTGACAATACTCTTGAATTCCTGTCAATGAGCGGTATCGACCTTCCTCTTGCAGCCATGATGATGGTACCCGAACCATGGGCGCACAATGACACGATATCACAGGAGGTTCGTGATTTCTATCAGTATTACGCAACCATGATGGAACCCTGGGACGGTCCTGCATCGATACTGTTCTCGGACGGTGATGTGATGGGCGCGATCCTCGACAGGAACGGTCTGAGACCCTCAAGATATTACATAATGGATGATGACAGGCTGATCCTTTCATCAGAGGTAGGAGTTCTTGAATTACCCGAGGAACACATCCTTAAGAAGGAACGACTTCATCCCGGCAAAATGCTGCTGATCGACACTGTACAGGGCAGAATAGTGTCCGATGAGGAACTCAAGGAATACTACGCCAATAAGGACCCATACGGTGAATGGCTTGATTCCAACCTGCTCACTTTGCATGAGCTGAAAATCCCTAACTGCAAAGTCACTTCGTATTCACCCAAAGAGAAGCAGCAGCTTAAGAAGGCCTTCGGTTATACCTACGAAGAATGCAGGGAAAGCATAGAGACCATGGCACTCACGGGGGCTGAAAACATTGGAGCCATGGGTATTGATACCCCGATAGCGGTACTTTCCAAACAGTATCAGCCGTTATTTAACTATTTTAAGCAGATGTTCGCGCAGGTGACCAACCCTCCGATCGATGCGGCCAGAGAGAAGATAGTAACTTCGACAACGGTCTACCTTGGCAAGAACGGAAACCTGCTTGAGGAACAGGCTCACAACTGCCATATGCTAAAGGTTGAGAACCCTGTCCTTACGGATCTTGATCTTCTGAAGATCGAAAAGATGAACAGACCCGGCTTCAAGGTCGCCAAAGTATCAATACTGTATTATAAGAGCACACCGATAAAACGTGTTATTGAACATCTCTTTGTTGAAGTGGACAAAGCATACAGAGAGGGGGCCAACATACTTATACTTTCCGACAGGGGAGTGGACGAAAATCATGTGGCGATCCCTTCACTTCTTGCCGTTGCAGCGGTTCACAAGCATCTTGTTGATACAAGGAAATGTACTGCCATGTCACTTGTACTTGAATCCGGCGAGCCCAGAGAAGTACATCATTTCGCCCTTCTCTTGGGCTATGGCGCCAGTGCGGTCAATCCGTATCTCGCCCATGCGGTTATAGGTGAGCTGATAGACGAAGGTAGTCTTGATAAGGATTATTACGCGGCTGTGGATGACTATGACAGGGCGGTTCTCGTAGGCATAGTCAAGATAGCTTCGAAGATGGGAATATCGACAGTACAGTCCTATCTGGGCTCGAAGATCTTCGAATGTCTCGGTATATCGCAGGAGGTAATAGACAAATATTTCACGGGAACAGTCAGCAGGATAGGCGGTATTTCGCTTGATGATATTGCAACTGCTGCGGATGAGCAGCATTCGAAAGCATTCGATCCGCTGGGGCTTGAAGCCGATCTGACTCCCGATTCGATAGGACGCCACAAGATGCGTTCGCAGGGTGAGCAGCACAGATACAACCCACAGACCATTCATATGCTTCAGAGTGCCACAAGAGAAGGCGATTACGCCAAGTTCAAAAAATATACCGAAATGGTGGACAATGAGCGGACCGGCTATATCCGCAGTATCATTGACTTTAATTATCCTAAACAGGGAATAGATATTTCCGAGGTTGAGAGCGTCGACAGCATAGTTACAAGGTTCAAGACCGGCGCGATGTCCTACGGTTCCATATCCGAAGAGGCACATGAGGCGCTGGCTGTTGCAATGAACCGCCTCCACGGAAAGTCAAACAGCGGCGAAGGCGGAGAGAGTGACGAACGTATTGCCTCCGCAGGCAGTGACAATGACCGCAGTTCCGCGATCAAGCAGGTGGCCAGCGGAAGGTTCGGTGTTACAAGCAAATATCTTGTAAGTGCAAAGGAAATACAGATAAAGATGGCACAGGGAGCAAAGCCCGGTGAAGGCGGTCATCTTCCGGCCGGCAAGGTATATCCCCGGATCGCTAAGACCAGACATTCCACACCCGGCGTAAGCCTTATATCACCGCCGCCTCATCATGATATTTATTCGATAGAGGACCTTGCGCAGCTTATATACGACCTTAAGAATTCAAATAAAAACGCACGTATCAGCGTTAAGCTTGTGTCGGAAGCGGGAGTGGGAACCATAGCTGCCGGCGTTGCCAAGGCGGGTGCACAGGTCATCCTTATCTCCGGTTACGACGGCGGTACGGGTGCAGCTCCGATAAGCTCCATACATAATGCCGGTCTTCCGTGGGAACTGGGACTTGCGGAGACCCACAAGACACTTATCCGTAACGGATTAAGGGACCGTGTGGTAATAGAGACTGATGGTAAGCTGATGTGCGGCAGGGACGTGGCTGTTGCGGCTCTTCTGGGTGCTGAGGAGTTCGGGTTTGCGACGGCTCCGCTTGTGACTCTCGGCTGCGCAATGATGAGGGTATGTAATCTTGATACCTGCCCCTTCGGCATAGCTACCCAGAACCCCGAGCTCAGGAAGCGCTTCAGTGGCAAAGCGGAATATGTTGAGAACTTCATGCGCTTTATAGCACAGGAATTAAGGGAATACATGGCAAGGCTCGGAGTACGTACAATATCGGAAATGGCCGGACGTACAGACCTGCTTAAGCGTAAGGAAGGGCTAGGCGGTAACGCAGCAAAGATAGATATATCGGGAATCCTTGAATATGAAGCATCGGATGCCCGTGTATTCGATCCCGCAAGAGTGTATGATTTCGAGCTGGAAAAGACCAAGGATGAGAGTTGTCTGTTAAATAAGAAATCCGTAATGGATGCGATCAGATCGGGAAAGGAATGCCGCGAAAAGATAACACTTACAAATACGGACAGAACCTTCGGAACTCTGCTCGGAAGCGAGATAACGAGACAGGTTCCCGAGGGACTTCCCGATGATACCATAGTGCTTGACTGTCACGGGCACGGCGGTCAGAGCTTCGGGGCGTTTATACCTAAAGGGCTCACTCTTAATCTGTACGGTGACAGTAATGATTACATCGGCAAGGGACTGTCCGGCGGCAAGATCATAGTACGTGCTCCCGAAAATGCGGGCTATGACGCCGGGAACAATATAATAACAGGTAATGTCGCACTGTACGGCGCGACCTCGGGCGAAGCTTATTTCGAAGGAATGGCAGGTGAAAGGTTCGCAGTCAGAAACTCGGGCGCATATGCCGTAGTTGAGGGTGTGGGAGAGCATGGCTGTGAGTACATGACCGGCGGACGCGTGGTTGTCATCGGTCCCACAGGCAAGAACTTTGCCGCCGGAATGAGCGGCGGTGTTGCCTATGTCCTTGATGAACACAACACACTTTACAGGAACCTTAACAGGGATCTTGTGCTCATGGAGGCCGTTGCGAATAAAAATGACTGCAATGAATTAAAGGGAATGCTCACGAAGCATTACAATTATACCGGTTCGCTTAAGGCAAAGGATATCCTCGATAATTTCGACGCTTATCTTCCCAGATTCAAGAAGATAATCCCCGAGGATTACAGGAAGCTGATGATCCTGACAGGTCAGTTCGAGGAGAAGGGTATGCCCTACGAAGAAGCACAGATCGAAGCCTTCTACGCAAGCACACACGATCAGGCTCCAAAGCCTGTTCCACATATCCTCTGATCTGAGGTGATTTAGGAACTGCAGCGGAATTACCCGGTCATTTCGCTACAGTTCCTTGGAAAGGGGACCTTCCAAAAGCTTCGGGTTTTCTATCAGTGTTTTTATCAGTCTCAATGAACGGGCGTAGTAGAAGCCGTCGGATATTCTTTCGTCTATAGTGAAGGCAAGATCCAACTCTCTTTTTGTGGTAACGGTTCCGTCTTTGTTTAACCGGTTCCTGTTTTTCTTTGATCCCACGATTATGAATAAAGAGGTAGTACCCCAGTTTATCAGATGGTGATATCCGATATCCATACCCAAAGAACCCAGATTGGCAAGAACTACCGAGGACTGGTAAGGATCTCCCGAAATAACGGACTGTGGCATCCATCCGTGCCGGTCCAGAAATCTTGCGATCATGCCGACAATGTGCTTGCCGGGGATCTTCTTAATGAAATTCATGGCATCGGTAGCCTCATCATCCTGAATCTTGCACAGGGCTATCCTGCTTCTGACTTTTTGTATTATGCTCTCAAGATCATCGTTATCGTCAACCTCGATCCTTGCAAGCGTTTCATCACCATCGTCCCGGAAGTCTTTTTTAACGGTAAAGGCGGCTGAAATATTATTTCTCTGATAAATATTGTTATTTGTGATAAAGCGGTTAGCATGTGGCCTCAGCCTTATCATTTTAAGCGCTGCGGCTATTACGATATCAAAAACGGAGATCCACTGATCAGGGTGATTTCTATTGTATTCCCTGACATATTTCTCGGTTAATGAGATATCTACGGAAAGCTTCATATGTGCCTCATTATCACACCTGTTTGGCATGATAAGCGGCATTATATAATGCATGGCATCAATATCCCTGATAAGCGTTGCGTCATTTCTGTCACCCAGTCTGCGTTTTCCCAATTTTCAATTTCCTCCCAAACAGTGTCATCATTTCAAGAAACAGATATAAAACCAGTGCCGCCCATACATCCGTAAAGGAATGCTGCTTAACAAAGCATACCGAAATACATATAAGCAATGCCCAGACCGTTACAAATGCTTTTTTTGACAGCTTAACATCCCCTGCATTATACCATGCCGACAGTATTGCCAGTGTATAACCCACATGGAGCGAAGGACATACTCCCGTCGGAGTATCACTTGTATAAATGATCCCCAAAATCCATGTGCAGAGATTGGAATGTTCAAAATGATCCGGTCTCAGATATTGTACCGAGGGCCATATGATATATGTGGCAACCGCTGTTATCTGCATGCCGACTATCAGACTCTGAGCTTTTACGAAGCTCTTTATATCATAGAGCATAAAAACAAGCAGTGACCAAACCATAAAAAAATACCATGAAACGTAAAACAGTACAAAATATTCATTAAATGGGATGAGATCATCAATAACACTGTGAACAACATGGCATCTGCTTTCCGATATGAGCCTTTCCGTAACAAAGTACATGAAAAAATATACAGGCCACCCGATGAGCAGCAGCAGATGACGGTATTCCCTGCCTGCAATATTTGTCAAACTTAATTTTTTGTAATCAATAACCGGTGTTTTCATTTGATTCTCTCGTTAAGCGGATAATCCTTTCTTGAGACATTCGGATATGGCACCACATGGTGTCTTTGCATTTTATATGCAAGCTCCGAAATACTGTCCTGAAGGTATGAGCATATCCTTTCGGCCTCA
>CAMORO010000058.1 GCA_946623875.1 uncultured Lachnospiraceae bacterium | reverse complement strand
AATAGTTTAACTCACAGGTACTCACATGTATTCCGCTAATGTGTTCGCGCTGAATGTCTGATATAATAATATGTTGTTAACATCACTGATACAATCATCTTTATGTACAAGCACAACATCTGATTGTATTGTGATGTAATATCACTCAAAAGAATCCAACACTATACTTTAGTTTTGTTTGTGGTAATACCTTAACCTTACCCGACCTTACTTCTTGGGTCTCTTAGCGCCGTACTTACTGCGGGCCTGCTTACGGTTGGCAACGCCTGCCGTATCAAGAGTACCGCGGATCACATGGTATCTTGTACCGGGTAAGTCCTTTACTCTTCCGCCGCGGATAAGAACAACGCTGTGCTCCTGCAGGTTGTGACCTTCACCCGGAATGTAGCTTGTTACTTCGATTCCGTTGGAAAGACGAACCCTGGCGATCTTACGAAGAGCCGAGTTAGGCTTCTTAGGGGTTGCAGTCTTTACAGCAGTGCACACGCCTCTCTTCTGCGGAGAAGCTGTATCAATGGGCTTCTTGTGCAGAGAGTTAAATCCCTTGTTAAGGGCGGGTGCCGTAGACTTCTTTACAGATGTCTGCCTTCCCTTTCTGACTAACTGGTTAAATGTTGGCATCCTTTTCACCTCCTGTTTTATTTATGGAAAATGGGCAACAGTTCGGAACAGGTTCAAAATACTTCGTATTTCGCTGTTTTGAACTGTTAAGAAAATTGAGCGCATGAAAAACACTCACGTTTTTCGACACGCTCAATTATTATATGCGTTACAGACCGGGAAGTCAAGTCCAAAATCACACTATTTTCATTCCCGGGTTTAATTGCATCAACATTTCACTTACTCAAGCACAGCAAGTATCTTTCTGGCCTTAACAGGGAAGGTGAACTTCTTCATGCCTCCGTATTCTCCCCTTCCTTCTATGATAACGGTTGCAATACCGATAAACCGGTTATTCTTAACCGAAACGATCTCATAACCCGAAGGAGGGACGATCTGTGAATTCAACATAACCATTAAATCCGTTGCCTTCGCGGGAATAAGCTCCTGTCCGTTCCTGAATACGAAAGCATCCGGATCTGTTACGGTGACCTTCGCCTTCTTTATATTCTTTTCAGCAGGTATCAGCCTGTAACATCCTCTCAGGGTTGCGCTTCCTTTGTACTGGCTTGTTTCCGGGCAGCTTACCACGACCCTGACCTCAATGAGAGTCCCTGCGGGTACACGCTCCGTATCCTTTATCGGTATCCCCGTTTCGGCATAACAGAAGGTACAGTCATCCAGTGTGAATTTGTTATAATCCCTTTTCTTTTTAAGAGTCACATTATCATCAACAACTGTCGGAAGCGATTTAAAATATCCTGCACCCGCATCCGCTTTGTATTTTTTATCCGCGACAAAAAGTCCCGCATTTGAAATACTGATCTTGTTGACCTTAAAGGTCTTCTTTACGGAACCTGTATAGTTCCCTTTTCCGCGTATGACAACCCTGGGCTCGTTTCCGGGCAGATCCGAGATCTTAACATTCTTTTTAAAGGTAAGAGAATAATCAATTCCCTCTCGCAGAGGAACTCCCGCGACTGTTACCGTTACCGACGGGACAGCTCCGCTCTTATGGTAATCGGCATCGGAAACATTGACCGTTACATCATTCCTTTTGTTCTTGTTTATATTGTACGGACGCACACTTACCGTCATTTTCTTAGTGCCTGTGTAGCCATTCTTAAATGAAAATACAACATCAAATGTTCCGGATGCCCTTGCCTTTGACATATCCACCGAATAATCACCGGCATTAAGCACAGTCTTTTTACCTCCGGCTTCGGTGTAAAGCGTGACTTCTTTATATCCGCTGCCATCCTCAAAATAAAGATCCTGCAGGGTAAATGTTCTTCCCAGATACTCCGGTTTTGTATCAAAGCAGGCAACTTTAACCTTTGATGCGTCTATACCCTTCACATCCAGAGTTACATTTTTCTCGCCAACGTAACAACTGCCGTCAGTTGCCGCAGTACCGCGAAGAACTATTGTATGCTCTCCCGCAGAAAGCTGAACCCTCGCTTCCCCATTCTCTATTTCATCCACGGTAAAATCAGTACCGTATACAAGAACAGAACTATCCGTATACACCCTGGCTTCAGACCGTCTGCCGTTGCTGTTATCAAACAGCCCGGCAATATCCACTCCATCCGCGCTCCACTCAAGAACAGGAAGATCTACCTTAACACCCTTCATCTGAACCAGTGTTGGGTCGTCTCCGTCTATAACATTTACGGTTATGCTTCTTTCCATGACGCCGGCATAATTACTTCCGGCATGGGCCGATACCACTATCGAATAACTCTCGTCTCCTGACAACGCCGGAAGGGAACCGTCTACCTCATTTCCATCCGCAGCATCGCCTTTATAATATGTAAGATCGTAATCAACACCCTTTTCAAGCTGCTTTCCGTCATGAACGATCACGGGAGATATCCCGTTAAGCGGCGTTCCGGCAATAACCGTTGTCCTGATTTCCGATGATACGGTTGCCCTGTTAATGTCCACCGGCGCGATCGTAAACCTGAATTCGGCACTGCCTTTGTAATTTCCCCTGCCCTTTACGATAATATACGGTCCGTCAGCCAAAGAGCAGTCGCCGACCTCAATATTATTCCTGTATTTTACAGAGTAATCCCTGTTCTCCGTCAGTCTTTCCAGACCGTAATATATCCTTATATCATTGTTGAAAGTCACCTTCGAACCGGTATATTCATAAACGAGCTTCGTATCCGAACCCGCCTTATAGATCACGTCATCATTTCCCATCAGATACCATGTTTCCTCAGGCACATCCGATATTTTATCGAAATATTTTTTTATTTCCTCATCCGCTTCACTTAAGCCCTGCGCCACCCTGTATCTGTATTCCGAAACCGGGCTGTTCGTATATCCCGGCCTTACGGCGATGGCCTTAAGCACAGTGCTTTCGTTTATTATTATGGTATCCTCATAGCGCATTGTACTTCCCGATGGCTGTCCCTTTGCATTTACCGAAGGATCGGTTCCGTCAAGGGTGTAATATACCGACGCACCGGCTGTATCGCTTACAAGAAGTATCCTGGTCCCCTGCTCCACATTCCCTGATGCCACATTTGAAACCGGCTGTTTTGCGGTAAGTGCTTCAACGGTTACCGAAACCGCAGCCATATGGTCTCCGTCCTCTGTGATCCCGGTTATGGTGGTTCGGCCGACCGATACAGCCTTTATCCTTCCCTTGCCGTCAACAACTGCTGTATTTTCATCCCCACTCACATAATCAACCTGTTTGTTGTCGGCATCTGCAGGTACAACCTCCCATCCCGGATCGATAACATCACCGGGTTTTAACGCTACTTCAGACATCGAAACCTTAAGTTCCGATACTTTTACAGGCGCTTTAACCGTGATCCTGCATGATGCGGTAAGACCGCCATCCGTTGTTTTGGCCGTTATAACCGTTTCACCGACAGCTATCGCAGTTATCTTCCCGTTCCCGTCAACTGCTGCCACACCCGGATCTGAACTGCCGAACGTAAATGATGTATCATCGGCGTCCTGCGGAGTAACCGTTGCCGTTATTGAAACGGTGTCGCCGACCATGAGTGATGCCGCTTCCATGCTTAAGGTTATTCCCGTGACTCTTATCGGCACACGTATCACAGGCATCGTAAGCTGCAGGGTATACCTTATGTAATTACCGCTCTCGACATCATAATACAGCGTATTTCCTTCTATCTTCGCGCCGCAGATATGTCCGTTTGTATTGGCGGAATTGTATGTTGCATATATCTTTCCGTCCTGTCCGATAACAAGTATCCTCTTCGCCAGGGTCAGAACGATAAAGTCACCGTATTCCGACAGACCGGCCGAATATGAATAAACCTGCGAATCATAATCTCCTATCTTTGTCGAACTTCCGGTCCGAAAATCATATTTATATAAATGTATATAATTATTGTACTGGTCGTACTGTATATAAACACCGCTGTTTCCGTACATCGGAACCTTCGTGCGCATTCCCACAAAGGGCAGGTTCTCAAACCTTCTGTCCGTATTCTTTTTCCCGAGAACAGTCTGTCCGTAACAGTCGCGCCAGTCTGAACTGTAATGACTGTCCGACGAATGCATTTTGGCTTCGCTTTGCAGGAAATAGTTGTATCTGCACATGTATTCATAGGTTTTGACAGGATCGTCCCAGGTTACATCCAGATAGTAATCCTTCCCCTCAAGTGTAACCAGATTCCATGCATGATTAAGATCGTTACTGGTTATAATGGTACAGTTAAACCTGCTGTTAATCCTGTTGAGAAGATATTCGCACGAAAGAGCATAACCCTGACATACACAGTCCCCTTCCACCAATGCCTGATACATATTATGCTTGGTCAGAGTCATGTCATAATTAATATTAAGTATCAGGTAATCATGAACATACATTACCTTCTGAAGATCGGTCCACGAAGGATCGACACCCGCAAGTATCCTGTCAACCTGTTCATTCAGCCTGTCGAAATGCGCTCTCGTATATCCGGGGCTTACCGTGAATTCCCCACTTGTAACTGTATTGTCCGAAAGCGAATAGCTGTAGCTGACCCTGCCGTCAAGGAAGAAAAATTCCGGATGAGAATTGATCATTACGGTAAGGAAATTCTGCATTTCATTTTGCTTTACACCATATGCGGAAATATTAAACTTAACACTGCTCTCACCCTGCCATGAATTGGCTGCATTTACAACGGCATTCATTGCATCTTTGTAACGGTAGCCGGCTCCGAATACGTAATTGTCGGCTTCCGCATAAAGCTTCGGCTCATCATCCGTGGCGCTCCCCGGGAAATTACCCTCCTGGATAAGCTCATCGGAAATATCCAGTTCAACCCGTACCTCATCCGATTCATCAGCGGCACCCGGATCTGCCTGTTCAACCTGCACGACAAGCCTGCCCTCTTCCTCTGTTCCGGTATCTTTCCTGTTCAATGCATCCGTCAGGCCATCATCTTCCTTATTATTTGTGTCCGACGCATCTGTTGTTTCTGCTGTATCTGTCGTTTTTGTTATATCTGTTTCATCCGCATCAGCTGCATCCGGCTCCACATCGGATATTTCACCGATCCCGGTTTCGGACACACCAAGATCTTCTGTTATCTCATTTTCCGGTAACAGAAGTATATCATCAGCATATACATTTACCGTACCAAGCGGCATCGATCCTATGACCATTGCTGCCGCAAGTACAAGTCCTATGATCCTTTTCTTCACTATGCTCACCCCGGTATCCCAGTCACTTTTGCCATCAAACGTGATACACCGAGTTTATTTTACTTCTTTTTTGGATTTTTATCAACAGTTTCAGACAAAAAATAAGCCGGATCACTAAGTAATCCGGCTTCTATCTGATGTATACCCCTATACACCTTTCGTTGTACTGGAAACCACGCGGTTCTCGAGTTCATTCTCAAACCTTATGGTCTTTATGGGATGGAGAATACTGACATCATCCATTCCGTTTATATCGACATCTCCGGTAATCCCCATCACCATCAGCGATGCAATACGCTTCTTATGCGATCCGAACCAGACCATGTATCCAACGGCCAGCGTGATCAGCAGGCAGCATACAACCACCGGCACGACCATTCCTCTGTAATCCGTGTTCCCGGCACTCATAGGTATCTCCTCATCCTCTATCTTCACACTGAGGCTGTAATCATCAACCATATCCGGGTCAGTTGCTTCGGTATTCGATGCAAGCAGTCTGTAGCCGTCGAAAGGATCCGAAACACCGTCTGCCGATATCCTCATCGGTATCAGGCATACCAGCACGACAAGTGCGGCAATGGCTGCCAGCATTACATACATCCCCGTATTTCTTATTTCAAGTCTTCCGTTCTCCATATTTCCCTTGCCTTTCCCCTCAGGCCCCTCATCCTGTTACCTAACGTTTCCGGATTTACTCTTTAAACCCGTTACATAAAAAAAGACTTATCAAAGATTTAAAATGGTTCAGTTTTTTTATATCTTTTTATTTTATTTTGCTGTATCATATAAATATAAATCAACCATCCGGGACAAAGGAGCATCTAAATATGCAGATCGACAGATATCGCAATTTCAAGACATTTAAGCTAATACAACTGATCCTACTTATCTTATTCGGAATTATGTTCTTTTGCTATCTCAACTTCGATCCACTGCTGAAGAACAATATATATACAAACAGGAATCTGCTCACCATCTGCGTATTTCTGTGGGCTTTCATGATTTACTCGGCCGTATGTCTTATCGCCGATTATTCACAGCTTCAAAAAGAGATCAACGAAGCTCATAAGCTAAACCGGGCAGCTTACCTTGATTCTCTCACCGGCCTTCCCAACCGCAACGGCTGTGATGTCGTTATAGGTAAATATATTTCAGTAAAAGATGTCTCCACATTCGGCTGCGCACTCATTGAGCTTCCGAAGATCGATGAGATCAATGTTGCGCACGGCAGGATTTTCGGAGATAAATATATTCATGATTTTGCATCACTTCTCTACCCGATAGGTCACAAATACGGTTTTGTGGGACGTAACAGCGGAAATGAATTCCTTCTTATAGTGGAAGACTGTCCTGCCGAAAAAATGCAGCAGTTCGTCTCCGAAATAACGGCAGCCGTTGACAATTACAATAAAGACGGCAAAGATCCATCAATGGAAATAGAACTTAATTATATCCTGAATGAGCAGGAAGATCTTAAGAACTTCCTGTCTATCATCTCAACCCTGTATAACCGCGAAAGGCACAGATAGGCATGGCCGATTTCAATCACGCCTATATAGGCAACCTGGTCATCAGGGCGCAGTCCGGGAGCTCAGAAGCCTTTGCCGAGTTATATGCAACGACATACAATCATGTTTACAACTACTCAAGGCACTATCTCCGGGACGCATATCTTGCGCAGGATGCTGTACAGGAAACCTATATTTCGGCACTTAAAAATATCAATAACATAAAAGACCCTTCTCTGTTTGTCGCATGGCTTAATCAGATCTGTTTCCATGTATGCTATGACATGACACGCAAGATCAAGCCGGATTCAATGAGTTCCGAACTGCTCGATCTTGTACTTGATGAAAAGCCCGAACACAATCCGGGTGAACACTACGAAGACAAAGAAGAGATAGAGGCTGTCCGTGAAGCGGTAGCTTCCCTTCCTTTCCTCGAGCAACAGGTGATCGTAATGCGATTTTACAATGAAATGAAGCTCGAAGATATAGCCGCAGCACTCTCGTGCTCGCGCAGTTCCGTCAAACGATACATAAACAGCGGAAAAAAAGCTTTGGAAAAAGCACTCAGGAAAGGAGGCGACGGCAGATGATCTTTAACAGAAAAAAATACAGTATGTCAAAGCAGGAAGCGAATAACATGCTTAACAATGTCCTCGCCGCCTGCAATATAGATTCCGAAAATATTAACTTTGATCTGCTTATACTCAAAAGCATAGCCCAGACAACCTTAATAGATACATGCAAATGGATCGCCATCGGCTTTCTGTTCCTGATACTTATCTCGCCGGTTGTACTGATAAACAATGAAATGAAGATCGAATCGCACGGCATCGCATACGAACGCATTATCATCCGCAACCATCAACTGTACAGTGATCACTTTGTACTTGAACTTGCGGGTGAGGATATTGCATATGATGAAATATACGCAAGGAACGCAGCCGGAGACGTTATCTTCCCCACAAGCATCGACGAGGCATCCGGGCACGTCGAATTCCCTTACAGCAGTGAGGCGCTTACGATCTTCATTCCCGACATTCACGGACATACATTAAATGCGTCTTTGTCGGCATATGATCCCGAAAAAAAGCAGAATGAACAGAATGATATAGACAAAGTTGTAAAAGATGATGAGAGCATTACGGATGAATAAGGAACGGATACAACTTAATATACTGATCATATTGTTCATTTCTTTTACAGCCGTATCCCTTCTTTTGCCGGGCTGTGGAAAGAAAGTCAGTCCTGCCGAGCGCGAGACCGAAGTGCGCTATGCGGAACAGGCCGACTATGTATGGTCCAATAACTGGGATATATGTCTGCCCGAACTCGACGAGTCGGCAGCCGAAGGGAATGAATACGTGGAAATAGACAGTTCCCATTCAAAGGACGGATACTTCTATATCAGGTATAACGGGGACGTCGACAAGATAAAGCTTCAGCTTTTTTCCGATACGAGCATTACTTATACCTACGACATCAAACCCGGCGAATTTACGGTCATTCCCCTGTCTTTGGGAAGCGGCACCTACTCGATAACCGTATATGAAAACATGAAGGATAATGAATATGCCATGGTATATGCGGAGGATCTTAATGTAACACTTGAAGATGAGCAGGGACCCTTCCTGTATCCCAATCAGCGTGTGAACTTTGACGAGGAATCAGATACCACAGCACTTGCAAAAGAGCTCACAAATGAATCTGTCACCGAGCTTGATGCCGTTGCAAAAGTATATGATTATATGATAAAGAACATTACCTATGATTATTACAAAGCCGAGAACGTGCAGGCAGGTTATCTTCCAAACGTGGATGAAACGCTGGCAACAGGCACGGGTATATGCTATGACTACGCTGCCGTAATGGCTGCAATGCTTAGAAGTGTAGGTATCCCCACACGTATGGAAATAGGATATTCCGGGGATGCATATCATGCCTGGGTAAGTGTCTACACCAGGGATCACGGATGGATCGATGATATTATCGAATTCGACGGAGTAGATTGGACACTTATGGATCCGACCTTTGATGCCAACAGCTCAGACAGCAAGGGACAGGGCATCGGCAAGCTGCTGGGCAAGGGTAAGAAAGCGGAATATACGACCATGTATAACTATTGATACAACAAGGAGAAGCCATGAGCGAAGAAAAGGTTAAAAGCAACAAAAAAATCAGGAAGCTGAGCAACGAAGAACTTGCTGTATTCTGTGAGCAGCTTGCAATGATGCTGGATGCGGCGATCATGCCCATAGACGGTGTATGGATAATGCTTAAAGACGCCGAAGCCGAAGATGCCAAAGAGCTTCAACCCATCCTTTCGAAGCTGGTTGACGAGCTCCATGCGGGAAAACGTCTGCACGAAGCAATGGAAACAGCCGAAGTCTTCCCCAAATACTGTGTAGATATGATCCGTATCGGCGAGGACTCCGGTAAGCTTACCGACGTTATGCATTCGCTGTCGTTCCATTACAACCGCGAACAGGCGATATCCGATTCCATTAAGGGATCGTTAAAATACCCCCTGTTTATCGTTGCTATCATGTTTGTCGTGATCCTTGTCCTTGTCATCAAGGTCCTTCCGATATTTAATGATGTATATATTCAGCTCGGTTCCGAAATGACCGGTTTCTCGAAGAAGCTTCTGTCTTTCGGAAATGCTGTAAGTAAGTCCTCCATCGTCATTATCGGAATTCTTCTTCTGATAACAGCCTCGGTGTTTATGCTGTTCCGTAATGACCGGATCAGAAATGCCATGAGCTCTTTCCTGTCCGATTTCTTTATCACCAGAAATCTGTATGAGGAAATCGCCATAGCAAGATTCGCAAGCGGCATGGCTCTTACATGGAATGCGGGACTGAGCATAGAACGCAGCCTTGAAATGGTTGCCGAGATGATCGACAACAAGCATGTCAACAAAAAAATACTCAAATGTCTGACATCTCTCAGAGACAGGAATAACAAGAAAACCTTCACCGAGCTTCTGGTCGATGCGGAAATATTCAATGCACTTTACTCCCGTATGATCGCCATCAGCGGTAAATCGGGTTCGGTCGACAAAGCCCTTGAACGAATCGCCACCAAATATGACGAGCATGTGGACAAACGTATTTCGGGTGTGATCTCCATACTCGAGCCGACGCTTGTCATTGTTTTCTCGATGATAATATGCGGAATACTTCTTTCGGTAATGCTTCCTCTCATGAACATTATGAGATCGATAGGTTAGGATATGAACAGATTCGACACTCCGGAAAACAAAAAAAGAATACTGTCCTCCGTCAACTTTTCCGCTCTTCTTTTCATTGCGGTACTGGTTGTTTTCATAATCGCGGTTTCGGATTTTGCGGATGCCAATGCAGCCAATCAGAAGGAAATCCTGACGGATGCCATAAACAGGGATATTGTTCACTGCTATGCAATTGAGGGGTCTTATCCTCCCTCACTTGATTATATTGAGGAACACTACGGGCTCATCTATGACCATGACCGTTTTCTCATTGATTACGAGGTCATGGGCAGCAACCTTATGCCCAATGTAACTATCATAGAGAGGTCACCCGAATGAACGAAAACAATCACAACAAACGGGAAAAATCCATAGTAGATGCTCTCTTCATCCTTGTCACCTTCGGCGTACTGATGATATGCGCACTGTTTATAGTGTTGTTTGGTGCCAGAGTGTACAAAAAAACGGCACATGACATGAACCTTAATTTCACCTCACGCACCGCTCTTGCATATGTGTCCGAGAAGATGCATCAGCATGACAGACACGGTTGTGTTGATGTGATGATCGATGACGGGCACCCGGTGCTCAAGCTGACTCAGTATATAAACAGCGACGAATATTGTACATATTTGTATTCGCACGAGGGTTATCTTAAGGAGCTCACAGCCAAGGGAGATATCGGACTTATAAGAAATGCGGGCAAGAATATCATAAGGCTTAATGACTTTACGGCAGCCAGGATCAATTCCTCATTATACAGATTCAATATCACGGATGAAGAGGGAAACCGTACCGAGTTCTTTGTGTCTCTGTACAGCACTCAGGACGAAGATACCGGTTCGAAGGGAGGTTCCATTGAATAAGACAGGCGGATCAAAAACTTCTCTCTTCCTTATGGAGATGATAATAGTCACTCTGGTATTTGCGTGGGGAACGGCAGCCTGTGTCCGCTGCTTTGCCAATGCGCATATCATGGGACGTCAGACACGGGAACTTAATCACGCTGTGGCGATCGCCACAGGCTATGCTGAGGTAATGCGCGGAACAGACGGAGATATAGACAGCATCATCAATGTTTTTCCCGATGCAGTCAAGGGTGATGATTCTTACTTTACAATGTTTTTCGACAATGACTTTAATCCCTGTTCACCGGAAGATGCCGTATATGCATCCGATGTTACACTCCTTCCGAACGGTGCGATCCAGAACATGCACATTAAGATAGCACGCATCCGGGACAGCAACATCATTTATGAACTGGATGCCACAAAGTATATGAACAAACCGAGAGGTTGAGTAACTGACCAGCATATATATTTAAAATAATAAAGGATCCCTGCAGATGAAAAAGAAAGTACGGGGCGGTGTGAATGTAGGTACAAGTTCTGTTCTTGTAGCCTTTATGCTGTTGTGTATGGTAAGCTTCGCTGCACTGACTTACGTAAGTGCGAAGTCAGACTATACACTGAGCCTGCAGACCGCGGAAAGAACAACACAATATTATGAAGCAAACAGGCTTGCGGAACTGTATATGACCAATATTGAAGGTCTGCTCAGCAAGAAAGTACGTGATTGCAGCAATGCAGCGGACTTTTACTCATCGATACCGGAGCTTTTTGCCGATAACGATTCGATAATGGTCAGCGAAGAACAGTATTCGGACAATCCGGTAACTCTAAGCTACATTGTTCCGATAAATGATACTCTTGAGATACAGGTATCGCTCAAAGCACATTATCCGGATGAAACGGATACTTCATTATTCAGCATAGAAGCCTGGAATACGGTAGGAATAATGCAGTGATCACTATAGTAGATCTTATTCAGGATTTTTAATCAGGAGGGAAAAAAATGCCAATCAAGGAAACCTTACAAGCAATAGTTGCTCAGGAAGCATCCGATATTTTTATCGTTGCGGGACGTTCGCTGACCTTTAAGGTGCACGGTCATCTGTGTTCCATGGATAATGATTCGGAAATCCTACGGCCCGGAGACTGCTATGAACTGATTTCACAGATTTATGAGATAGCAGGAAGGGCAGAGGTGCTCAAGGAGCTTGAGAAGATCGGCGATGATGATTTCTCCTTTACGATCCCCAAGGTCGCACGTTTTCGTGTCAATGCCTTCAAGCAGCGCGGTTCCCTGTCAGCAGTCATAAGAGTAATATCTTTTGATAATCTGCATCCGGAGAAGCTGAAGATACCTAATGAGATCATTGATTTTCCGCTTACTCATAAGAAGGGACTTGTGTTGATCACCGGGCCTGCCGGAAGCGGCAAATCCACAACACTTGCATGCATGATAGATAAGATCAATCAGGAGCGCGAGGCACATATCATTACGCTTGAGGATCCCATAGAGTACCTGCACAGTCACAAGAAGAGCATCGTCAGTCAGCGCGAGATCATATCGGACACCGAGAGTTATCTTACGGCACTGCGCGCATCCCTGCGTGAAAGTCCTGATGTAATCCTCCTTGGTGAAATGAGAGATCCCGAAACCATAAGCGTAGCCATGACCGCTGCCGAAACAGGACACCTTGTATTGTCAACACTCCATACCATAGGCGCCGCAAATACGATCGAACGTGTCATTGATGCGTTCCCGCCCAATCAGCAGCATCAGATATATATACAGCTTTCAATGGTACTTCAGATGGTCGTATCACAGCAGCTTGTCGAAACAGTGGACGGTAAGAGACGGGTTCCCGCTTTTGAGATAATGAAGCTCAACCCCGCGATCAGGAACAATATCAGAGAAAAAAATCTGCAGAGCATAGAGAATTTCATCTCAACAGGTGAAAATGAAGGCATGATACTGATGAACAGAAGCCTTGCACAGCTTGTCACAAAGGGTGTGATAACCAAAGAAGCTGCATATAGCTGTACGACCAATCCGGACAGTCTCGCAAGAGAGCTGATGTATGCAAAGGAAGATGCCAAATAACACTTAAACAAAATAAAGGCCGTCCCGCTTAATATGCGGGACGGCCTTGTCAAACACAACTCTTATTCTGTTACATCCTCATCGGCATCATCTGCTTCTGTTTCATCTATGAACTCATCATCTCCATCCGGTGTTTCGTCCATAATCTCATCATCATAGTACTCATCATCTTCATCATCGGCATCATTGTAAATATCTTCGATCTCTTCAGCCGACTCATCAGCTATTGCAGTATCAAGCATGACATCACGATATCTCTTCATACCTGTTCCTGCCGGTATCAGCTTACCGATGATAACGTTTTCCTTAAGTCCGATAAGAGGATCAACCTTACCCTTGATCGCAGCCTCTGTCAGAACCTTGGTTGTTTCCTGGAATGATGCGGCTGACATAAATGAGTTGGTAGCCAGTGAAGCCTTGGTGATACCAAGCATTATCTGATTACCTGCTGCAGGCTTCTTTCCTTCTGCCTCAAGTGCCTTATTTATATCTTCAAGCTCAAGTGCATCGACCAGCGTACCGGGAAGGAAATCACTGTCACCGTTGTCTTCGATACGAACCTTCTTAAGCATCTGTCGTACAATAACTTCGATGTGCTTATCATTTATCTCAACACCCTGAAGACGGTATACTCTCTGAACCTCACGGAGCATGTAATCCTGAACAGCCCTGATACCCTTTATCTTAAGGATATCATGAGGATTAACCGAACCGTCGGTAAGCTCGTCACCTGCCTCGATCATCTGGCCTTCGGGCTCCTCGGTAATCCTTGAAGTAGAACCGTAAGGAATGAGATAGGTCTTTATCTCACCGGTCTCCTCATTGGTAACAACAACCTCTTTCTTCTTCTTGGTGTCTTTAAGTACCGCCTTTCCGGCGATCTCCGATATAATGGCAAGACCCTTGGGCTTTCTTGCCTCGAACAGCTCCTCGACACGGGGAAGACCCTGTGTGATATCATCACCGGCAACACCACCGGTATGGAAAGTACGCATTGTAAGCTGTGTACCGGGTTCACCGATCGACTGTGCTGCAATGATACCTACAGCCTCACCTACCTGTACAGCTTCACCTGTTGCCATATTTGCACCGTAGCACTTAGCGCAGATTCCGTTGTGGCAGCGGCAGGTAAGTATCGTACGTATCTTAACGCCCTCCGAGAGAACCTTACCCTTATCATCAACTGCCGTAAACAATACGCCCTTACTGTCTACGCCTTCTTCAAGAACACGCTCGGCACGCTTGGGGTTTATCATATGATTTTTCTTAACGATAATCTCACCTGCTGCGTTCTTTATATCCTCACATGCGTAACGACCGAGTATCCTGTCCTTGAGGTTCTCAATGGTTTCCTTACCATCCTTGAACGGCTTCACATACATACCGGGAAGCTCATCCACTCCCTCACTGCAGTCACTCTCGCGGATAATGAGCTCCTGAGATACGTCTACAAGACGCCTTGTAAGATAACCCGAGTCAGCCGTACGCAGAGCCGTATCGGACAGACCCTTACGGGCTCCGTGTGCCGACATGAAGTACTCAAGAACGTCAAGACCTTCACGGAAGTTCGACTTAATGGGAAGCTCAATGGTACGTCCTGTTGTATCGGCCATCAGTCCACGCATACCGGCAAGCTGTTTGATCTGCTGGTTACTGCCGCGGGCACCTGAATCAGCCATCATGAAAATATTGTTGTATTTATCAAGACCGTCAAGAAGTACCTTGGTAAGTTCATCATCAGTCTTTACCCATGCCCTGATTACTTCCTTATATCTCTCTTCGTCAGTTAAGAAGCCTCTCTTGTACTTCTTGGTAATGGTATCAACCGTCTCCTGAGCCTGTGCCAGCATCTCTGCCTTCTTGGAAGGCACGGTCATATCAGATATCGAAACCGTCATGGCAGCCCTGGTTGAGTACTTATAACCCATTGCCTTAATCGCATCAAGCACCTCAGCCGTCTTGGTCGCTCCGTGATTGTTGATGACCTTCTCAAGTATCTGCTTGAGATGCTTCTTACCAACATGGAAATCAACCTCAAGTGCAAGCATGCTGTCTTTATCATCCTCATTCCTCTTAACAAAACCAAGATCCTGAGGAAGTATCTCATTAAAGATCAGGCGGCCGAGTGTCGTATTGATCACACCCGAAATAACCTCACCGTCTGACAGTGTCTTCTCCATCCTTACATTTATTCTCTGATGGAGGGTTATCTCACCATTCTCATATGCAAGCAGAGCCTGATTCATTGAATGATAATAACGTCCGAGCAGATCGACGAAACGGCAGATTACCCATCTGTCACGGTCACTGTCCACACATACTCTTACGAAGCTGTCACGTGTGATCTCGGGTTTCTTATCTTTACCTGCTGCAGCCTGAGCGTCATTGTATGCCTTTACGGCATCTTCCACCGAAGGATACTCAAGGGTGACCTCTTCCTTGAAATCGGGGTCATCGGCATAATTCTTATATTTGTTCATGGTCAGATAGTAGATACCAAGGACCATATCCTGTGAAGGAACGGCCACGGGACCACCATCCGAAGGCTTAAGCAGGTTGTTGGGTGACAGCAGAAGGAAACGGCATTCCGCCTGTGCCTCTACCGAAAGAGGAAGATGCACAGCCATCTGGTCACCGTCAAAGTCGGCATTGTATGCCGTACATACGAGCGGATGAAGCTTAATAGCCTTACCCTCTACAAGAATAGGCTCAAATGCCTGTATACCAAGCCTGTGAAGTGTAGGTGCACGGTTAAGCATAACAGGATGTTCCTTGATAACCTCCTCAAGCACATCCCACACCTCGGGACGCAGGCGCTCTACCATCTTCTTGGCATTCTTTATATTATGTGAGGTTCCGTTGGCAACAAGCTCCTTCATAACAAAGGGCTTGAAAAGCTCGATAGCCATTTCCTTGGGAAGACCGCACTGGTATATCTTAAGCTCGGGACCAACAACGATAACGGAACGACCCGAATAATCAACACGCTTACCCAGAAGGTTCTGCCTGAAACGTCCGGACTTACCCTTAAGCATATCGGACAGTGACTTAAGAGCCCTGTTGCCGGGTCCTGTCACGGGACGTCCACGTCTTCCGTTATCTATGAGAGCATCTACCGCCTCCTGAAGCATCCTCTTCTCGTTACGAACGATGATATCCGGTGCTCCCAGCTCAAGCAGTCTCTTAAGACGGTTGTTCCTGTTTATTATCCTTCTGTACAGATCGTTAAGATCAGACGTTGCAAAGCGTCCGCCGTCAAGCTGTACCATGGGGCGAAGATCGGGCGGAATGACCGGAATGGCGTCCATTATCATCCACTCGGGCTTATTTCCCGATCCTCTGAATGCTTCAACAACCTCAAGCCTCTTAATGATCTTGGCACGCTTCTGGCCTGTAGATTCCTTAAGGGCTTCCTTAAGCTCAACACTCTCGCCTTCAAGATCGATATCCATAAGGAGCTCCTTAACTGCCTCGGCTCCCATTCCCACACGGAACTTATTTCCGTGTGTTGCCCTTGCATCCTGGTATTCCTTCTCGGACAGTACCTGCTTGTACTTAAGCTCGGTATCGCCGGGATCAAGAACTATATAGTTGGCAAAATAAAGTACCTTTTCAAGTGTCCTGGGTGACAGATCAAGTATGAGACCCATACGGCTGGGGATTCCCTTGAAATACCATATATGTGATACCGGTGCTGCAAGCTCGATATGACCCATACGCTCACGGCGTACATTGGCCTTGGTAACTTCAACGCCGCACCTGTCACAGATAACTCCCTTATAACGTATCTTCTTATACTTACCGCAATGACACTCCCAATCCTTGCTGGGCCCGAATATTTTCTCACAGAACAGACCATCCTTCTCGGGCTTGAGAGTTCTGTAGTTGATCGTCTCAGGCTTCTTAACCTCTCCTCTGGACCACTCTCTTATCCTCTCGGGAGATGCCAGTCCTATCTTAATAGCATCAAAGGTTATGGGCTGGTATCCTTCTTTATTTAAATCCGGCATCTTTTTTCCTCCACAATTTGTCATAAGGCTACTGTACACTACTGCTTCGTGGTACTCCGCGTGGTGTTACTCGTCTGTATCATCGAAGTTATCATCATCATATCCGTCGTCTTCATAATGGTCGTCATAACCATCATCCTCAACATTGATGAGTTCCTCGTTTTCATCAAACTCCTGTGTAGTGTAGCCGCTGTTCGCAAATGATTCCTCATTTCTGTAGTTCCTTGAATCTCCTTCTATTACGGAACGAAGATCCGTATTCTCATATTCTGAGGACTCTACGATCTCAACCTCTGTATTGTCATCACGCAGTACACGCATATCAAGACCGAGTGACTGAAGCTCACGAAGAAGAACCTTGAAGGATTCGGGAATACCCGCCTCAGGAATATTCTCTCCCTTGATGATGGCTTCATAGGTCTTAACACGTCCCACAACATCATCGGACTTAACCGTAAGTATCTCCTGAAGTGTATATGATGCGCCGTATGCCTCGAGCGCCCATACTTCCATTTCTCCGAAACGCTGTCCGCCGAACTGTGCCTTACCTCCGAGAGGCTGCTGTGTTACCAGTGAGTACGGTCCGGTTGAACGGGCATGGATCTTATCATCAACCAGATGGTGGAGCTTAAGGTAATGCATGTGTCCTATCGTTACGGGGCTGTCAAAATACTCACCCGTACGTCCGTCACGTAAGCGGACCTTACCGTCTCTGCTTATCGGAACACCCTTCCACAGTGCACGGTGATCCCTGTTCTCCGACAGATATTCCATAACCTCGGGAAGCAGCTCATCCTTATGTCTCTTCTCGAACTCCTCCCACTCAAGATTAACATAGTCATTTGCAAGATCCAGCGTATCCTGGATATCATCCTCGTTTGCACCGTCAAAGACAGGTGTAGCCACATTGAAACCAAGCGCCTTCGCAGCAAGTGAAAGATGGATCTCAAGCACCTGTCCGATATTCATACGCGAAGGAACGCCCAGAGGATTAAGCACTATGTCCACGGGACGGCCGTTGGGAAGATAAGGCATATCCTCTACCGGAAGCACACGGGATACAACACCCTTGTTACCGTGACGGCCGGCCATCTTATCACCGACTGAAATCTTTC
>CAMORO010000057.1 GCA_946623875.1 uncultured Lachnospiraceae bacterium | reverse complement strand
AGGCATATACCTTTATATGGGGAATGGTCGGCGAGAATCAGGATTTCGATGACATGGATGATGTGCCGATGAAGGAATTTATGTGACCGCCGAATGTCAGTATTCCTTGTGTTTCTTATTGTCCCGCTCATGTTGATATACCGGGTTATATAGCGCTTATCGGAAACACAGGTATGCTGAGGCTATCAATCTTATAAGGCAGGATAATCCGTTTCCTACAGCCTGTGCTTTCATCTGCGAACATCCCTGTGAGGCAAATATTCTGACTTGCATATAGATCAATCGGGTGATATACTACGAAAGTGAAAACAGGGGAGCCGGCTGCAGCCGGCTGAGAGGAGATTCAGAATCTCGACCCTTAACCTGATTTGGATAATGCCAACGTAGGGAGATAACGAAGAGATCAAGGACGTACCCTCGTGGTATGTCCTTTTATTAGGTGAATTTATTGTAACTATTCAGAACAGGCACCAACTTGGCAGTCCATATTATAAAATTTATATGCTGTTCTGAATTGTTGCGGCACATTGGGGGCACCACCTTGTGTCGCGTTACAAAATTAGTGCTACGCCTTATGATATTTCATTGGAGGTGACATTTGTGTTAAAGACAGCATTAACGATCGCGGGAAGCGATTCCTGCGGAGGCGCCGGTATCCAGGCAGATATCAAGACCATGACCATGAACGGAGTGTATGCTTTAAGCGTGATCACGGCTCTGACTGCACAGAACACAACCGGCGTAAAAAGTGTGAAGGAGGTAGATGAGGAGTTTCTTAAGGATCAGCTGGATTGTGTTTTTACAGATATCTTTCCGGATGCGGTCAAGACAGGAATGATCCCGAATGCTTCGCAGATGAGGGTGATAGCGGATGCGCTTGAATTCTATGGAGCAGGCAATATCGTGGTGGATCCTGTAATGGTGGCAACAAGCGGGGCAACTCTTATGGCAGATACAGCGCTTGAAGCCATGAAGAAACTGATAATACCTCTTGCGACGGTTATTACACCGAACATTCCCGAGGCTGAAGCACTGCTTTCGGTGAAGATAGAGAACGAGAATGATATGGAGCTTGCGGCAAAGTCATTGTATGAAGCTTATGGCTGCGCTGTCCTTGTAAAGGGAGGGCACGGGATAAATGACGCGGGCGACTGTCTGTACTCGGATATGGGTGGTAAATGGTACACATCAAAACGGATAGACAATCCCAATACACACGGGACTGGCTGTACGTTATCGAGTGCCATAGCTTCCTTCCTTGCTAAGGGTCATGAGCTTGATGAGGCGATAGGGCTTGCCAAGGAATATCTTACCGGAGCCATAGCCGATGGCCTTGATCTGGGTAAAGGAAGCGGACCGCTCAACCATCTTTATACACTAAACAGTGTCAGGGTATGAAGACCGTAAGGGTCCGGAAGCCTTAAGGTTGACAGCGGGTCAGGTCTGATCATCAGGCAGAAAGGAAGGGAATGATCTCCGGGAGGTGAGGAAATTCAAGTTACAGATCATCGAAGGAGACGGATATGAAGAAGATCAATGTAAAGAAAATGATACTTACGGCAATTTTTGCGGCAATAGCAGTTATCGGATCGATGTTTTCCGTACCTGTTGCGGGTTCCAAGTGCGCACCGATACAGCATCTTATAAATGTGCTGTGTGCAATATTCTTAGGCCCCTGGTACGGAGTGGCAGCAGCGTTTATCGCGAGCGTTTTGCGTAATATGATGGGACTGGGTACTCTGCTTGCATTTCCCGGGAGTATGTGCGGAGCATTACTGTCCGGTCTGTTGTACAGGATATCCGGAAGGAGGATCACGGCCTACTTAGGGGAAATGTTTGGAACCGGAGTGATAGGAGGTATGCTTGCATATCCGGTTGCGGCGTTCTTTATGGGAAACAGCTCGGCAACCCTGTTCATGTTCGTTGTTCCGTTTCTTATCAGCACGATCGGCGGTTCCATACTGGCATCGGTGCTGTGTGAGACATTGGCACGCTCCGGACTGCTTGCCTACTTAAAAGGCATGTTAGGAGATGAAAGCAATGAAGGAAATGAAGTACACAACACAGATGGACGCGGCAAGGAAGGGTATAATAACACCTGAGATTAAAGAGGTTGCGCGTAAGGAAAACATGGATGAAGGGAAGCTTTGTGAGCTTGTAGCCTGCGGCAAGGTGGCAATATGTGCAAACAGGCATCATAAGTGCTTAAGTCCTGAGGGTGTGGGCAGTATGCTCCGTACCAAGATCAATGTCAATCTCGGAGTGTCAAGGGACTGCAGGGATTACGATATCGAGATGCAGAAGGTAATGAGCGCCGTAAACATGGGCGCGGAAGCTATCATGGACTTGAGCTCCCACGGTGACACACAGCCCTTCAGACGCAAGCTGACCTCCGAGTGTCCCGCAATGATAGGAACGGTTCCCGTATATGATTCCGTTATCCATTATCAGAGGGATCTTGCGACTCTTACCGCAAAGGATTTCATAGATGTAGTGCGGCTGCATGCAGAGGACGGTGTTGATTTTGTTACTCTGCACTGCGGCATTACGAGGAAGACGATAGAGCAGATAAAGAAGCATAAAAGGAAGATGAATATCGTCAGCCGCGGCGGAAGCCTTGTTTTTGCGTGGATGAGCATGACGGGTGAGGAGAACCCCTTCTACGAATATTATGACGAGATACTTGATATCTGCGAGGAGCATGATGTGACCATTTCGCTCGGAGATGCGTGCAGGCCCGGGTGTCTGGCGGATGCTACCGATGTATGTCAGATAGAGGAGCTTGTACGGCTCGGTGAGCTGACAAAGCGGGCGTGGGAGCACAACGTACAGGTAATGGTCGAGGGTCCCGGGCATGTACCGCTCGATCAGATAGCCGCCAATATGAAGGTACAGCAGACGATATGCATGGGAGCGCCATTCTATGTACTTGGACCTCTCGTTACGGACATTGCACCGGGTTACGATCACATTACCTCGGCTATAGGAGGAGCGGTCGCAGCCATGAACGGAGCTGCCTTTCTGTGTTATGTTACGCCTGCAGAGCATCTTGCACTGCCTAATGTTTCGGATGTTAAGCAGGGCATAATCGCATCCAAAATAGCTGCACACGCGGCCGATATTGCCAAGGGGATCCCGGGGGCAAGGGATATTGATGACAGGATGGCTGACGCCCGCAGAAACCTTGACTGGGAGGCGCAGTACGAATGTGCTCTGGATCCCGAAACCGCGAAGGCGATCCGTGACAGCAGGGCGCCCGAGGATGACCACAGCGAGGCCTGCAGTATGTGCGGCAAATTCTGCGCGGTCAGGAGCATGAACAAGGCTCTTGCGGGAGAGATGATAGATATATTGTAACTATTAAAATGAGGAAGATCATGAACAGAGACATTTTCAGTCTGTATGCGATCACAGATGCCCGATGGCTCAGGGAAGATGAACGTCTGGAGGAAAAGGTTGAGGAAGCCATTCTCGGCGGAGCCGGTATCGTACAGTACAGGGAGAAGGAGCTTAAGGGAGACAAGCTTAAATCCCGGGCTCTCAGGGTTAAGGAAGTATGTAACAGATACGGAGTCCCTCTTATCATAAATGATGATGTCAGGCTTGCGGCCGATATAGACGCAGACGGCGTACATGTGGGAAGCTCGGACATGGATGTTGCTGATGCCAGGAGATTACTCGGAAATGATAAGATAATAGGAGCTACAGCCAAAACGACAGATCAGGCAAGGCAGGCTTACAGTGCGGGTGCCGATTACCTTGGCAGCGGCGCGGTCTTTGGAAGCGAAACCAAGGCTGATGCGAAATACATGAGCAGGGAATTGCTCGAAGAGATAACCGCAAGTGTGCCGATACCGGTTGTTGCGATAGGCGGTATAGACGAAACTAATGTATCAAAGCTTAAGGGCCTTCCGATTGCGGGAGTGGCAGTGATACATGGCATCTTCGGCAAGAGAAATGTAAGGCAGGGTGCGGCTTCCATAAGGGGTCATCTGTACGGAAGACCGGTAGTACAGTGTATTACCAACCATGTCACAGTTAATGATGTGGCAAATGTTGTACTTGCCATGGGAGCTTCCCCGATAATGGCGCATCATATAAAGGAAGTAAGTGAGGTGCAGGAGAAAGCATCGGCACTGCTTCTTAATCTCGGCGCGACAGATGATTACGAGGCAATGAAGGAGGCCATGAGAACGGCTGTGGAATGCTCGCATCCCGTGATCATCGATCCTGTCGGAACGGCTGTGAGCAGCTTCAGGCGTAGTCAGGCTAAAGAGCTTATAAAGATCGGTACTCCGGCCTGCATCAGGGGGAATTACTCTGAAATACTTGCTCTTTGCAGGGAATGCAAGACACTTAACGGGTTGGATGATGACCAAACATATGATAATATAGAGGAAATGAAGGATGTGGTCTGTGAATATGCGGCAAGTCTTGGAACAGTGGTAGCCGCATCAGGTGTGACTGATATAATATCGGACGGCAGGAGTACGGTATGTATCGAAACAGGTCACAGCATGCAGAGACAGATCACGGGTTCCGGCTGTATGCTGAGTGCCGCCATAGCCTCGCAGATCGCCGTTTGCTCCCACGTGGAACTTCCGTATATAGCTGGTACCTGTAAATATATTGGGGACAGGGCAGCGAAGGCGGCAGAAGAAACATTGCGGGAAGAAAAGGGAAGCATGAGCTTCCGCCTGCGTTTTACAGACAGCATATAGTGTTCCCGATGGAACAGGTTTTAAATATCTTAACCGTCAGCAGCGAAATACAGCCGGGCTGTTATGGTCTGTACTGACATGAAGAAAAAGAAATATAAAATGAGTGAAATGATCAAAGAAGACAGGAAAAATATATGGGCGTGGTTTCCGGTAACTTTTGCGACGGCTCTGTTCTGCTGTATTTTATGGGGCAGTGCCAGTCCGGCGATCAAGATAGCCTACGAACTCTTTAAGATAGGCCCTTCTGATACGGCCTCCCGAATAATGCTTGCAGGAGCAAGATTTATAATAGCAGGTGTTATGACAATCCTGTTCGGCTCGCTGATCTCGTGTAAATTCCTGAAGCCGCAGAAGGAATCCATAAGACCGATCTTCATTCTTTCCCTATTTCAGACGGTGGGCCAGTACTATTTCTTCTTCATGGCGCTTGCTCATACATCGGGAGTAAGGGGATCGATCATAAATGCTTCCGGCAATTTCTTCACTATCCTTTTTGCGGCGTATCTTTTCAGGCTTGAGAAGATGACGCTTAAGAAGTTTCTGGGATGCATTATAGGTTTTATAGGAGTTATAATCATCATAAGCGGAGGAAGTGCATCTGTTTTAAGCGGAAGCATAACCTTTGCGGGTGAGGGTGCGATGCTGATCGCAGATTGCTTCTACGCACTGTCGGGATGCTGCATCAAGATATTCTCGAGGAAGGAAAATCCTGTGGTACTTAGCGGATATCAGTTTTTCGCCGGCGGGATCATTCTTTTCGCGATCGGCAGCATTATGGGCGGCAATCTGACCTTCTACAGCTCAGGCTGCGTATGGAACCTGATTTACATGGGATTTATTTCGGCAGGCGCATATACACTGTGGGGTGTACTTCTGAAGCACAATCCGGTGAGCCGTGTGTCGGTACTCGGGTTCATCAATCCCGTGATGGGTGTTCTGCTGTCGGCACTGTTCCTGGGTGAGAATCAGGAAGCCTTTTCCCTTATGGGACTTGCTGCCCTTATCCTGGTTTCGGCTGGTATAATAATAGTAAACAGAGTCAATACTGTTTCGGCGGATCTGGATCATGAAGGAAGTTGATTTTGCAAAAGGACCTGTATGGAAGTGTATAGTTGCCCAGGCGATACCGCTTACGATAGCGCAGTTCGTCCAGCTTCTTTACAACGTGGTTGACAGGATATATATCGGACATATGGGAGAAGGGCACAGTCTTGCTCTTACCGGAGTGGGACTGACTTTCCCGGTGATCACAATGATAGTGGCATTCTCGGTACTGTTCGGAGCAGGCGGAGTGCCTCTTTTTTCTATTGAGAGAGGGCGCGGAAATACGGACGGATCGGCAAGGATAATGGGTGTATCATTCACCCTGCTGATAATGAGTGCGGTTACCCTGATGCTTGTGGGATACATCTTTCAAAGACCTGTACTGTTTGCACTGGGCGCAAGTGAGGATTCGTATGTGTATGCCTCCCGTTATCTGACGGTGTATCTTGCGGGCACGCTGTTTGCCATGACAACTACCGGTATGAACGGATACATAAGTGCACAGGGATTCCCGGGAACCGCGATGTGCACAACGATCATCGGTGCAGTAATAAATATCATACTGGATCCTTTATTTATCTTTGTGCTGGGTATGGGGATACAGGGAGCAGCCCTTGCAACGGTGATCAGTCAGTTCGTTTCGGCCGTATGGATACTCAGGTTTCTTGCCGGTCAAAGATCGCTTATACGGCTAAGCCCCGGAAACCTTGTTTTTGATGGCAAGGTAGCTTCCAATATTTTCAGGCTCGGGCTGTCCAATTTCATAATGCAGGGGACCAACTGCGTTGTTCAGATCGTCTGCAACAAGACGCTGCAGAGCTATGGCGGCGACCTGTATGTAGGCATTATGACGGTGGCCAATTCGGTCAGGGAAATATTTATGCTTCCTGTATCCGGCATAATCGGAGGCGCGCAGCCGGTGATAAGCTTCAACTACGGAGCAAAGTCATATAAGAGGGTTAAGGACGGTATCAACTTTAACACTGTCCTTGGTACAGTGTATACCGCACTTGCATGGCTTCTTGTTATTGCGATCCCGGCCTTCTGGTTCAGGCTGTTTTCGGATGATCCCGCAATGGCGGCTTCGGGTGCTGCGGCGCTTAAGATCTATTTCTTCGGCTTTGTCTTTATGGCATTCCAGTTCGCGGGACAGACCTCGTTTCAGGCACTCGGCGATGCAAAACACGCGATATTCTTTTCCCTGCTTCGTAAGGTCTTTATAGTGGTTCCTCTGACTCTTATCCTTCCCCTTATGGGACTCTCGGTGAAGGGTGTCTTTCTGGCGGAGCCGATCTCAAATGTAATAGGAGGCATTGCCTGCTATACGACAATGAGGCTTACGGTTTACAGGAAGCTCCTTAATGAGAGCGCGGAATGAATTCCCTATCATCCATTTTCCTTTATGTGTACTGACAGGGTTTCTTTTACGTGAACCTGATGGTATTGTGGTCGCCCGGTTGAGCCGGATCCCATTTCGGCATGTCTGAACCGTCATCATCAGGACCGTTTGGATCATGATCTTTAACGAAATCCGCAAGGTAATTGCACATAACTCTTGCAAGGTCGTAGTGGTGTCCCCTGAAAGGACGCCAGCACATGTTAAGTGTCTCAAACCAGAACCACAGATCGACCGAATGAAATGCACCCGGATCGTCATAACCCGGAATGTCGGGGTCGAATTCGTATATGTAATGATTGCTGTGAGAGCCTGCGCGTAGTGCTGCCCCGATAGCGTTATGGACGGACTGACCGACTATGTCCGGTATGTCTGCGATCGTTTCATCGGCGGTATATCCCGCTATTATCGGAATATCTGCCGTTCTGTTTTGGCAAAACAGCTCATACGGGTCTTCTTTGTAGGTGGCATTGTCGTTGATGGGAGAGAACCTCGGATTGCCTGCGTCAGCCCATTTTGCATACATATCCCTTATATACAGAGCATCAAGCCTGCGGGCTTCTTCCAATGAATCAATACCGAGAAACTTAAAGAAGCGCTTTCCTTTTTCTTCAGCCTCACTAAGAGATATATGTCTTAGGATATCATCATCTTCGATCCGTATAAATCCGCTTATTATGGCAGCGCCCCTGATAATGCCGAAGTTATCTTCATCAGTAATGTGATGCAGAACACTTCCGCCGCCTGCGGACTGGCCGGCTATGGTTATATTGCCGGGATCGCCTCCGAATGATGATATATTGTCATAAACCCATTTCAGTCCAAGCTTTTGATCGAGAAGTCCGAAGTTAGACGGAGCATCCCCGGCTTCGGCAGTAAGCTCCGGATGAGCCAGGAAACCGAGAACCCCAAGCCTGTAATTAATGCTGACTACAATGATACCGCGCCTTGCCAGACGTTCCCCGTTAAATTCCATTTCGGGAGTATATCCCCACTGGAATGCACCTCCGAAGTACCATACGAGCACGGGAAGCCTGTCTTCTGTTGTATTCGCCGGTGTCCATACATTAAGATACAGGCAGTCCTCAGACATGGGAATGTCCTTGTCCACATGCCATTCCCTGCAATATATATCATCGCCCATTGCAGGCTGATCCTGTATCGAAATGGGCGCAAACCGGGAAGCATCAAGGACTCCCTCCCAGTCCTTACAGGGCTTCGGGGCCTTCCATCTGTTTTCTCCGACCGGCGGTGCGCCAAAGGGTATTCCCTTATATACCGTTAAGCGCGGATCGTTTCCGGGCACTCCGCGCAGCTTTCCGTTCTTTACACTTGTTTCTCTGAGCATGGCTGTCCTCCCTCTCTTGTTATGTGTTTCATATATCGTAACTATTCGGAACAGGTAATGTCATAAGGTTCTGAACAGTTACATCATATCATAGAAATCTGTTGAAAAACACGCAAAAAAGGATATGAATTATGATATTAAAAGATAAAGGGTGATATCTTAAAAACGGGTGTGAACAGAGAGATTTTTATGATATAGTTATTATATGTACGTTTTTATCCGTGAATATAGTTACTGTGTATCTTTCTTTGTATCGTATCGCAGGGAGAAGGAGTGCGCCATGTCATATTTAACAATGAGAGATGGAACTAAGATTTATTATGAGGATCAGGGAATAGGAGAGACCCTTCTGTTTTGCCACGGTCTTAACTGCTCACATCTTTATATGAAGGATTTCATGAAAGAGTTCAGGGGCGAATACAGGCTCGTATGTTACGATCAGCGTGGGCACGGGGCTTCGGACAGGGCGGAGCAGCATGTAAATGTCGAGACTCTCGCACAGGATCTGAACGAGCTTATAGAGACACTGGATCTTAAGGGTATCACAGCCATAGGTCATTCATTGGGTGCAACCACACTGTTCAGTTATGTGGATCAGTTCGGCTGCGGAAGGCTGAAGAGGATGGTTGTTGTCGATATGTCTCCCAAGGTGAGAAATGATGATTGGAAGGGCGGTAATGCTCAGGGCAGGTGGACGGATGAAGATTTCATGCAGGAGATGGAGCGCATATTCGATGATGCCGGATATGCGGAGTGGTATTTGAACAAGACAGTCTTCAATCCTTCACTTTCAGACACCGGCACGGATATGGATGAAGCCATGAGTGCGCTCTATGGGAAGGTGATAGATCCTTTCACAATGGCAGGTCTTATGTTTTCACTTTATCGAACCGATCTGCGTGATGCCATCGGGAAAATAGAAGTGCCTTTTCTTTATATCATGCCCGAAACACCGTTATTCTCAAAGGAGAATGTCGATTATATCATGGATCATGTTAAGAAGGAATTTGTTCTCAAGAAGGATTTCCCGGGTACGACGCATGATATATTGAAAGAGAAGCCGCACGAGGCCGCTGATGGTATCAAGGACTTCATAAAGGAGTTCTACAGATACAGTATTTAAGTTCCGGCAGGTAATAAGGCGGATATTTATAAACATTCGGGGACGCTGATATATGAACGTTCTTATCGTATTGACCTGGCCGGGGAAAGACAGAAGCTACAGGAGCAGATTATCCTCCCTGCTGTCTTATGCCCCGACGACGCTGGGGGCACTTGCAGCCATTATAAAAAGAGAACGGCCGGAATGGAAGATAGATACTGTCGATGAAATGTCCGAAACCGTTTCATATGACAGGAAGCGTTATGACATCGTTATGATATCCTCAACGACACCTTCCGTAAAACGCGGATATGAGATCGCGCAGGAGTTCCGGAAAAGAAATTCCCATGTGGTAATGGGCGGATATCATGTCAGATACAATCATGAAGAAGCACTTGAATATGCAGATACGGTTATCGTCGGTCCGGGAGAATACGCCCTGGCTGATTTTGTAAGGGATTACGAAGAGGGTAAGCCGAAGAGGGTATACACCTGCCGGCATGTAGAAGGCAGGGATATACCTGCTCCTGACAGGAGCTTCATTAAGCTTAAGCATTATTACAGGACCCCGGCTGTCACAGCCAACAGCGGCTGCTTCAATCACTGTTCCTACTGTACCATAAACGATATGTGGCGGGATACGACCCCGCGTCCCGTATCAAATGTGATAGAAGAAATAAAGAACCTGAAAAAGCGTATGATCATATTTTACGATCCCAATTTCTTCGGTAACAGGAAATACGCTATCGAGCTTATGGAGGAATTAAAAAGGCTTAAGATAAGATGGGCCGGGAGTGCGGTCATAAATGTGGGATTCGATGAGGAGCTTCTGACGCTTGCAGAGCAGAGCGGCTGTGCCGGGTTGCTGTTCGGCCTTGAATCCATGAACAAAAAAACTCTGGAAGGAAGCGGAAAACCGTTTAATGATCCGCTGAATTACAGGCAGGCTATTGAGAATATCAAGCGGCATCATATAATGGTCAACGGATGCTTTATCCTTGGTATGGATGGAGATACCGAGGAGGATCTTCTTTCTCTGCCCGGGCAGGTTGATTATCTTAAGCTGAACCTTGCACGGTTTGCCATACTGACCCCTGTTCCCGGATCCAAGCTGTATAAAAAGCTTGATGAAGAGGGCAGGATCACCGATAAGGACTGGGATCATTACACACAGCACCGGGCTGTGTTCAAACCTGCGGATATGTCGCAGGAAAGGCTTGAGGAAATATACACATATGTGTGGATGGAAACCTACAGAATGAGGAATATAATGAAGAGGGTAGGGAGAGTTCCTCATGGGGATATCATATCGAGGTTTATCTGTTTTACTTCAAATATAGGGTTCAAATATCTTGGTATTGACACATAGACTGATCGGGGTCAGGACGATATTGCGTGCCTGACTTGAAATCAGCTGAAATAAAGCATATTATAGTTTTCAAATTGATGTTCAAAAGGAGAGTATATAAATGGAACAGAATATTAAGAAAAACACCTGGGCAGCACCGCTTATTATCGGGATCAGTATCATAATCAGCTGTTTTGCGCTGGCACTGGGGCTTGCCAACTTCAGATCCCGGAATGAACACTCGATCTCCGCGACGGGAAGTGCAAGTGTTGATTTTGAATCCGATCTGATAATATGGAGAGGTTCGTTTTCCGCGAAAGCATACACATCCAAGGAGGCATACAGACAGATCGAACAGGATGCGGACCGTGTATATGAATATCTTACGGATAATGATATTGATGATGAGGAGATAATCTTCAGTTCGGTCGATATTACGCAGAATTATAGGGATAACTACGATGTGAACGGTAATTATATCGGAAGTGAACCCGACGGATATACACTTACTCAGAGTGTCACGGTTTCATCCTCGAAGATAGATACGGTGGAGCTGATATCCCGTGATATTTCAAGCCTGCTGAATACAGGTGTGGAGTTTACTTCCAATTCGCCGGAATACTATTTCTCGGGACTTGACGAGCTTAAGCTTGATCTTATCGACAAAGCATCGAAAAATGCCAGAGACAGGATCGATATCATCGCAGCCAATACGGGAGCCAAAGTCGGTAAGCTTAAGAATTCAAGCCTCGGTGTTTTCCAGATAACGGCCAAGAATTCGGGAACCAACAGTTACTCATATGACGGCGCTTTTGATATTTCCTCCAGACATAAGACGGCTTCGATAACCGTACGCTTGGAATATGATCTGTAATTATTCAGAACAGATAAATATTTTTAAAACACCAACTTTAACGAGTAAATCAGTACGAAAATAATCATATTTCGTACTGATTTATTCGTTAAAGAAGGCTTTCGCGAATAGTTGCATATGTAAACCTACTCTTCTCCCTGATAACTGAATAATATTCAGTTATCGTACTTAAGGACCTCACGTGCGGAAGCTATGAGCTTATCAATATTTTTCGCGGAAATATTGGCAAGGAATTTCTTGGAATTTGCAGCTGTTGTGGTCGTCGGAAGCACCTTCTCAAAGGTGAGCGCAGGATCTTCGTTTATTGCCCTGACTGCCAGCAATACTCCGTGCTTGCATCCGCTGGGGTCGTATTTATCGGTTTTCATTCCTTCGATAAGATTTGTGAATTTCTCGAAAGCAACGTCAAAGGAAGCTTCGTCATTTGTCTTTTTCTTACCGCCGGAAGCTTTTTTCGTTTCGGTACCGGCAGCTTTCTTTTGGTTTTCGGCCTTGCTTGCGGTTGCTTCTTTTAAAGTATCGGTCTTGCTCACGGTTGCTTCTTTTAAAGTTTCGGTCTTGCTTGCGGTTGCTTCTTTCACAGTTTTGGCTTTGTCCGGTACTTTCTTAACCGTTGCTGAATGAGAGGCAGCTTTTTGAGGCTTTTTGGAGACCGGTGAAGCCTTCCTGCCGTTAATAAGTTCATTGAGCCTGTCAAATATGGGAACATCTCCCTGTATTTCCAATGCTGCACGTGGTTTACCCGCAGTCTCGGCATACAGTCTTCCTATCTCAAAGGCCAGTCCGAGTTCATCCGGCATTTCCTCGAATCTGACAGTACCCTTTGTATTGGCAAACAATGATATCATGTCTATGGGGATCTGCTGTTCTTCTGCGGAATGAAGGATGATAAGGGTATCCTCTTTCTTAAGCCCGGTAAGAAGGGCGTTAAGCTTATCGGATGTGATGTTTGTAATGTAGGTTGTCATAGTCATTCTCCTTCTTCTTTTGGAATAAGCTTTATGTTCAATGCCGCTCCGGTATAAGCCGCTCCGGTTATTATCTGAAGGATCCTTTCATTGAGCATTTCCTTATGATAAAAGTGTATGTGTCCTGCCAGTACAAGAGCAACGGGACTCTCGTCCGAAAGCACCATATCTATGAATTCACGGGTTGTATTATCGGGTGTACATCCATGTTCACCGAAGAAGACGGGGATCACATCATCCTGCATTCCAAAGAATTCCCGGCTTTCCTCGATAAGAGATTCGGAACCGGTTACAGGTTCTATCGGTACATGGAGAGCCAGTATCACGGGCTTATCCTTTTGAACGGTTTCCTTAAATGCCGTAAGCACTTCGGGAGTGATACGGTTGTTGCTCTCATCTGCCGTAAAGATTATGATATCTTCATATTCACGTATCTGATAATCCGTTCCGTCCCTCATTTCATCAAGTCTTGGCAGATATGTTTCGTAGGCTTTATCTGAGAAATACTCCGTTCCGTATTCGAAATCATGATTACCCATCAGATATACGTAGGGCTTATTCAGCGTTGCAAGCTTTTCCTTAACATGATCTACTGAGGCATACATAGCCGAATCAATGATATCCCCTCCAAGGATCACCAGATCCGAATCTCCGGCATTTGCCGCGTCTATAAGAGCATCGAACCTGTCCCATGCCTCGATGCCGTCTTCCTTAAACAGGATACTTCTGCCGTTTGCCTTTAGCGCAAGTTCCTCATCTCTGTCATCACACAATGAAATATGGGAATCCGCCAGGAAGAATATTTCGAAAGGTTCATCAATTCCTTCAACTTCAACCGTTTCATCGCTTACTGTTATGGGTACAGAGCCGGCTGCCGCACCGCCCTTACCTGTATGCATTCCGCCCCTGCATCCCGTTGTCACAACCATTGATACGGCAATTGCTACGGCCGCTATTCTGCTTATTATGCCCACTTACTTACCTCCGGGTCGCACTGCTTAAGTAAATCTTTGACGTAGTAAAATAGTTAATAACACCGTTATTATACGGTAAACAGCAGGATGACGCCGGTTGTCCACGACAGGCGCCATCCTCTTTGTTTTATGTCTAAATGATAACTGTTCAGAACAGATAATGTAATTAAACCGGGTTATATCCTTCCCTTGCGGCATAAGTTGTGTGTAACAGCTTGTGTGCCTTGTGGCTGTTCGGTTCATCAAGGAACTTATCGTACAGCTCGATGATCTGGGGATTGTTGTGCGACTGGCGAAGAGTCATCCGCTCATCCTCACTGTACAGCGCCCGGGCACGTTTCTCCTTATAGGTATCAAGGATATCGTCATCCTCGTTCGGAAGGAAGAATTCACGCACATAGGGCTGGCCGCCGCCGTTTATACATCCTCCGGGACATCCCATTATTTCTATGAACTGGTATTTCGACTTACCGGCTCTGATATCATCAAGAAGTACTTTGGCGGATTTCATACCCGACGCTATGGCAACATTCACCGTGGTTCCGTCTATGTCTATTGAAGCCTCCCTTATGCCCGCATCATGTCCGCGTACATCATTGAATTCGATGGGATCCGATTCACGGCCCGTAAGCTTGTAATATACTGTACGAAGGGCAGCTTCCATAACACCGCCCGTTACACCGAATATTACGCCGGCACCGGTATAATCGCCCATAATATCCTGATCCCAGTCTTCGTCGGGAAGCCTGTCAAACATGATTCCCGCTCTCTTTATCATTCGTGCAAGCTCTCTTGTTGTTATTACGGCATCTACATCGGGGAGTCCGTCAACCATGTTCTGTTCACGCTGTTTCTCGAACTTCTTGGCTGTACACGGCATTACCGAAACGACAAATACATCCTTGGGATCCACATCATGCTGCTTAGCCCAGTAGGATTTGATTATCGCGCCCTGCATCTGATGAGGTGACTTACATGATGACAGATGAGGGAGAAGATCACTGTAGTTGTACTCGGCATAGTTAACCCATCCGGGTGAGCATGAGGTGATCATCGGAAGTACTCCGCCGTTCTTCAGGCGGCCAAGGAGCTCGGTTCCTTCCTCCATGATCGTTAAGTCCGCGCCGAAGTTAACATCATATATCCTGTAAAAGCCAAGCCTTCTCATGGCAGCTATCATCTTGCCCGTTACAGGTGTACCGATCTTAAAGCCGAATTCCTCGCCCAGTGCCGCCCTTACTGCGGGAGCCGCCTGTGCGATAACGTATTTGTTGCCGTATCTTAAGGCATGATCCACCTTATCTATTTCCGAATGCTCCATAAGTGCACCGGTCGGACATACATTTACACACTGTCCGCACTGTATGCAGGGGCTGTCCTCAAACGAGCGGTTGCCTGCAGGTGATACGAAGGTATTGAAGCCTCTGTTTTCAAAGCCGAGGATGCCAAGTCCGTGTGCATTCTTACATCTTTCGATACATCTTCCGCAGAGTATGCACTTGGATGTATCCCTTACAAGGCCCGGAGCCACTTCATCTATTTGAACCTCACTGTGTGAGCCACCGAAAACGCCGGATCTTGCATCCGTTACTATAGCAACGTGAAGCAGCTCGCACTTCCCGTTCTTGTCACAGGCCTGACAGAACTGGTTGTGATCCGATAACAGGAGCTCCACGCTTCTTCTTCTGGCAGCTACCGCTTCCGGCGAAGAAATGCTGATCTCCATACCGTCATTGACGGGATAAACACAGCTTGCGACAAGTCCTCTTGCCCCCTTTACCTCAACAAGACAAACACGGCATGAACCCTGAGAACATTCTCCGTGATTAAAGGAGCAGAGGGAGGGAATCTCGTATCCGCATTTTTTAGCCGCTTCAAGAATTGTGAGCCCGTCTTCCACCTGATAGGGGATACCCTCTATTTTAATATTGATCAATGACATAATCCATCTCCTCCTTAGTCCTTGGATATTGCATTAAATTTACAGTTACTCTTACACAGTCCGCACTTTACACACTTCTCCTGATCGATCTCGAACGAAGCAAGCTTGTGACCTTCGGGAATGTAATGTGTCCTTGAGATGCAGCCTGCCGGACAGTTCCTTGCGCACAGTCCGCAGCCGATACAGATATCGGGATTGATCCTGTACTGGCTCAGGCTCTTGCATACATGGGCAGGACAGCGCTTCTCTACGATATGAGCTATATATTCATCCCTGAAATGTCTCAGCGTTGAGTTAACGGGATTGGCTGCGGTCTGTCCGAGGGCGCAGAGAGAATTCTTGCGGATGGTCTTGGAAAGCTCTTCAAGAGTGTCAAGATCCTCCATCTCGCCCTTTCCTTCCGTGATCCTTGTAAGGATCTCCAGTATCCTCTTGGTTCCCACACGGCAGGGTGAACACTTACCGCAGGATTCATCGCAGATGAATTCCATGTAGAACTTGGCAACATCAACCATACAGTTGTCTTCGTCCATAACGATGGCTCCGCCCGAACCCATCATGGATCCCTTCTGCACAAGATTGTCGAAATCAATGGGCTCATCAAGATATTCCTCCGTAAGACAGCCGCCCGAAGGTCCTCCTGTCTGGATGGCCTTGAACTTCTTGCCGTTGGGGATGCCGCCGCCGATGTCATAGATAAGTTCCCGCAGCGTGGTTCCCATGGGTACCTCAACGAGGCCGACGTTATTGACTTTGCCGCCGAGGGCAAATACCTTGGTTCCCTTGGAGCCTTCGGTTCCGACTCTTGCGAATTCGGCTGCGCCTTCCCTTAAAATGTAAGGTACGCAGGCCAGAGTCTCGACGTTGTTGACTATGGTAGGCTTGCCCCAGAGTCCCTTGACCGCAGGGAAGGGAGGCCTGGGTCTTGGCATGCCTCTCTTGCCTTCTATCGAATTAAGAAGTGCGGTTTCCTCGCCGCAGACAAAGGCACCTGCGCCCAGCCTTATATGACAGTCAAAGTCAAATCCGCTGCCAAGTATATTCTTGCCGAGAAGTCCTGCTTCTCTTGCATTTTCGATAGCCTTCCTAAGACGTGCAACCGCTATGGGATATTCGGCACGCACGTAGAAATAGCCTTCCTTTGCTCCGATGGCATAGCCTGCGATCATCATGCCCTCGATTACTGCCAGAGGATTTCCCTCAAGGATGGAACGGTCTATGAACGCACCGGGATCGCCCTCGTCACCGTTACATACAACATATTTCTCATCGCCTTCTGATGAAAGGGCAAACATCCATTTGCGGCCTGCCGGGAAACCGCCGCCTCCGCGTCCCCTGAGACCGGAAAGCAGTACCGTGTCAGCCACATCCTTGGGGGTGAGGGAAAGTGCCTTCTTAAGGCCCTTAAAAGCACCAAACCCAAGTGCTTCCCTGATATCTTCCGGGTTTATTACTCCGCAGCCGTGAAGAGCGATCCTGCGCTGCTTTTTATAGAAATTGATATCGTCCTGCTTGGATACCTTCTCACCCGATACCGGATCCACATACAGGAGGCGTTCAACAACCTCTCCGCGTCCTATGTCTGAATCGACGATCTCCTCGACATCATCAAGAGTGACAAGTCTGTACAGTGTGTCTTCGGGATATATCTTTACAAAGGGACCCTGCGAACAGAAGCCAAAACAGCCTGCGAGGTTGATGGTAGCCTTTTCGTTAAGCCCTCTTTTGGCAAGAAGCTTTTCGAACTTTTCCGCTATTTCTTTCGAATTACTTGAGAGACAGCCGGTTCCTCCGCAAAGTACGATATGGCGTTTATCATCCGCACCGGAGATCTTGCCCGCCATGTCTTTTTCGCACTGCCCGATAATCCTGTCCAGTTCTTCTACGGATGTTATCTGATTCATGCCGATGCCTCCTTTTTATAAGCTTCTATTATTTCCTCTACTTCCTCCACATCCACCTTGGGATATACCTTGCCGTTTATGCTTACGGCAGGAGCGATACCGCAGGCTCCGATACATCTGAGTGCATCGAGTGTGAACAGACCGTCTTGTGTGGTCTGCCCGGGTGTGATCCCAAGAAGCTCCGAGAAGCGGTCAATAACGATCTGGGCACCCTTGACATAGCATGCCGTTCCAAGACAGCATCCTATGACATATTTTCCCTTGGGTGTAAGTGAAAAGAAAGAATAGAAAGTCACCACGCCATAGATTTCCGCAACGGAAATGCCTGTCTTTTCCGATACAAGTTCCTGAACCTCAAGTGGAATATATCCGTATTCATTCTGGATGTCACTGAGGATCATCATGAGGGGGGTCTTCTCATTTCTGTACCTGTCACAAATCCCCTCGATCTGCTTAACAGCGGCTTCGTTCAACTTGGCCATTAACCATAACCTCCTTTGCTAACAATTAAATTATATCACATAAACATATATATGTTTATTATACCTCAGAAACACTTATAATGGAAAGCTTTTTCACATTAAGTTAGAGTAAAATATTAATAGGCAAATAGATTAATTAGTAGGGGGAAGAGGAT
>CAMORO010000056.1 GCA_946623875.1 uncultured Lachnospiraceae bacterium | reverse complement strand
TAAATCGGCTGAGAACTGTAAGTGTGTACGCGAATTTGCATGCAGACATGAGATCAGCAATTACTTCGATGTGGGACAGATGGGCATAGAGCACGCTCTTCTTCCCGAGAAGGGTCTTACCGTTGCGGGTGACGCGATCATAGGCGCTGATTCGCATACCTGTACATACGGTGCGCTTGGCGCATTTTCCACCGGTGTCGGAAGTACAGATATGGCTGCCGGTATGGTGACCGGACGTGCATGGTTCAAGGTGCCCCCGGCAATTAGGTTCAATATTACGGGCAAGCCGGCGGAATGGGTCAGCGGTAAGGATGTTATCCTTCATATTATCGGTATGATCGGTGTTGACGGTGCTCTTTATAAATCCATGGAATTTGTCGGTGACGGAATTAAGAACCTGAGCATGGATGACAGGTTTACCATAGCCAACATGGCCATAGAAGCCGGCGGCAAGAACGGTATATTCCCGGTTGATGAGCTTACCGTTGAATACATGAAGGAACATACAACCCGTCCTTATAAGATATATGAAGCAGACCCCGATGCTGTTTATGATGAGGAATATACGATAGATCTGTCTGAACTTAAGCCCACCGTGTCCTTTCCGCATCTTCCCGAAAATACACATACGGTTGATGAGATCGGGGATCCCATATATATAGATCAGGCTGTGATCGGTTCATGTACGAACGGACGTATTGACGATCTTCGGACAGCGGCAAAGGTATTTAAGGGCCAAAAGGTTAAAAAAGGAGTAAGATGCATCATAATCCCGGCAACACAGAAGATATACCTTCAGGCGATCGAGGAAGGTCTTGTCAGGACATTTATAGAGGCCGGTGCCATCGTATCCACACCCACATGCGGGCCGTGTCTTGGCGGGCATACAGGTATACTTGCATCGGGCGAAAAGTGCGTATCTACAACAAACCGTAACTTCGTAGGACGTATGGGAGCTGTGGATTCCGAGATTTATCTGGCATCACCCGCAGTTGCTGCGGCCAGTGCGATAAAAGGATACATCTGCGCACCGCAATAAATGACTATCAAAGGAGAATTTAATATGAACGCAAAGGGTACAGCATATAAATACGGAGATAATGTAGATACTGATGTGATCATCCCGGCAAGGTATCTTGCCATACAGGACAGAGAGGAGCTTGCTTCTCATTGTATGGAGGATATTGATAAGGATTTTGTCAGTAAGATCAATAAAGGAGACATAATGGTTGCCGGAAAGAATTTCGGCTGCGGTTCTTCAAGGGAGCATGCGCCTCTTGTCATTAAGGTTTCGGGTATAAGCTGCGTTATCGCAGAAACCTTCGCGAGGATATTTTTCAGAAACGCCATAAATATCGGTCTCCCGATCATTGAGTGTAAGGAAGCTTCGGAAAGGATAGACGACAGGGATGAGGTGGAGATAGATTTTGACAGCGGGACTATCTACAACCGTACCAAGAATGAAGAGTATAAAGGACAGCCCTTCCCTGAGTTTATGCAGAAGATAATAAGGGCCGAGGGCCTTGTCAATTACATAAACGAACAGTAGGAACTCATATATGAGTGTCAGCTGAAGGAGTCTTGGGAAATCATCCTGCGTGAGCAGGATGATTTCTTATTTTACACTTGAAACAAATGTTCGGATATGATAGGATTGTTTCATGCGAAAATATATAAACAGAAACGATATTATACTGATCATTGTATTGTCTGTTTTTTCGGCATTGTTTACAATTTATCTTTTTACGGTCACACAGCATGGGTATAAGGTCCTTGTATATGTGGACGGACAACTGACGGGTGAATATCCGCTTGATACGGATACTGAAGTAACTATTATGGGATACAACGGCGGGAACAATGTAATGAGTATTTCAAACGGCCGGGTCAGGATGTCTGAGGCATCATGCCCGGACAGGCTTTGTATACATCAGGGAAGCATAAGCAGGGCAGGGCAGTCGATTGTATGTCTTCCAAACAGGGTGATCTTACGTATTGATGGGAAGGAAACGCTTGATTATGATGCAGTCTCGGGATGAAATGAGCCTGTCGGGAAGGATCGCATATCTTGCATGTATGACTGGTCTGGCATGTGTTGCCGGTTATCTTGAGATGCTGCTGCCGTTTCATCTTATGGGTATACCGGGTGTTAAGCTTGGAATAGCCAATGTGGTTACGCTTATCGTGCTGTATTCATCGGGGAGAGGTTCTGCATTTTTTGTCATGATTTCAAGGGTTCTTCTTGTCGGTCTTATGTTTGGGAGCCTTTACTCGATAGTTTACGGTCTGGCCGGAGGAACTCTAAGTCTTCTGGTTATGATATGTCTTAAGCATTTTGATCTTTTTACAATAACCGGAGTAAGTGCCGCCGGCGGTACTTTTCACAATATAGGTCAGCTCATTGCAGCACTGGCGATGCTGTCAGGATTTAATCCTGTTTTTTACTTTCCGCTGCTTACGTTTTCGGGAATGCTTAGCGGTATCCTGACCGGTATGCTTGCCGCAATGATATTGCAGCGTACAGGAAGTTTTTTGGGTGTTTTTAAGTGGAATGATGATAATAACGAGGAGAGAGTATAATGATAGGATTGCTTAAGGGAACGGTTGAGGCAATATATGAGGATCGTATTCTTGTTGATGTTAACGGTATCGGATTCAATGTGATCATGCCTCTTTGCCAGATAGAAACAGTAGGTTCTTTGGGTAGCAATATTAAGGTTTATACCTATCTTTCCGTGAGAGAGGATGCTATGCAGCTTTACGGATTCAATACCTCAGACAGTCTTGAGCTGTTTAAGCTCCTTATCCAGGTTAACGGTATAGGACCAAAGGGAGCGCTTGGTTTACTGACTGCAATGAGTACAGATGATCTGAGGTTTGCGATAATGTCGGGTGATTCCAAGACTTTGTCCAAGGCGCCCGGAATAGGTGCCAAAACAGCCCAGAGGCTGATAATCGACTTAAAGGATAAGGTTAGTGTCAGGGATATGCTTAACAATTATTCGGTCAACAGTATCGCACCCTCATCCATGGAACCGGGTTCGGCAAGGTCTGAAGCGATAGAAGCGCTTACCTCGCTTGGATACAGCAATACGGATGCTCTGCGTGCCGTCAAGGGATGCGGTGCCGATGAGGATGCCGATACGGAAACGATAATCAAGATGGCATTTAAGATGCTTGTATAAAGGACAGGGGATAAGGGGAATATGGAAAAAAGAAGCATTGAAACAAGGCTTACCGAGGAAGATGTCAGGATAGAGGGTTCACTGCGTCCTCAGTATCTTAAGGATTATATAGGCCAGAAGAAGGCAAAGGATACGCTTAAGATATATATAGAAGCGGCAAAACAGCGGAACGATCCGCTGGACCATGTATTGTTCTACGGCCCTCCGGGTCTTGGAAAGACTACTCTCGCCTGTATCATAGCGAATGAAATGGGAGTTAATATAAAGACAACATCCGGTCCGGCGATCGAGAAGCCCGGGGATATGGCTGCCATACTTAACAACCTTAAGGAAGGGGATGTATTATTCGTTGATGAGATACATCGACTGAACCGGCAGGTTGAAGAGGTGCTTTACCCGGCTATGGAGGATTACGCAATTGATATTATGATCGGTAAAGGTGCCTCTGCCAAATCGATAAGGATAGACCTTCCCAAGTTCACTCTTGTGGGTGCCACAACAAGAGCCGGTCTTCTTACAGCTCCGCTCAGGGACAGATTCGGAGTGATACATCGCCTTGAATTTTATACAAATGAGGAATTGAGGACAATAATAATGCATTCCTCCGATATACTGAATGTAAAGGTGGATGAGAAGGGAGCCATGGAAATGGCCAAAAGGAGCAGAGGAACTCCGAGGCTTGCCAACAGGCTTTTGAAACGTGTACGTGACTTTGCACAGGTGCGATATGACGGGGAGATCACTTCGGATGTAGCGAAGGAAGCTCTGGATCTCATGGATGTTGACAGGATGGGACTTGATCATGTTGATCAGAATCTGATCCTTACCATGATCAATAAATTTGACGGGGGACCGGTCGGGCTTGATACTATAGCAGCCGCGATAGGTGAGGACTCGGGAACGATAGAGGATGTATACGAGCCTTATCTTATCATGAACGGCTTCATTAACCGAACACCCAGGGGAAGGGTGGCTACAAAAACAGCTTATGAACACTTCGGAGTACCTTATCCCGAGGCGGATGAATAAGTTACAATTATGTTAATTTTTAAAAATTTACAGTTTTATGTAAATTTGTTGATGACTTTACCGAAATATTTGTTATACTATATTAAACGGAGAGATTTCGTTCAATATAGTAAATTGTTGCACGCGATTGCAATATGAAGGGCATCTGCGATCATAATTTATTTGTGCGATCATGTAATGAAGAAAGGGGAAGAGTATATGACAAAGAAATATTTAATAAGGGCAGTGACTATTTGTGCGGTAGCATCAATGGGGCTTCTGGCACCGAAGACAGTAAAGGCCGATGCATTACCCTGTACGGTAGAGTACCTCAATCAGGCAAGGACAGCACAGTCGACCGCGAGTGCCGAACTTGCGGTTGCCAGGGCGGAACTTGCGGATATTCAGGCTAAGGTTGACGCTTTTGTTGCATCAGGCAATACGTCATCTTCGGACTACTTTAATGCAGCAACCGCTTTACTTGCCGCAAAAGGCAAGGTGGAGACGAAGCTGCAGGAATTAAGCAGTGCAAACAGTTTCGTTAAGGACTGTGAGTCAACGTATATCGTGGAAGACAGGGCTGATAAGGCGTTTAAGGCTCTTCAGAGCGTGAACCTCGTAGGTTCCAGCAAGCTCGAATATGACAATGCTGTTGAGATGTGCAACAATGCGGCCCGTGCCGTGGAAGATACCAGGGCTGCGATAGCGGGATATCAGGCACAGCTGGCAACAAGCCCTTCCGTACAGGCTCAGATTGACGCACTTAACAGTCAGCTGGCATCACTCGAAGCCGATCTTAATCAGAAGGCGGCAGTTGTTGACCAGAAGAAAGCTGCATTCGCCGGATCACTTAATTCGAATTATACGGAATATGATAAGTCGGCTTTGGATTACATCTTCAACAGAGGTAATATGCGCGATCATACCGTTACAGACCTTGATAAAGACGGAGATGTGGACGGAGATGATTACTTTATAGGAGTAGGGTACGTGCAGGGCGGAAATATTACGGAGCCTCTGTACAGATGGGATCATTATATCGAGGAGGCCCGTAACTATTATAAGCAGTAGATTTATTTTTTTCAGGGGTGAAAGATATGTCTTCAAAGAATGATATTGAGGTAATTATTGGAGGAAAGGTAATAAGACTTGTAGGTTACGAGAGCGAGGAATATCTGCAAAAGGTTGCCAGCTATATTAACGGCAAGCTGGCCGAATATGACAAGGTCCCTTCGTTTAAGAGACAACCGGCCGATATGCAGAATGTGCTCATACAGTTGAATATTGCCGATGATTATTTCAAGGCTAAGAAAGCGCTTGATGAGCTGACTGAGGAAATGGAGGCAAAGGACAAGGAACTGTATGATATCAAGCATGAATTGATCGCTGCGCAGATCAAGATGGAAAGTAAGGATAAAATGATAAAGGATTATCAGAAGGAATTATCAAAGAACTGATTTAAAGGGCTGTCGTAGACAGCCCTTAATACTTTTTACAGAGGTAATACGGATGGTCTTAAAACAAGATAAAAATCCTGTTTCGGTCAATAAAGTGGAACTGCTGTCCCCGGCAGGTGATTACGAATGCTTTATGGCTGCGATCAAAGCGGGGGCGGATGCGGTATATGCCGGAGGAAGCAGATATGGGGCACGGGCTTACGCTCTGAATTTCACACAGGATGAGCTGCTTAAGGCTATTGATAAGGCACACATAAACAACAGGAAACTGTATCTTACGGTAAATACGGTGATCAAAAATGAAGAGCTTGATCAGTTGTATGATTATATTGAACCTTTGTACAGACAGGGGCTTGACGGAGTCATCGTACAGGATATGGGCGCTGTGGCTCTTTTGAAGGAATGTTTTCCCGGTCTGCCTCTGCACGCAAGCACCCAGATGGCAGTTACGGGCTCCGAAGGCGTTAAGCTTCTGATGGATATGGGGATCTGCAGAGTCGTACCGGCCAGGGAGCTGGATCTTGCCGAGTTAAGGTCTATACGCGAAAAAACAGGTGTGGAGCTTGAATGCTTTATTCACGGCGCACTTTGTTATTCGTATTCGGGGAAATGTCTCTTTTCAAGTATGGTAGGCAAAAGGAGCGGCAACAGAGGGCGCTGCGCACAGCCATGCAGGCTCCCGTATGACGGGAAATATATTATGAGTGCAAAGGATATATGTACCGTTAATATAATTCCCCGTCTTATTGAGGCAGGTATTTCGTCTTTTAAGATTGAAGGGCGGATGAAATCAAAGGAATATGTCGCGTCTGTAACAGGTATATACAGGAAGTATATTGATGCTTATTATGATCATGGTCCCTCATCCTTTAACGTAAGCGACGAAGATCTTAAAGATCTTACCGGGATATATACAAGAAGCGGGCACTGCGAAGGATACTATGACAAGCATAACGGCAGGGAAATGATAACCATAAACAAACCTTCGTATGCCACGCCCGAAACTGAAAAGGTTGAAGAACTGTATCAAAGATATACGGGAGAATATCATAAGTTGCCGGTAAAGTGTGTATTTAGTGCTTATGCAGGCTCTGAGCTGACCGTTTCTCTGATGTGCGGTGATAACAGTATCACTTATACGGGAGATATCACAGAGACGGCCGCCAACAGGCCAACGGATGAAGCTAACATCAGAAAGCATCTTGATAAGGATGCGGATGAAGATTTCCGTTTTGAAGAAATAGAAATATATTCGGGAGATGATGTTTTTTTACCTGTATCGGCAATAAAGAATGCAAGGCGCAAAGCGCTTAACGGACTGAGGAACGTTATGCTTGAGGGCTTCAGACGCAGTGAGGGCAGGTTTTTGTTATCGGCTGATGAAGAGCGTATCAACCGTAATGCTCCGGAGATACCGAAAAAAGTTGAAGAAAATAATAACGCGTATTATAGAAAGGACTCTTATCCTGTAGTCAACTGCAGGATAGACGATCTTAAAATGTTAAGCACTGTTATTAAATACCGATATATTGATATAATTACAGTGGATATTAATGCGTTTTACAGAGCCGGTGAGAGTGTTGGGGAAGCCGTCATCATGACGGGTAACATGATCGCGGCTTCGGGGAAAAAGTTTTTCATTGCTCTTCCGTATGTTATAAGGGAAGGATATTTCGATAAAAATCCCGTGCTAAATACTATACTTTGTGATAAAATAGTCGATGGTGTAACTGTTGATAACTATGAGGCACTGTATTTCCTTAAGAGTATGAATTACAAAGGTACCGTAGTATCTGACCTTCATCTTTATGCCGTCAATGACAGGACTGTACAGATCCTTTACGGTGCAGGTGTGGATGTTATCACGTATCCCGTGGAGTTAAATAAAAAAGAACTTAACAGGCTTGATCTTAAGAAAGGTGAGTTCATCATATACGGCAGAACACCGATGATGATATCGGCACAATGTATACAGAAGACAAAGGGAAGATGCGTTAAGGATAACGGGGTCATATATATAAAGGACAGGCTTGGTAATTCATTTCCGGTTGAATGTAATTGCACTGAATGTTTCAATACCGTATTGAACTGCGTCCCCACAATGATAGCTTCGTTCTCCGAACTGCCTGCGAATATGGATCCGGCTTCATACAGGATACATTTTACCGTTGAGTCAGAGGATGAGATGGTCAGAGTGCTTGACCATTATAGGGATGCTTTTGCGGGAACAGCGACGGACGCAAGCGATATCAGACATACTACCGGACATCTCAAACGCGGAGTGGAATGATTGGAAACAATATTTCTTACATTCAGTAAATATATATTGATACTTTTTATGCTGATATATACATTTCAATGCTTTTATGTATTTCGTTTTCCGGATGAGAATGACAGAAACGGGATTTACATACGTCAGGGTATTGTAATGTCATTGGTTTACATGACAGCTTTTGCACAGTTGTACGTTTGTATGAAGGATGCGGAAGTACTTAAGTTCTATGTAACAACACAGCTTTTGTTCTGGAGTGTCATTCTTTTGTACAGGCTTTTATATCCGGAGGCCAACAAGCTTCTGGTAAACAATATGTGTATGCTTATAGGCACCGGTTTTATCATCCTTGTAAGGCTCAATTACCAGAAAGCAGCCAAACAGTTCACGGTCGTCTTCATTTCAGCGGTTATGTCTGTAGTAATACCTTTTATTCTTAAGACATTCAAGCGCCTGAGACGCTTCTACTGGCTGATGGCTCTTGCGGGAGTTGGTGCCCTGGCTGCCGTATTGATATTTTCTACCGCGATAAACGGTTCAAAGCTCAATATAAGGATAGGCGGAATATCATTTCAGGCCTCGGAGTTTGTCAAGATCATCTTCGTGTTTGCAACAGCCGGAATACTGACCTGTTCAAAGTCGGAGAAACGAAACATGCAAAGTGCCGTGATCGCCGGAATTCATGTTCTTCTTCTGGTAGCATCAAAGGATCTCGGAAGTGCGATAATATTCTATATGGTATATATCATAATGCTCTTTGTTGCGACTGGCAGGAAGAGATATTTCATGGTCGGTATGGCAGGAGCTGTTTTTTCATCCGTGATCGGGTACAGGATATTCTCCCATGTACGGGTGCGTGTGGAGGCATGGCAGGATCCTCTGGGCAATATTGAGACCTCGGGTTATCAGATAGCCCAGTCTCTGTTCGCGATAGGAACCGGAGGCTTTTTCGGGATGGGACTTTCGCAGGGAGCTCCGAACCGGATACCTGTTGTTGAAGCTGACTTTATTTTTGCGGCAATCTCTGAGGAACTGGGTGTGCTGTTTGGCATCTGTCTTATCCTTATCTGCGTAAGCTGCTTTGTAATGTTCATGAATATAGCCATGAGGTTTAACGATATGTTTTATAAGCTGGTTGCGGTAGGGCTTGCGGTCACCTATGGATTTCAGGTTTTTCTGACAGTGGGCGGCGTTACCAAATTCATTCCTCTGACCGGTGTGACACTTCCGCTTGTAAGCTACGGAAGTAATTCTATAATGGTTTCGCTCATTATGTTTTCGGTGATCCAGGGACTGTATGTTTCGGTCAGGAAATCAAATCAAAGTGACGGCGATTAATGTGATCATTGAAAATCGTAATTGTCCGGTGTGATATGATATTTAAAAGATCAAAGAATTCAGAACTGAATAAAGAAGATGAGAAGGCCGGAAATAAGCAGATAAGGGAGACTGCCAATAAGGATATCCTGTTTATCACATATGTCTTTGTAATGCTGTTTGCGGCACTGATATCTTATGTGGCTTATTTTGCGGCAGTAAAGAGCGACAGTGTTATCAACAATGCGTACAATTCCAAACGAGCCGAACTGCTTGCAAAAAAGGTGATAAGGGGAGAGATACTTTCAAGAGACGGTGAGGTTCTCGCAAGAACAGTTAACGAGGACGGAACAGAGATAAGAGAGTATCCGTACGGTACGCTGTTCGCTCATTCCGTAGGTTTTTTTACACAGGGAAGTATGGGGGTTGAATCCATAGCGAATTTTACGCTTCTTAAATCGGATGACCCGATAGGGTTACGGCTCGGTAATGATCTGAACGGGATCAAAAACCGGGGAGATAACGTAACAACAACCTTTGATATTGAACTGCAGAAGACTGCTGATTTGGCTCTGGGTAACAGAAAGGGAGCGGTTCTGGTGCTTGATGTCAGATCAGGGGAGATACTTGCAATGGTATCAAAGCCGGATTTCGATCCGGGCCGGATAGATGAAATATGGGAAGCCGTGAACGCGGACACGGAAAACAGTCCTCTTTTAAACAGAACCACGCAGGGTCTATATCCTCCGGGCTCTACTTTTAAGATAGTTACAGCTCTTGAATTCATGAAGGAATATCCGGAAGCGATCGACGATTATGAATTTGACTGTAACGGAAGCTTTGAAAATGAAGACGTTAAGATAAGCTGTTATCACGGGCAGAAGCACGGTCATCTGGATCTGAGATCGAGCTTTGCAAGATCCTGCAATTCTTCATTTGCCAATATAACTTCCGGACTTGACAGAGAACGTTTTAACACTACCTGTAATGAGCTTTTGTTTGACTCAAAGCTTCCAAGCCCATTCAGCTACAAAAAGAGCTATGTGGACCTTAGGCCGGACACAGGTATAGGAGAGGTGGTTCAGGCGGGTATCGGCCAGGGCAAGACCATGTTAACCCCCATTCATATGGCGATGATAACGTCAGCGATAGCCAATAACGGAATACTTATGAAGCCAATGGTCATTAAAACGGTTAAAAACGCAGGCGGGAACATTGTAAGAAGGTATGAGCCGCAGGAATACGGAAGGCTTGTATCGGAGGATAACGCAGCGGTTTTGCGAAGTCTTATGCGGGAGGTTGTAGTTAACGGTACGGGATCAAAACTGCTTGGGACACAGGGGTATGAAGCCGCCGGAAAAACAGGCTCCGCCGAGTATTCAAAGAATAAGAGTATGAGTCATGCATGGTTCACGGGCTTCGCGCCATATGATGATCCTAAGGTCGCGGTTACTGTGATAGTTGAAGGCGCAGGAACCGGCGGAGATGTTGCGGCTCCGGTCGCACGCAGCGTATTTGATGCGTGGTATGCGAATGCCCATTAGAGAATGACAGCAGGCGCTTCGTATGTTATAATCACTTGTAAATGTTTTTGGATTGGTTTTTTGAGATGATCAGATACATTGACAATTTGTTTCTCACAGAAAAAACAGAGAGAGATTTATCGAAGATCAAACAACGTCTCAGGCTCGGGACTGGAATGACCGGTCTTTATTTTATTATGCTGTCCGACAACAGTAATGATGTGTTTGATATAGTGGCGGCCCCGATGTTTAAACAGCGCAGGTTCCGCCATGCTGATCATACGATAATAGGGATAGCGGAGAGTATTCGTAAAGCGTATGGTATAGTAGGACAGATCGTTACCGATCATTATAACAGGACAGGTATATATACAGATCTTAAGGCTGAATTTGTAAGGTATTACGGAATAAAGTCAAGGGAGTGACGGGATGCCCCCAATAATATTGCTCATACTGAAAATCATAGGGATAACATTACTATCCGTTCTCGGACTTGTTGTGCTTGTTGTGGTACTTATCCTCTTTGTCCCGATAAGGTATAAGGTGACGGCCGATAAGGAAAGAGGTGAAAAAGACCCCATAGGCGCGGCTGCATCCGTAAGCTGGCTTCTTCATATCGTAAGTGCGGTATATGAATATAACCAAACGAACAGGGGACTTGTGATAAGGATATTCGGCATAAAGCTTAAGAGTGCCGGGGAGAAGGAGCTTGAAAGAAAAGCCGGACGGAAGAAACATTTATTTAAGAATAAAGAAACAGAAGGGAAAAAGATAAAACAAAAAAAAGAACACAGGAAAGAAAAGTCTTCCGTTCCCGATGACGAAGAGTATACAATATATGAGTATGACCCCGGGGCAGATGAACTTAAGAAAACGGATTTACATGCAGATGCAGATAAGGATGAAGGTGCCGGGGAAAAGAACGTAAGCATTACAGACAGGGACGCAGGTGCCGGGGAAGAGAATATAAGCATTACAGACAAGGATGAAGGTATCAGGGAGGAAGATGCATACGCGAGAAAAGAAAAGCCTGCGTTCGCCGATAGGATAAATGACAGGATAAACCGGATAAAGGGTAAGATAAGCTCCCTGTATTACAAGATCAAAAACATATTAACCAATATTAAGGAAAAAGCGGATGATGTGGGATATTATTACAATGCCCTTACCAATGATTCGGGAAACCGGGAAGTGATCGAGCTGCTTTATAAAAAGCTGATCCGTCTTCTTAAAGCAGTACGTCCGCGAAAGGTCAGAGGGAACATAGATTACGGCGGCGACGATCCGTCAAAGACCGGGGAGTTTCTGATGAGAGCCGGGATGCTGTATCCTTTGTACGGAACAGGCATAACGATCAATCCTGATTTTGAAAATAAAATACTTGCCTTTGATGTAATGCTTAAAGGAAGGATTTATTTATGTGTTGTTGTGAAAATACTTGCACAGTTATATTTCAATAAAAAGGTGAAGAGGTTTATTCATATTATGAAGAAGGAGAATGCGTGAAATGGCAGGAAATTTTAATGAAGTTGTTGACAGCATGCTTAAGGGAATGGATGGATTTCTGTCCAGTAAGACCGTAGTGGGAGAGCCTACTGTTATTGGTGATACCATTCTGGTTCCCTTTGTTGATGTGTCATTCGGTGTGGGTGCAGGTGATTTCCGCGGTGACAGGAAGGCCAACGGAGCGGGAGGTCTTACAGGTAAGATGAGTCCCAGCGCTGTACTCGTTATTCAAAACGGAACAACAAGGCTTGTAAATATAAAGAATCAGGACAGCATGACAAAGATACTTGACATGGTACCGGATCTTGTTGACAGATTCGCGGGTGGGAAAGATGATAAAATGAGTGATGATGATGTCGTAAGTGAAGCATTCGGTACATCTGACTGAACTCATTTGGGAATTACGCACTTTTGATGTCAGATTTACATAAAATTGTAAAAAAGTACTTGAAAAAAATAACAAGGTTATTTATAATACTACATATAGTGCGTTGAAGGGGAAGATATGCACTAGTATTAGATGGAAGGGAATAAAAATAATAAGGGGAAAAAAATGGATATTGCACAGAACATTTCTGTAGAAGACATGGCTTCTATAAGGCTATGGCTTTTACAAGAGAGTCAACGGTTGGAGTATGCCAGAAGATCCTTTGATAAGGAGAAGCAGGAGTTCGAGGAAAAGAAGCAGCAATTCGAGGATGAGAGGCATATTATAATGGCGTCTGTCAGGGAACAGGCCAGGAAGACCGAACTCGAAGCCAAGACATTGGCTACAGAAAAGATTCTTTTCAACCAGAAGCTGGAAATCCTTGAAGGGGGATTTAGGACTCTGTGTAAGGAAAGAGAGGAATTTGAGACCGAAAAGGAGAAATACAGAGGGCGTTATGCCGCTGCCGGTTCTTCGGGCGGTTCCGTAAATGTTTCAGCATATCAGTCAGGTGTATTCTTTAACGGCATTGATAATGTTTTGGCTCTTAAGAAAAGATACAGGGATCTTCTTAAGATATTTCATCCTGACAATATGGACGGAGACAATGAGACGGTACAGGTGATAAATCAGGAGTATGCTATGTTGAAGGAGCAGTTTTGACTGCTCCTTTTTCTTGGATTGATCAAATAAAAAAACTGCCTTGCGGCAGCTCTTTTATCCGAATCGATCATTATTATGCGCGTTCAACCTTGCCTGACTTCAAACAGTTAGTGCAAACATGAAGCCTTGTGGGGGTTCCGTTAACCTTACATTTAACCCTCTTAACATTTGCATTGAAAATTCTGTTTGATCTTCTATGTGAATGACTGACATTGTTTCCAAAATGAACGCCTTTTCCACAAATATCGCATTTTGCCATCGGTCGCACCTCCTTACATAGTCATTATTATACTCTGATCGCAAACTTTGCAACAAAATGTATTCTATCAGATGTTTTTTATAAATGCAAGCGTAAATAAATAAAAGATTAAAAAATCTAAGTTTTCTTTTGTTGACAAACAGTGTATAATGTATAAGCGTATGTTTTGCAGACAACAGACAAATCAGCATATGTCTGTTAATAGGTGGAAGCTTAATAAATATGAAGAGGAGGAACTTTCATGAAGGGTTACATTAAAACGCAGGTCGGCAATGTCAGTATAGATACGGAAGTTATAGCCCAGTATGCAGGTTCTGTTGCCGTTGAATGTTTTGGAATAGTAGGCATGGCTGCCGTTAACGTTACCGACGGAATAGTCAAGCTTCTTAGGAAGGATAAGCTTACAAGAGGGATAAACGTAACACTTAAGGATAACCAGCTTACACTTGACTTTCATGTAATAGTTGCATATGGAGTAAGCATCAAGACAGTATGCGACAATCTCATAAGCAATGTTAAATATAAAGTAGAAGAGTTTACAGGACTTGGCATTGAGAAGATAAATATTTATGTCGAGGGCGTAAGGGTAATTGATTAAGGAGGAGTAACACAAGTGAGTTCGAATACGATCGACGCTAAAATGTTGTCGAAGATGTTTTTAACAGGTGCCAAGTCACTCGAAGCCAGGAAGGCGTGGATTAATGAGTTGAATGTTTTTCCGGTTCCGGACGGTGATACAGGTACCAACATGACCCTGACCATTATGACGGCGGCCAAGGATGTTGCCGCGATGGGCAGGATAGAGATGGAACCGTTGTGTAAGGCGATCGCTTCCGGATCATTAAGGGGAGCGAGAGGCAATTCGGGTGTAATACTTTCACAGCTTTTAAGAGGATTTACCAAGGGCGTAAGAGACAAGGAGCATATTGACATTCCGATACTTGCAAGCTCATGTAACAAGGCTGTGGAGACTGCTTACAAGGCCGTAATGAAGCCTAAGGAGGGTACGATCCTTACCGTGGCAAGAGGAGTTGCCGAGAAGGCGACCGAGCTGTGCGATACCACGGAAGATATGTCAACATTTCTTGAGGAACTCATTAAACATGCCGAGCATGTACTGGCAAGAACGCCGGATATGTTACCTGTTCTTAAGCAGGCAGGAGTTGTTGATTCCGGCGGACAGGGACTCGTTGAAATATTGAAGGGCGCATATCAGGCTTATCTGGGAAATGAAGTGGTATTTTCCGTAGAAGAAGACGAACTGCCGGCAATGACTTCGGACCGCGGATATGAGGTTCAGGCCAACTTTGAAATAAAATACGGATATTGTACCGAGTTCATAGTTATGCTTGACAAGGTGTTTAATGCAAAGAATGAACTGGATTTCAAGAATTTTCTTGAAACAATAGGCGATTCCATAGTTTGTGTCGCGGATGAGGATTATGTAAAGGTTCATGTGCATACAAACGATCCCGGACTGGCTATTCAGAAGGCCCTTACCTACGGTGCTCTTTCAAGGATCAAAATAGACAACATGAGGGAGGAGCATCAGGAGAAGCTGTTTAAGATGTCGAAGAACTCTTCCGGCCAGACAACATATGAGGAAATAGCCGGGAGAACGCCGCAGGATAATACACATAACAATGAAGCAGTCCGTTCACGCGATGATATGCATGAAATAACCGGTATTTCCGACAGGAAGGGTAATAAACAGAGCACTGATGTTGGTGATGATGCAGGCAGCAAGGATAAGTCCGATACAGCAGAACACAAGAATATTGGATTTATATCTGTTTCAATGGGAGATGGACTCAACGGTATATTCAAGGGTCTTGGGGTGGACAGGATAATATCCGGCGGACAGACAATGAACCCGAGCACGGAGGATATGCTCCGTGCGGTAAATGAGATAAATGCAGATAATATCTTCATTCTTCCCAATAACAAGAATATCATCATGGCCGCAAATCAGGTCAAATATATGGTGGAAGACAAGAAGATTTATGTTATACCGACAAAGACCATACCTCAGGGTATCACGGCACTGATTAATTATACTTCGGATATGAGTGCGGATGATAATGAAGAGGCAATGAACAGAGCCATTGCCGATGTAAAGACCGGTCAGGTTACATATGCGGTAAGAGACACCGTGATAAATAATATTGAAATAAAACAGGGAAATATTATGGGTATCGGTGATAAAGAAATACTTGCCGTGGGTGATATCGTGGAAGATACCGCTTTGAAAATGATAGATAATATGGTCAGCGATACTTCTGAGCTTATCAGCATTTATTACGGACGCGATACGGATGAACAGGATGCGGGTGATTTCCTGCGTGATGTGGAGAACAAGTTCCCGCAGTGTGATGTGGAGATGCATTTTGGCGGTCAGCCGATTTATTACTATGTGGTTTCGGTGGAATGACCGCTGCAGGGCAGTTAACCGGTTACAATGATGGACGATAACAGAGATATTAAAGATTTAAAGGGAATAGGCGATAAAACAGCGAGTCTATACCATAAGGTCGGCATATATACATATGGCGACCTTATGTGTTATTATCCCAGGGATTATATGAAATATGATCCTCCCGTAACGCTTGGCGACAACAGGATCGGCTCCTTTGTTTTTGTGCGTGTAAGGCTCAACGGAAGACCGCTTATGAGAAAGGCCGGCAAAATGACGGTTGTATCGGTTCAGGGAACAGCAGACGGTGGAGAAATAAGGGCTGTATGGTTTCATATGCCGTATCTGACCAAATCGTTAAGATCCGGAAGTGAATATGTATTTGCCGGTGAGCTGAAGAAAAACGGACAGTTTTTTTCTTTTGAACAGCCTCTTATCTTTTCAACTGAGGAGTATGAAAGTCTGAAAGACACATTACAGCCGGTTTATCCATTGACGAAAGGCCTTACGAACAATGCGGTGAAAAAGGCCGTAAAGCAGGTACTGTCATCGTACAAAAATGATGACATGATATCGGGGATCAGGCTGTCTGATGCTCTTAACGGTATTCATTTTCCGAAGAATACGGAAGAACTCAGGGCCTCAAGAGAGGCTTTGGTTTATGATGAATTTTTGTTATTTATTTTGAGGCTTCGTCTTCTTAAGGAGGATAATGAAAGAGCGGTCAATTCGTTTGATATAGTCAGATCGGACAAAGTACACGATATAATGGAGTCTCTTCCTTACAGACTCACGAATGCCCAGATAAAGGCCTTCAATGATGTTGAGAAGGATATGACAGGCAGACATTCCATGAGCAGGCTTATACAGGGTGATGTGGGCTGCGGTAAAACGATAGTTGCGATACTGGCATGCCTCACGGCTGCTCTTTGCGGATATCAGTGTGCGGTAATGGTACCTACGGAAATTCTTGCTTCACAGCATTATGCTTCGTTTACATCATTGATCGAACGATTCAATATGGATATAACGGTCTGCTTGCTTACGGGATCGATGAGTGCGGCCTCCAAAAGAGAAGCCTTAAAGAAGATAGAAAACGGAGAAGCAGATATTGTAATAGGAACACATGCGCTTTTTCAGAGCAGGGTATCTTACAGGAACCTTGCCCTTGTGGTAACTGATGAACAGCACAGGTTCGGAGTCAGGCAGAGGGGATTTCTGGTTGATAAAGGTGAAGCCTTTATACCGCATGTGCTTGTTATGAGTGCCACTCCCATACCGAGGACACTGGCGATCATGATCTATGGTGACCTTGACATAACCGTTATAGACGAAGTGCCGGCAAGAAGGCTTCCGGTTAAGAATTGTGTGGTCGGAACATCATACAGAAATAAAGCATATGAGTTTATACAAAAAGAGGTTTCCAATGGACATCAGGCTTATGTTATATGTCCTTTGGTAGAAAAAAACGAGGAGCTGGATCTTAAGGATGTAGAGACATATACCGAGGAACTGAGAAGTATACTGCCGCCATCTGTAAACATAGCATGTCTGCATGGACAGATGAAGCCTGCTAAAAAGGATGAAGTGATGAGGGATTATCTGGAAAAGCGTGTTGATGTGCTCGTTTCCACAACAGTAGTCGAAGTTGGAGTGAATGTTCCCAATGCCACGGTAATGATGATAGAGAATGCGGAACGCTTCGGCCTTGCCCAGCTTCACCAGCTCAGGGGCCGCATAGGAAGAGGAGATGCTCAGTCCTACTGTATATTTATAAATTCAAGTGACAGTGAAAAGAGCATGAACAGACTATCTGTCCTTAACCGCTCAAATGACGGCTTCTATATTGCCTCCGAGGATCTTAAGCAACGTGGTCCCGGAGATATGTTCGGAATAAGACAGAGTGGTGACATGCAGTTCAGACTCGGAGATATTTTCACAGATGCGTCCGTACTTGAAAGGGCATCAAGGGATGCGGCTGAAATCCTTGAAAATGATCCGGATCTTTCCCGAAAAGAAAATGCACATATAAGGAAACGGATCGATAAGCTGAACGAAGCCGCCGATATACATGCACTTTAAACAAAAACGTTATATATGATTTATGCAAACTTCTTTATGATTTCTATGGCTGTATCGGGATCGTAGGGCTTCTGGATGAAATCAACGGCACCAAGCTTCAATGCCTCCATTATCTTATCCTTCTGACCTGCGGCACTCACCATGATAACCTTCAGATCGGGATATTTCTCGCGTATAAGCTTTA
>CAMORO010000055.1 GCA_946623875.1 uncultured Lachnospiraceae bacterium | reverse complement strand
ATAACAGTTGATCTGTTCGCTGAGGGATATGCATTTGACCTTATATATGTAGACGTAGATTAAATGAAAAACAGGGGATGGCGTTGTAAGCCATCCCCTGTTTTATCTCTTGGAACCGTATATCATTCGGCCGCCAATATCTGCTTCAGTGAGTTCTCGACACTATGAGCGATATCCTGCATCAGATTTATTGATGCAGAGGTTTCCTCCGAGGAGGCAACGAGGTTTTCCGCACGTACGTTTACGCGTTCCACTATTTCGTTTAGCCTTCCGGATTCGGCTATAAGCTTTTCTACTGTAAAGCGGATGTCATTGTTATTCTTGTTACTGTCATCGGCAGTTGCCTTGGAATCCTCAGCAAGTTTCTTGATCTCTTCGGCAACAACGGCGAAGCCTCTTCCCGTTTCTCCGGCGCGGGCTGCCTCGATCGATGCGTTGAGGGCAAGAAGATTGGTCTGCGAAGATATTGCGATGACATCGGTGTTGTTGGTTTCGAGCTTCTGTAGATATCCTTCGATGGTTTCGAGCACATCCTTAAGTTCTGTGGCAAATTTGTCAACTTCAGACATGGCATCGGAGATACCCGAAGTCTGTATGGCATTGTCATTGCTTGTTGTCTCGATCTGAGATATCGATTCCTTGAGAGTGGAGAAGTTATCGCTTATCTCATCGGCAAGCGACATTTTCTTGGCATTCATTTTCTCATGAGCCTGTTTAACCTCTTCGGACAGAGCGATCGCACGATCCTTTTCTTCGTAAGCACGATCCCTGATATAATGAACACAGTTGTGAACGTGACTGAAGCCGTTGGCAATGGCGATAGCCATCTGGCGGCATGATTCGTATCCGCAGCAGCCGCAATCGATGGTGCGCTTATCCTGAGTATCCTTTTTGAGCTTTGTGTATATTTCGTCAAGCTCTTTTTCACTTGGGATCCTGTATGAGCATGTGGCGCTCCTGTCTGTATATTTCCTTACAAAGTCATTAAGATCAAGGTTGGCGAACTGTTTATTGAGCATTTCCAGCCTCTTTTTGGGTGTTATGTTTCGTCCCCATGCGGATCTGCCGGATTCATTCTTGCTGTCTTTTTTGATGCGCTGGATGGCCATGAAAACGTCCTCATTCATGCTGGCTCTTGCTTCCGTGCCGGGTCCGTACAGACAACCGTTGGTACAGTTGAGGGCATCGACAAAGAGATAGGGAGTTCTTCCGCCACGCAGACGCTCCTTGTTGCGCTGAAGGAACTCGTACATATGATGCTCGCCCTCCATCTGGCGTACAAGAGCATCTTCCCCGAGGAGCCAGTATACATTCTCCTTAAGTCCTCCGGGCATCGGATAGATGGAACCGAGACCGTATTCTATCTCATCATTATAAGGAGTATAGCCGCTTACCGGATTCTCCTTAAGATACTTAACAAGATGCTTGAAGGTGAGGTTGTATAATACATAACCCTTGTTATTGGGGTCATCTATCTCATTTTTCTTGGCAATGCAGGGACTTATGAAAGCCAGCTTGTCCGTGACTTTCATATATTTGTTTACATATATGGCAGCGCACATCATCGGTGACTGCACCGGCATAAGCTTGGGAAGGAGCTCGGGAGTGAAGCGCTCAATGTATCCGACAACTGCGGGGCAGGGCTGTGAGATACTGCCGTAGTAATTGTTCTTTGCAATATAGTTGATGTAGCCCCATGTTGTAATATCGGCACCGAAGGATACGCTTATGAAGCGGTTGACTCCAAGCTTCTTCAGCATGCCGAGATATTTCTCGTATTCATTGGGATAATTGGCCAGAAATGCAGGAGCTATGAGTACCGAAATCTTTGTTCCCTTCTTAAGATCTTCGAAGAACCTGTCAACATCATCAACATACTCTCTTGCATTATGCTCGCAGGCATCAAGACAGGCTCCGCAGGCGATACATCTGTCGGGGTCTACATCGATAATATTCAAACGACCCTTTTCAACTGCTATGTTGGCACCCATGCTGCTGCATGCCTTTATACAGCGATTACACCCTATACAATTGTCATTGGTTTGTACTAGTATAGTACTTTCTAATTAGTTGTACATTTATGACTTTTATGATATCATATAGATATATCAAATGAAGGATGGTATATCTATATGAAATTTGTAATAGATCCCGAACACAGAAGTACATTAGAAAAACTTGCGAAGTCAGGGATGACTCCTGTTTTAATAGCTCAGCGGGCACAAATACTGTTGCTTAAGGAACAAGGCAAATCCGCCTCCGATATAGCTGGTGAATTAGGTATCAGCCGCCATACCGCTGAGCTCTGGATAAAGAAATACCGTCAGCGTACACCGGAAGATTCGCTAGAAAATCTGCTAAGTGTAAGTGAAGGCCGAGGCCGAAAAGAAGAAATCACCGGCGAGGCACGTACATGGCTTATAAGCGTGGCATGTATGAAACCTAAGGATCTTGGATATGCATCAGAAACATGGACTACAAGTTCCCTCACAAAGCATATAAGATCTCATGCCAAGGAAGCCGGCTACGAAAGACTCTCTACCATAACTGAATCCGGTATTTATAAAATTCTGAACAAAAGCAACATCAAGCCTTTTCGGATACAGTACTATTGTGAAAGACGGGATCCATATTTTGACCAGAAGATGCATAATGTACTCTTGGTATATAAGCAGCTGGCCATGCAGTTTGATGAGGACGGCAATCTCATTTCCTATGGAGATGGACAGATCACTCATGTATTGTCGTACGATGAAAAACCAGGCATACAGGCGATAGCAAATGTTGCTGAGGATCTAATGCCATCTGAAGAAAATGGTGTCATTAAACGAGACTATGAATATAAACGTTTCGGTACGGTATCATTACTTGCAGGAATAGACCTGCAAACCGGAGAAGCAATACCGCTGGTAAAGGATACACATAACAGCGATGACTATATCGAGTTTTTAAAAATACTTGACTCAAAATATCCACAGGGCGATAAAATACGCCTGATTTTAGACAATCTCAGTGTGCATAAATCTGAAAAAGTCCAGGTGTATGTTGCATCCGTTCCGAATCGATTTGAATTTGTATTTACGCCAAAGCATGCTTCATGGCTTAACCTTGTTGAAGGTTTTTTTAGCAAGATGACAAAACAAGTTCTGAAAGGAATACGTGTACAAACAAAGGATGAACTTGTCAGCCGAATATACAAATATTTCGAAGAGATAAACGCTGATCCAATCGTGTACAAATGGAGTTGGCATCTCGATGATATCGACCCATCTGAGAAGGTTCAGGTTGATGCTCTTTTCGAAAATGTATAGTTAATTGGAAAGGGCTATACTAGACTCATTTTTTCTCCCTCCGGTTTATTTCACGTAGTTTGGATATCGATCCGGCGTGACATATAAGTGCATTTTGAACACGAAATAAGTCACAAAAGACCGCATGTGTAAATTGTACCATATATTGTGTTTTTATGTATATATTTTTATGGTTTTTTTACAAAAAACTGAGGTAACTATTTGAAAAATGGGACTTTTACAGGGGGAATTATGATGCTAAAATCATAAGTGTTAACGGATGCATACCGTAAGCTGTTCCCCTTATGACAAATGACGAATTACGGAGGAGAAAATATGAGAGAAATAACACTTGGAAGTACAGGGATAAAAGTAGTGCAGAATGGATTTGGGGCACTGCCGATACAGCGCGTGGATCTTAAGGAAGCGGTTAAGATATTGCGAAAGGCATATGACGGGGGAATGAGGTTCTTCGATACGGCGAGGGCATACAGTGACAGTGAAGTAAAGCTGGGAGAGGCCTTCGGTAACGGTTATGTTGATCGGGAGGAAATATTCATTGCGAGCAAGACCACGTCAACAACCCCCGAGGGATTTTGGAAAGATCTTGAAACTACGCTTACTAATTTAAAGACCGATTACCTGGACATATATCAATTCCATCTTATGGGCAGATGTTTCAGGCCCGGGGATGGCACTGGAATGTATGAATGCATGCTTGAGGCAAAGGCACAGGGGAAGATAAGGCATATAGGCGGAACTGCCCACAAGATCGGAATAGCAAGAGAACTTGCGGAATCGGGGCTGTATGAAACTGTCCAGTATCCCATCAGCTATCTGGCCGATGAGCAGGAGATCGAACTGATAAAGCTGTGTGTTAAGAACAATGTCGGTGTTATATGCATGAAAGGTCTTGCGGGCGGTCTTATAACGAATTCAAGGGCTGCCATGGCGTTCGTGAGTCAGTTCGACGGGACGGTTCCCATCTGGGGGATACAGAAGGAAAGCGAGCTTGATGAGTGGCTTTCATATATGGAAGATACACCAAAGATGGATGATGAGATCAGGTCATTTATCGACTCCGAAAGGAAAGAGCTTGGTGGTGAGTTCTGCCGCGGATGCGGTTACTGTATGCCGTGTACGGTGGGTATACAGATCAATCAGTGTAACAGGATGAGCCTGTTGCTTCGGCGTTCACCCAGTGCCGGATGGCTCGGTGAGCACTGGCAGAAAGAAATGGCAAGGATTGAGGAGTGCATATCCTGCGGAGCCTGCCTTCCGAAATGTCCGTATGAGCTTGATATACCAAGGCTGCTTAAGAAGAACCTTGAGGACTACCGTGAGGTTCTTGCCGGTAACCGTAACGTATGACACAAAGAGAACTGATGGAAGGAGTCAGCGTTCCGAATGACACGTCAAATCGATGAATAATGGTAACCATGAGAACCGGAAAACAAAAGACGGGAGACACTTATGTGTCTCCCGTCTTTAATAGTTGTGGGATTTACGAAGCGTCGGCTGTGTTCACGTGTTTATCCGGTTCGTTAACCTGTACGTTCACGCCGTCACCTGACAGATTGATGTTCCGGTTAACCTTTGCATCATAGGTTCCTGCCCGCATTATTTCGGTAAAGTCAACCCCGGTAGCTTCACTCATTGTATCAAATACCTGCTTCATGACTATGGGCATGTTGCCGGATATCTGACTTGCTCCGTTAGAACCGTCGCCGGTACCGTAAATATTGATCTTGTCGATCTGTGAGAGAGGTTTGGCAATTTCTGCGGCCATCTGGGGCATTATTTTGATCATCATTTCGGCCATTGCCGCACCATTGTATTTTCTGTATGCTTCGGCCTTCTTTTCCAGGGCTTCGGCTTCCGCAAGACCCTTGGCCTTGATCGCTTCGGCTTCTGCAAGACCCTTTGCAGCGATACCTGCAGCTTCCGCATCATATTTTGCCTTGATACCTGCGGCCTCCTGCTCGGCAGCATACTTCTGGGCTTCTGCCTGTGCCTTCTTTGCTTCGGCATCCTTTTCCTGTTCGTATTTTTCTGCTTCGGCGTTCTTCTGACGTTTTACAAGCTCTGCTTCAGCTGCCTTCTCAGCCCTGTATTTCTCAGCATCGGCCTGCTTCTCTATCTGGGCCGCGAGTTCCTGCTGCTTAACGCTTACTTCGCGCTGTTTGAGCTCGGCTTCGCGTTCCGCCTTGGCGATCTGCGCATTTACTGTAGCCGTCTGGATCGATTTCTCCTGTTCCTGTTTCTGGATTTCGTAAGCAGCATCTGCCTCGGCATTCTTGGTATCCGCTTCCTTCTTAAGTTCAGCCTGCTTGATGGCAAGAGCATTGTTCTTCTCGGCTATTTCGGTCTGTGCAAGAACACGCGCATCATTGGCTGCCTTGTCGGCTTCGGCCTTGGCGATGGCGACATCACGGTCCGCCTGTGCCTTGGCGATAGCGGCGTCCTTCTTGATCTTGGCCGTATTGTCCATACCGAGATCACTTATGAGACCGTTCTCATCGGTTACATTCTGGATGTTGCATGAAAGGATCTCGATCCCCAGCTTGTTCATATCCCTCGAAGCCTTTTCCATAACCTGATCGGAGAATGAATCACGGTCGGTATTGATAGTCTTAAGCGCCAGCGTACCGATTATCTCACGCATATTACCCTGCAGTGAATCCTTAAGATCCTCGGTGATCTGTTGCGAAGTCTTGTTAAGGAAGTTCTTGGCTGCAAGCTGAATGGCATCCGCATCCGTGCCTATCCTGACTTTTGCAACGGCGTCTACATTTACGTTGATAAAATCATTCGTCGGCACTGACTGCTCGGTTTTAATATCTACCGTCATCTGTCCAAGATACAGTCGGTCAACCCTCTCGAGGAAGGGGAGCTTGATCCCGGCGCGGCCGATGAGGATGCGGGGTTTGGCACGCAGACCGGATATTATAAACGCTTTATCCGGAGGTGCCTTGACATATCCGGCTGCTACAACGATTACAAGAAGAATGATTATTGCGGTAATGGCAATTGATGATAGTGACATAATTTTCTCCTTTCGTTAAGGATGATCATTCATCCGTTTGTTTATGTTGGATACATTCTAACATGCCGGAAGGAGAGTTGCATTATCTGTATCAAAAAAATAGGAACATATATTTTTCTTTTATGGAAGAATACGGTATAATTTTCTGTGTGGTATAACTATTCGGAACAGGAAATCCATTGAAAAATAATGGTCGAAAGGCAGTTGATATATGAATGGAAAACATGGTCGATTATTTCTGATAACTATTATAACAGCCGTTATATTATGCGGATGTACAGGCAAGAAGGCTGTAAATGAGGTGAGCACGGCTTCGCAGGATCCGGAATCTGAGCAGACCGCAGATTCCACGCAGGCACCCGGCCGGGAACAGGCCGCAGATCCTTCGCATGCATCGGGAACCGTACAGGGCACAGGCTCCGAACAGGCTCCGCTTGATGCCGAATTCAACATAGTGTATAAGCCTGCCGAACCACTCGAAAAGTACAGGGAGCTTCTTCAGATTAATCCTTATGTCGCCGGATGGCTTAAGATTGATGATACTGTTATAGATGTACCTGTGGTATATACGCCGGGAAGTCAGAATTATTTCCTTCACAGAGCGATCGACGGGAGCGAATCTTCATCCGGGACTCTTTTTATTGCGATAAACTGGCAGGAGGGGTTTAACAATACCCTGATCTACGGCCACAATATGAAGGACGGGACTGCCTTTGGTTCGCTGTCGAAGTTCAAGAAAGAATCATACGGGCGCAGCCATCATACCATACATTTTGACACGCTGTACGAGGAGCGGGAATATGAGCTGTACGGTGTATTCTATTCTCAGATCGACGAGGATGAACTTGAGACCGAGGAGGACAGAGCCGAGGCCGATGCGCAGATAAACGAGGCTGCTATCGAAGAAAAAGCTGAGGAAGGTCAGATTGTAGAGCCTGAGGAGCTTACCCTGAATGACATAGATTTATGGGAGGATTTCGGAGATCTCGATATCTGGCGTCCCGAGAAAGATAATGACAGGGGGAGGTTCAGATATTATTACTACAACGATCTCTCCGACAGGGATGACTGGGAGTACTTTGCAAGGAATGTTAAGGAGAGGTCCGTGTACGATATGGGGATTGATGCGGAATGGGGTGATGAATTTGTGACTCTCTCAACCTGCAGCTACCATGTCCACAACGGACGGTTCGTGGTAGTAGGTATCAGGAAAGCAAAGTAAAAACATGATATCATTATCATTACTGCTGTGGAGTAATGATCGCAGTACAATAAACGTAGTAAAAAGGAGTTAACAATGCCATATTTATATGAGACTCACCTGCATACATCAGAATCTTCGAGATGCGGGCGTTCCGAGGGATGGGAGTATCTTGAAGGCTACAGGAAATTGGGATATGACGGAATATTTGTGACGGATCATTTCTATCTCGGAAATACCTGTATTGACAGAGAGCTTCCGTGGGATGAGTGGGTTGATGGTTACTGCAGGAGCTATTACAATACACTGAAAGCAGCGCGCCTTGTCGGTATTAAGGTGTTTTTCGGGTGGGAGAGTACCTATGGTACCGGAGAGGATTTTCTTATTTATGGTCTGTCTCCCGATTGGCTGCATCTTCATCCCGAGATAATAAGGCTTACTCAGGAGCAGCAGTATGAGCTTGTCCACAGTGAAGGGGGTCTGGTAGTTCAGGCACATCCTTTCAGGGAGAGAGGATATATGAGGGAAATTGTACTGCATCCGGACCACTGTGATGCATGGGAGGTTGCAAATGCCGGTAATGAGCCCTATATGGACAGGCTGGCTTATGAGTATGCACGAACACACAAAGTCCGCATGACCTGCGGCTCGGATATACATACAACGGATGCACTGACAGAAGGCAAAGTGTTTGCAATGGAAACGGATGAGTGCATAATGTCGGAAACGGACTATGTCAGGATAATACTTTCCGGTAAGGGCTTTCGCCCGTGTTTCCCCCCGGAGCGCATGGACTGCGGGCTGAGAAGGCCGGAACTTCCGATATACTGGAGGCAGAAATGCTGCTGATTTGTGGGTTATTGTGAAAATGCACTAAAAAGGGAAATTTATTCTGTATATTTTTACATATTTACTCTTGCATACTAGCATGTTAAACTCTTATCATAATCTAACATGTCAGACGAAAGGCATCCTGATTTCGAATAACAGAGACTAAGGATTTGTGAATGGAACGGCATGCCGACTGTCGGCAAAAACAATATATTTCTTAAGGAGGAAATACTTATGAAGAAAAAGTTATTATCAGTTGTTCTGGCTGCAACGATGGTATCATCGATTCTCGCAGGATGTGGTCTTCAGAGTTCATCCGAATCGTCAGCACCTGCAGCACCTGCAGCTCCTGCAGCTCCTGCAGCAGAGGCACCGGCTGAGGAAAAGGCTGAGGAGCCTGCTGAAGAGACAGCAGAGGAGCCTGCTGAGGATGCAGCAGCAGAGCCCGCATCAGATGCAGCAGCAGCTGGGGATCCCGAGGTTACATTTGTTATGGCTGAGGTTAATCCCCTTGACACTATCGTTGGTATGACAGACACCAAGTTCAAGGAAGAAGTTGAAAGGCTTTCCGGCGGTTCGATCAAGATCGACCTTCAGGCAGGCGGTGTTCTCGGTTCAGAGAACGATATCCTTGACGGTATGCTTGCTGACAACGGTATCTGCGATATTTCACGTATTTCGGCATTCTCACTTACAAGCTACGGCGGAACCAAGTCATTACTTCTTTCACTGCCTTATACTTTCGTAAGCAGAGATCATTTCTGGAATTTCGCACAGAGCGATCTTGCTCAGGAATTCCTTGAGGAGCCTCAGAAGAACGGCGCAGGCGTACGTGGTCTGTTCTACGGCGAGGAAGGTTTCCGTCATTTCTTCTCTGTTAAGGAAGTTAAGGAGATCGGCGATCTTGCAGGTATGAAGATCCGTGTTTCCAATGACCCTGTTATGAACGGTCTTGTAGAAGGTCTTGGCGCTTCACCTACAGTTGTTGCTTTCGGTGAGCTTTATTCAGCACTCCAGACAGGCGTTGTTGATGCAGCAGAGCAGCCTATTGCCAACTATAAGTCAAACGCATTCCCTGAGGTAGCAAACAACATAATCCTTGACGGACATACACTTGGTGCTATTGAGGTTATCATCACTGACTCAGCTTGGAATAAGATGACACCGGCTCAGCAGGAAGCTATGATGGAAGCAGGTAAGCTTGCAGGTCAGTACTGCAAGGAGATTTCGGCAGATAAGGAAGCTGAAGTTCTTCAGCAGCTTAAGGATGAAGGATGTAATGTTGTTGAAGTAAGCGATATCAAGCCTTGGCAGGATGCAGTTGCAAAGGTTATTGAGGAGCAGGTTAACACAGATGAGCTTAAGGATCTGTATCAGCAGATACTTGACATGCAGTAAAATAGATCACACTGGGCTTTATACGGTTAATAAGTTGTGATTGTGGGCACAGCATCAGCAGGTGCTGTGCCCTTATTGTAAATAAAAGAAGGAGAAGATGTTCTTATGTTTGAGAAATTAGATAAGATCAAGCCCGTATATGATGGGGTATACAAGGTGGTCTTAGTCATATGTAAGCTTCTGCTTATTGCCGACATATTGATCACATCAATGGCTGTAATGGGTCGTTATATATCATTTATCCCTGATCCTTCATGGTCGGAGGAAGTAGTGCTCACGCTTATGTCATACATGGCTGTTCTCTCAGCCGCACTGGCGATAAGACGCGGGGCACATATAAGGATGACGGCCTTTGACCGTTATCTGCCTGACGGATTGCTTAAGTTTCTGGATCTGCTTGCGGATATCATGGTACTGGCGTTTGCCATAATAATGCTTGTTGTAGGTGCCAATTACGCATCTACCATCGGAGCCAAGGGTACTTATGTATCCATGCCCAAGGTATCCAGGATATGGATGTATCTCCCGGTTCCGGTTGCGGGTGTGGCAATGATAGTCTTCCAGCTTGAGACGCTCTATGCACATATCAAATCCATAGTCCTTAAGACAGACTATATGGCAGGCGCTGTAGAAGACAAGAATGATGAAATAGCCGAAGCACTTAAGAAGGCTGCAGCAGAAGAAGCAGCGGCGGAAGGAAAGGAGAGTGATAAATAATGAGTACACAGACACTTGCGATAATCGTATTGCTCGGAAGCTTCCTGCTGATGGTGCTTATGCGTTTCCCTATAGCTTTTTCGGTAGGAATCTCATCCGTGCTCTGTCTTTTGGTTCAGGGTCAGTCATTGGCTACCATGTGCCAGTATATGGTTAAGGGAATCAGTTCATTCTCGCTTATGGCGGTTCCCTTCTTTATTACAATGGGTGTTCTTATGGGAACCGGAGGTATTTCCGATAAGCTGATAGCGCTTGCCGATTCCATTGTAGGATGGATGACAGGCGGTATGGCCATGGTTAACATTGTGGCTTCTTATTTCTTCGGAGGAATATCCGGATCCGCAGCGGCAGATACAGCATCAATAGGATCTATCATGATCCCCATGATGGTAGATCAGGGGTATGATGATGACTTCTCTACCGCTGTTACCATTACTTCATCATGTGAGGGACTTCTTGTTCCGCCCAGTCACAATATGGTCATATATGCCATGAGTGCCGGTGGGGTATCGGTCGGAGCCCTTTTCCTTGCAGGTTATATACCCGGAGCTCTGCTTGCAGTTTCCCTTATGGTAGGATCATATATCATTTCCAAGAAGCGTAATTATCCCAAGGGCGATAAGTTCTCCATCAAGCGTCTCGGTAAGCAGTTCCTTACTTCCTTCTGGGCTCTTGCGGCGGTTGTCATAGTTGTTATCGGTGTAGTAGCCGGCGTGTTTACTGCAACAGAGTCAGCAGCTATCGCTGTTATATACAGTCTTATCGTATCGGTATATATTTACAAGGGTCTTAACTGGAAGGGTGTATGGTATGCGCTTGATAAATGTATCGATACACTGTCGATCGTTCTTATTCTTATTTCAACATCAGCGGTATTCGGCTTCTGCCTTACAAGGCTTCATGTTCCGGATATGGCAAGTAAGGCCATTCTCGGAGTGTCAAGCAATCCGTATGTAATAGCGATACTGATCGACGTTATACTTTTGTTCCTTGGCTGTATCATGGATATGGCGCCCATCATCCTGATAGCTACGCCTATCCTTCTTCCTATAGCTACTTCAATAGGTATAAACCCGATACAGTTCGGTATCATCATGGTTCTTAACTGCGGTATCGGTCTTCTTACACCTCCTGTTGGTGCGGTGCTCTTTATCGGATCGGCAGTAGGACATTGCAAGATGGAGAAGGTTGTTAAGGCTACACTTCCGTTCTATCTGTGTATGTTAGTAACACTTTTGCTGGTTACCTTTATACCGGGCATTGCTATGTTCCTTCCGAACCTGTTAAGCAAATAGGCAATAGGGATCATTGATCTTAAGATGTATTATTGATGAAATACAAAGGGACAAATCGGAGACGAAATGAATTTTAATTACAAATACCGTGTGAAAACTTCAGATCTGTGGCAGGCTTCAATGTATTATGCTTACTCATCTTTTATGGGTGTGGTCAATATAGTCTGCATCGTTTCTTCCATAGTGCTTATAATAAGCCGGTGGAGTGAGGCGTCGGATCTTTTCAGAACGGTAATGATCCTGTTCCTGCTTACATTTACTGTGATCCAGCCTCTGTTCATATGGCTTCGTGCCGGGGCTTCTCTTGGCGGGGTGTATCCTGAGCTTGAGTTGGCCTTCTCTCAGGCGGGGATTACAATAATATCCGACGGCCGGAAGCAGCACAAGCAGTGGAAGAGTGTCAGGGCAGCAGTAAAGAAGCCGACCATCCTCCTTATTTATATGGAGGATGGCAACGGCTATATACTCAGGAACAGTGTATTAAAGGAAACGCGTGACGAACTATATGCCTTCCTTTTGGATATGATCGGTAATAAGGAAAAGAATGCCGATAAGGAATAGGATATTTACAGGAGGATCATTAATGGGAAAGATTGTAACTTTTGGAGAGATAATGCTCAGGCTTGCACCAAACGGGTACTACAGGTTTTTTCAGGATGACCAGATGCAGGCAACATTCGGAGGCGGAGAGGCTAATGTTTCGGTTTCATTGGCCAATTACGGTATGGATTCCGTTTATGTTACCAAACTCCCAAAACATGCGATAGGACAGGCTGCAGTAAACAGCTTGAGATATTTCGGAGTTGATACGAGCCATATTGCAAGAGGCGGCGACAGGATCGGTATATACTTTCTTGAAAAGGGCGCTTCACAGAGAGGAAGCGTATGTATTTATGACAGAGCGCATTCGGCTATCCAGGAGGCTTCGGCTTCTGATTTTGACTGGGATAAGATATTTGAAGGAGCTGACTGGTTTCATTTCACCGGTATCACACCGGCACTTGGTGAGAACCTCGTAAACATCTGTCTTGATGCCTGCAAGGCAGCTCATGCCCACGGAGTAAAGATAAGCTGTGATCTTAATTACAGAGGAAAGCTGTGGACAAGGGAACAGGCAAGAGAGGCAATGACGAAGCTGTGCGAGTATGTGGATGTATGTATTTCCAATGAAGAAGATGCCAAGGATGTATTCGGTATTGAAGCAGAGGGAAGTGATATTACAGGTGGAAAGCTTAATACAGAGGGTTATAAGTCGGTAGCGAAGCAGCTTGCCGACAGGTTCGGTTTTGAGAAGGTGGCGATAACACTTCGTACTTCAATATCTGCCAACGATAACGACTGGCAGGGAATGCTCTATGACGGTAAGGACTACTGCTTCTCCAAGCAGTATCATTTACATATTGTTGACAGAGTGGGTGGCGGAGACAGCTTCGGCGGAGGTCTTATCTATTCACTTGTTAACGGATATTCAACACAGGATGCGATCGAATTCGCCGTAGCTGCATCAGCATTAAAGCATTCGGTTGAAGGCGATTTCAACAGGGTGAGTGTTGATGAGGTTAAGAAGCTTGCGGGCGGAGACGCTTCCGGCAGGGTTCAGCGCTGATCCGGCAGTTTTAAAGATAGTTATTAATGATTTTACAGAAGAGGAGACATCTTAAATGAAGAGATTTATGGATGATGATTTTATATTGGGAAATGAAACGGCTAAGCATCTGTTTCATGATTATGCCGAGAATCTCCCTATAATAGACTACCACTGTCATCTTTCCCCGAAGGAGATATATGAGGATGTGAAATTCAACAGCCTCGGCGATGTCTGGTTTGGAGGAGAGCAGGAAGGCGGAAGCTACGCCGGAGACCATTATAAGTGGCGGCTCATGAGATCAAACGGTATGGCTGAAGATCTGGTAACCGGAAGAAAGGATGAGCTTGCAAGGTTTAAGGGCTTCGCAGATACGCTCAGTATGGCTATAGGTAATCCTATGTACCATTGGTGCCATCTTGAACTTAAGAAGTATTTCGGTATAAATGAACCGCTTAATGCCGATAACGCGGAAGCAGTATGGAACAAATGCAATGACAGGCTTAAGAACGACTCTTCCATGTCGGCAAGAGGTCTGATAAGGCAAAGTAATGTTGCTTATGTGGGAACAACCGATGATCCCGTCGATTCACTTGAGTGGCATGAAAAAATAGCAAAGGATGAAAGCGTTGACTTCCTTGTAAGGCCTTCCTTCAGACCGGATAAGGCCATCAATATCAATAAGGCAGGCTTTAAGGAATATATAGGAAACCTTGCAAAGGCAGTGGGAAAGGAGAGTCTTGATTCCACACAGGATGTAATTGACGCGCTTGTAAACAGGATTGACTTCTTCGCAGCTCACGGATGTGTTGCTTCAGATCACGGTCTTGATTATGTTCCGTTCAGAAAGCTCCCGATGGAGGTATGCGATGCAGCCTTTAAGAAGGCCATGAACAGTGAGCCTGTAAGCACAGAAGAAGCTGAAGGTTATCAGACAGCCGTTCTTATTGCTGTGGGCAAGGCATATCACAAGCATAATATAGCCATGGAGCTGCATTACTCATGCTTAAGAAATATGAATGAGAGGATGTTTAAAAAGCTTGGACCGGATACGGGTTATGATATGATCGCCCAGAACACCTGCGGCGGTAATATAGCCAATCTTCTGTCAGAGCTTGATATGACGGGAGAACTTCCCAAGACCATCATTTTCTCACTTAATCCGGCTGACAACGAACAGATAGGAACCATACTCGGCTGTTTCCAGTCATCAGAGGTTCCCGGTAAGATACAGCACGGTCCGGCATGGTGGTTCAATGATTCGAAATCAGGTATGGAGGAGCAGATGAAGTCACTTGCGAACCTGGGGCTCCTTGGCAATTTCATAGGCATGCTCACGGATTCAAGATCTTTCCTGTCATATACCAGACATGATTATTTCAGAAGGATAATGTGTAATCTCATAGGGGGATGGGTTGAGAACGGCGAGTACCCATGTGATGAGAAAGCACTTAAGAAGATTGTTGAAGGCATTTCCTACAACAATGCGAAGAGATATTTTGGTATCTGACGACCATAAGAAAGAATGATTCCGGGGAGGTATGTATGGTAGAATCTTTAAATTCCCTGACATATGAAAACCTTAAACGGGATATAATGACTCTTTCTCTGATGCCCGGTGAGCTGTTGTCGGCAGCGAAGATCGCTGACAGATATAATGTCAGCCGCACACCGGCAAGAGAGGCTCTTGTTAAGCTGGAAACAGAGGGATTGGTGGATATATACCCACAGGTTGGGTCTGTGGTGTCCAAGATAGACGGTGACAGGGCTAAGCAGGAGTGGTTTGTCAGAAGAGCTCTTGAGATGGGTGTGGTAGACGGTCTGTTTGAGAATGTTACGGAAGATGATATCGGAAAGATGCGGGAATACTGCCGGCAGATGGAAGAGATATCGGATGAAATGAACGATCCATTCAAAACCTATGATTATTTAAGATATGATAACGAATTTCATGCCGTTACATATTATGTGGCGGGGCAGAAGCTGGCTGCCGAGCTTGTGGCTAATACAATGGCTCATTATAACAGAATAAGATTTCTTATAATCATGGAGAAATCTTATAATGACAGGACTCTTGAGTCTCACGAGCAGTTGGTGAAAAGTATTGGTGACAGGGAAAAGGAAACATACCGTAAGCTTCTGCATGATCATATCTGGTTCTTCGAAAAGGATATAGAAGAGATAAAGAAAAGCAGGCCGTCACTGTTTAAGCAGAATACTGAGACGGCTCAGGAGTAAAATGATCTGAGAATATCCCGTTTACAGGTGGAAAAGGAGAGCATATAACTATGTATATTTACAACAAAGATAAGGAATACAAGGATCTTGGCGGCGGAGTACGGCGTAAGGTTCTTGCGTACAGCGACAACATTATGAATGTTGAACTTAGGTTTGAGAAGGGCGCAGTGGGTGAAATGCATAAGCATCCCCATGAGCAGATTGGCTATGTTATTGAAGGTTCTCTTATCTATAAGGAAGAAGGAAGCGAAGATGTTACACTTAATGCTGGAGATACATATATTGTCGCTCCTAATGTGATGCATGGTATCGAATGTCTTACCAATGTAAAGCTTCTTGATATCTTTACGCCTATGAGAGAAGATTTTATATAATTGCTGAATTAAATGATAAAGAAATTGGAAGGAGTGAATAAATTGAACGATTTACTAAACAGGATCCATGATATCGGAATCGTACCTGTTATAGCGATTGATGATGCGAAGAAGGCGGTACCGCTTGCCAAGGCACTGGTTAAGGGAGGTCTGCCCGCAGCAGAGGTTACCTTCCGTACAGAGGCTGCGGCCGATGCGATAAAGGCGATCGTGTCAGAGGTTCCGGAAATGATAGTGGGAGCAGGTACTGTTCTTACAAAGGAGCAGGCAGACAGAGCCATAGATGCAGGTGTCAGCTTTATAGTAAGTCCCGGATTTAATCCCGAGATAACAAAGTATGTGCTTGACAAGGGTGTATGCATGCTCCCGGGTACGGCAACCGCAGGCGAAATGGAGCAGGCTATGTCACTTGGCCTGGAGGCTGTTAAGTTCTTCCCGGCCGAACAGAACGGGGGAGTCGATAAGCTTAAGGCCCTTGCCGGACCTTACAAAAATCTTAAATGGATGCCTACAGGAGGAGTAAATACGGCGAATCTTGTTAATTACATGAGCTTCCATCAGATACTTGCGTGCGGCGGTACATGGATGGTTAAGAAGGATCTTATCGAAGGTGAGAAATGGGATGAGATAACAGCCATCTGCAAGGCTGCCGTTAAAAATATGCTCGGACTGGAACTCAGGCATATAGGTATCAACAGCACGGATGAAAAGGAAGCAGAGACGACAGCCAAAACCTTATGTGCTCTGTTTGATCTTGAGTATAAGCCCGGTAACAGCTCAATATTTGCCGGCAAAGAATTCGAGATCATGAAGAGCGCAGGTAAGGGTACACACGGACATATAGCGATATCAACGCTCAATGTTGACAGAGCTGTATATCATCTGTCAAGAGCAGGTGCGAAGTTCGATGAGAGTACGAGAAGCAGTGATGACAAGGGTACGAAGGTTATCTATCTTGAGGGTGAATTCGGCGGCTTTGCGATCCATCTTGTAAGGAAATAAATAAATTCCGTGGAGCAGACTATATGAGGTTTATCACAGCAGGTGAAATAATGTTGAGGCTGACGCCTCCGAACTATAATAAGATAAGGGCTGCCAATGAATTTGAAGCAAGTTATGGAGGGAGCGAGGCAAATATAGCCCTCGCTCTCGCCAATCTTGGCATAGATTCCTCCTTTTTTTCGGTGGTACCCAATAACAGTCTCGGTAAGAGTGCGATAAGGATGTTGAGGAGTAATGATGTGCACTGTTCACCCGTAATTCTTTCAACTCCCGAGGAGACCCCGACACACAGGCTCGGAACATATTATCTTGAAACCGGATACGGTATAAGACCAAGTAAAGTAACCTATGACAGAAAGCACAGTGCGGTTACTGAATATGATTTCGGTAAGATTGATATCGAGAAATTGCTTAAGGACTATGACTGGCTTCATTTATCGGGGATAACACCCGCTCTGTCTGACAGTTGTGCGGGATTTGTCATGAACTGCCTTAAGGCAGCTAAACGCCTTGGCCTTACCGTAAGCTTTGACGGTAATTTCAGAGCCAAGCTGTGGAGCTGGGAAAAGGCAAGGGATTTTTGCACGGAATGTCTTCCGTATGTTGATGTTCTGATGGGTATAGAGCCCTATCATCTGTGGAAGGATGACAATGACCACAGTAAGGGCGATATTAAGGATGATATACCTCTGCAGCCGGATTTTTCACAGCAGGAGAAGGTATTTAAGGAGTTTGTGAAGAGGTATCCCGGTATATCCTGTATTGCGCGTCATGTGCGTTATGTTCATTCCGGAAGCGAGAACAGCCTTAAGGCCTATATGTATTACAGGGGCAATACGTATGAGAGCAAAACATACAGGTTCAATATTCTTGACAGGGTAGGTGGGGGTGATGCTTTTGCCAGCGGACTTATCTATGCGATGATAAAGGGATATGAGCCTCAGGAGACGGTTGATTTCGCGACGGCAAGCAGTGTTATCAAGCATACCATACGCGGTGACGGAAATATTACAGATGATGAAGATGCAATACGCAATATAATGAAGATGAACTATGATATAAAAAGGTAACACCTGCCTTCATGGTTTTCTCCCTGGTTTCCTACCTGGTTCCGGCAATATCAAGCCTTGCGCGTTGTGCAAGAGTATTCGGTGACATCCCATATTCTTTCTTGAACGCACGGTAGAAGCTTGAGTAATCATCAAAGCCATGCTGATGGCATACCAAAGATGCGGGTATTCCCGCAACTATCTCATCATGGCACAGGATAAGCCGCCTTTTGGTAATATACTTATGTATCGAAATACCTATATTTTCCTTGAAAACATGAGACAGATAATATTTGCTCAGGAAGAAATGATCGGCTATCCTGTCGAGAGATAATTCTTCGTCTATGTTATTGTCTATATACGCGCAGATGTTATTATACAGTGAATCCTGCAGGGGGATCTGCTGCCTGTTAAACTGTTCATATGCCAGACGGTTTATTGTAAGACCGAGATCCGCGATAAGTAAAAGTATACGTGCATCCCGGCCAAAACGACTTCCCTGCTGTTCTTCGATAATGCTGTAGAGCCGGTTCAGAATAAGACTGAATGCAGTCCTTTCCGCATGAATGAGGTAACATTCTTCCTTTATTGCAAGGTCGGGGAAGTAGTTAAGATCAGGATATTCCTCAACCAGAAGATTAAAAAAAGGTTCACTTATCCACATATCAAAGCGCCGGTAAGGGATGTCAAAGTTCTTAACAAAAACCCCGTGTGAAGTGTTTGGGGGAACAAAAAAGATATCTCCGTATGACATGGTGTAATTCTTTTGTCCGATCTTTACCTCGACATTACCGTCAATAAAGAAATAGAACTCATGGTTCGTATGGGTGTGAAGACCTGTTCTCTTAACCGGACCTGTGTCACGGTAATAATAGAGCTCATAATCATTTTGAACCATATATTGTCTGTCATCATAATCTGATATAAGATTTTTCTTCATATAGTCACTGTAAATTTCTGCAGTTGAATGCACACGGTTTCATTATACTACATATATATAAATAAAACGAGGAAATATAATATTTTTTCTCTATAATCTGTATAACGGGAGTTCCGCCACTTTGCCTGATTGGGTGTGCTCATGTTTATAATACAATCGGAGACCGGGTAAATATCCGGTCTCCGTGGGGGTTCAAGTGGCAAAATGCCAACGATAATTGCAATGTGATCAATCCTTGACTATGATATTCTCGTTTTCTTCTTCGGCAGCGAATTTGGACTCATCAAGATTGGATGGATCCTGTCCGATGTAAGCCGAGATACCGCCGTCAATATAGATAACCTGACCGTTGATGAAGTCTGAAGCAGGTGAGGCAAGGAATACGGCAAGGCCCATAAGATCTTCGGTATGTCCCCATCTCTGTGCGGGTGTCTTGGA
>CAMORO010000054.1 GCA_946623875.1 uncultured Lachnospiraceae bacterium | reverse complement strand
AGGTAGGGCTTGACGGAGTAGAGCAGAAGGTAGAGATGTTCGACGATCCGATCCTCGGTTCGGTGATCCTTACGAAGCTTGACGAGTCAACCCGTGAGAAGCTTGCGGGAGCAGAGTTTGAACTGTACAGCCAGGACGGAAAGCTCCAGCATGTAACCGGAAATACAGGTGATTATACCTTCGCAAAGGATGGTATAGGAATAACCACGCTGGCAGTAAACAGCGACGGAGAGCTTAAGATAGCTGAGATACCTTACGGTTCATACTACTTCAAGGAGACGAAGGCACCGGCAGGATATGAGCTTAAGAGCGGAACAGTGGCATTTACCATCAGCGAACAGGGTATGGAAGCAGATGTAAGCTTTACAGATGCAAGGAAGCTCGGATCGGTAACACTGACGAAGGTAAGCGAGGACGGAAACAAGGTTCTTTCGGGAGCAGTATTTGAGCTGTATTCGAAGACACCGAGGTCATCGGGACAGGCAGCGGCGAGCACGGTATTCACGGATTCATACTACAGGTACGGAACGTACACAACGGATTCGAGCGGACGTATAACCGTAAGCGACCTGCCTTGGGATGATTACTTCTTCGTGGAGACGGAAGCACCCGAAGGATATGAGATCGCCCGTGACATAAGCGGCGACTCAATTGCATACACCTTCACGGTCGGAGCAGACAATGTTGGCCCGTCAACCATAAGCCTCGGAAACATCACAAATCCCGAGAAAGAGAAGGAGAGCGGAGTGGCCGGAGTAAGAGAGCCTATAGCCGAGAAGGTATCGGGAGTGCTCGGAGTAAGGAGTGCACCGAAGAAGGGAGTACTCGGAGCAAGGACAGGCCCTGCAACGGGAGATGCAAGTACTATAGCACTTTGGCTTGCACTGCTTATAGCATGTGTAGGTACGATAGTATGGCTGATCAGCAGCAGGAAAAAGAAGGACGAGGTTAAATAGTCTCAGACTTCCGGAAAATGTATAGAATAAATTAAACAGTAGGCGCCGGATATATATCCGGCGCCTATTTTGAAGTTTGATTACAAAAGAGAGTTATGATAAATTAGAAGCATAAATGCAGGAATTTTTAACAGGAGGTACATAATAAAATGAATATATCTGTTAACGAAATAAAGGGAATAAGGATCGGTCAGGTTGAGAATAATGAGGCTGCCACGGGGTGTACGGTATTTATAAGCGAGCGGGGGATGAGAGCGGGACTTGATGTAAGAGGAGGAGGTCCGGCTTCAAGAGACAGCCAGCTTCTTAACCCGCTGATGGCGGCCAATGTTGTACATGGGATAGTTCTTGCGGGAGGAAGTGCCTTCGGACTGGATGCTGCGGGCGGAGTGCAGGCATATCTTGAGGAGCATGATATCGGCTTCGATGTAGGTGTTACAAAGGTGCCTCTTGTAGTTCAGTCGGATATTTTCGATCTCACTGTGGGTGATATGAAAGTACGCCCTGATCGTGAAATGGGATATGAAGCTGCAAGGCTTGCGTTTGAAGCGCCCAATTACAGGGATGGTAATTTCGGAGCGGGTGTCGGAGCTACAGTGGGTAAATATTGCGGAATGGATACCTGTATGAAGACAGGTGTAGGAAGTTACGCATTGAGACTGGGCGATCTTGAGATAGGAGCGGTAGTTGTTCTTAATGCTCTTGGGGATATATTTGATCAAAAAAGCGGTAAGAAGATAGCAGGTCTGCTTAACGAAGATAAAACCGGCTTCAGAGATACGCTTGAACTTATGAGATCAAGTACAGAAGTTGTGGAAAATAAGTTTACGGCTAACACAACTGTGGGCATTGTTATGACGAATGCATATTTTGAGAAGGCACAGTTGTGTAAGATCGCCGGTATGACCCATGACGGGTATGCCAGATCCATAAACCCGGTTCATACATCTGCCGACGGTGACAGCATATATGCTGTTTCGCTGGGGAATGTGTCTGCTGATCAGGATGTGGTGGGCGTTCTTGCCGCAGAAGTTATGTGCGAAGCGATCAGGTGTGCTGTAAACAGTGCCGGGAGCGCTTACGGTTTCCCGGCACTAAGGGATCTTGGTTTCTGAGATCGCAGGGATCATGATTTGTCAGACTTGTCATGATTTTTCCTGTCTGCTTAGACGGAAATGATCTTGTCAGAAGGCAGATATTTAATAAGAGTCTGCTCGAGTTCGTGAATATTTATGGGCTTTGCCAGATAATCGGTGAAGCCCTCAGCCATATAACGCTCCCTGGCACCGATAATAGCGTCTGCTGTAAGACATATTACCGGTGTTTCTTTGTTACGTCCGCCTTCCTGCTCCCGTATTATCTTAAGCGCTTCGGTTCCGTCCATCTCGGGCATACGCTGATCCATAAGGATAAGATCATATTCGGTATCTTTAGCCAGAGTTATTGCATCATTTCCGCTGCCGGCGGTGTCGATCTTAACCTGTGTCTTCTTTAGAAGTCCCTGTGCAACCTTTAAGTTCACCCTTGTATCGTCAACTACGAGGATACGGGCATCGGGTGCCATGAATGCTTCTTTGTAGGTTTTCGTTGCAAGGATATCCTTTTCGAACTGAGCCTTGAAATCACCTACAGGTTCGCAGGATATGATCTTCTGAGGGACTTCTATAATAAATACTGAGCCTTTTCCGTATTCGCTTTCAACACTGATCGAACCGTTCATCATTGTAATGATCTGATGAGATATGGCAAGTCCCAATCCGGTTCCTTCTATGGTTCCGTTGTGTGAAAGATCAAGACGCTGGAACTTGTGGAACAGTTTATCAAGATCCTCCGGATGCATTCCGATGCCGCTGTCCTTTACTTCTATCTTAAGCTGTATGAGCTGTCCCGGTTCTTTGGGGCCGGCACAGGATCCGCTTACTTTCATGATAACACTTCCACGGTCGGTATATTTAACCGCATTTGTAAGAATGTTGGTAATGACCTGACGTACACGCGCCTTGTCTCCCCACAGCTCATCCGGAAGTGTTTCATCAACTTCGGCAATGAATTTAAGATTCTTTTCCCTTGCCTTGAAGAATACAAGGTTACTTACATCATTCAACAGGGAGCTAAGGGTGTAAGCTGCTTCAAGGATATCCATTTTTCCGGCTTCTATCTTGGAAATATCGAGTATGTCATTAATGATGGACAACAGATTTGAGCCGGCATTCTGGATGTTGCCGGCATATGTACTTATATTATCGAATGATTTGGAAGTTTCGGACTCAGGATCGGAATTCCCCGATCTTAATATACGGTCTTTAGCTTCGGAACATTCGCGGATTATCAACTCGTTAAAACCAAGCACGGCGTTAATGGGCGTGCGTATTTCGTGTGACATATTTGCGAGAAACATGGATTTGGCTGCATTCGCGTCATCGGCGATCTTTTTCTGCTCACGAAGCTCTTCCATATAGCGATAGTGCTCGCTGTCGTCGGACAGGGTATAAAGAGTGCCGACGGCAGTTCCGTTGTCTGTCAGACGGTTAGCCTTGGGAGTGTATATTTTCCCGCCCAGTCTGACGGGTTTATTTTCTGCGATGGCATCACGGAAAATATCGAGCAGTTCCTTTGCACAATCTTCCTCATTGTCCTTGCTGCCTATCTCCGAAAACATCCTCTGTGCAGGTTTGTTGTAATATGTGATACTGCCTTCTGCGTCTGCAAGTATGATCTCCTCCGCCAATTCGTCAACGACGTAGTTTTTGGCTGCTGCCTTGGGATCCAGCATGCGGTATTTAATAATTGCGATCAGCATGAGAAAAGTACATATCGCAAAACTTATGATCATCACATCGAATTTACGTGCAAGCGATACAAGCTTGAAGAAATAGATGACATAGGATACACCTACGGAATATATTGCAATACTCATCACGAAATAGCATTTCTTTGTTGTTGAGTTCCTTTCGCGCACAAATGCACGGGTGATGAGATAAATCCCGCCAACCGTATAAAACAGATTAAGGAAGGTCTGAACATAATAAAGAGGCCCGCCGGTGTGTATCAGCTTCGGGAAATCCCCGTCCATAACAAATTCCATGTAGTTGTAGTAGAGAGAATTGCTTTCCAGATTGAGGATCGTGCCGTATATGATAATGTGGCTCAATGCGGCAACATTTCTTAAGAAGGAAGGAAACTTCGTTTCACACAATTCGACGATAAAAAGAAAAAGAGACAATCCGATCCATACGCGCCCAAGATATCCCATCTTCACGGCGATGACGTAGGTTTCCTGAGTCCGGGCCTGAAGCTGAAGGAGATAGCCGGTGTTGTATACAAGATTGGCTATACTGCTGAAAAGGAGATATGTATGTATACCGCTTTTCCACTTTCTTAACGCAAACCAGCATACGGCAAAAAGACCTATTATTGTAAAGTAAAGGACGCAAATGACGAACTGATACATTTTTCACCTGTGACTTTCTGATATATCATCTGTGGATATTAGCCATTTAAGTATATCAAAATGTATGTTTTATTACAATGAACAATATGTCGGTGATGGTCCGTACAGATACTCCGGGGGTTGTAATACCCAACAATATGATCTTTCTTAAAAATAGAAAATTTAACGTTTTGCGTAGGATTATTTATTCTATTTTCATGGATTAGTGTATATACTTTAATCTGAATGTTAAAAAGATAATGAAAGATACTTCGTCCGCCCCGGGTGACAAAGGCGGTAAGAACATATAAGGAGTTATCCGGGTGATACGGGGCTGAAGGATCGGAAAAGGGAGGATTTATATGAATACTGCGGAACTTATAAGTAACGGTAAGGCTGTCATGGGTCTTGAGTTTGGCTCGACGCGCATTAAGGCGGTGCTTATCGGCGAGAATGGCGAGCCGATAGCTGTCGGTGCACATGATTGGGAGAACCGTCTTGAGAACGGTATATGGACATACAGTCTCACGGATATACATGAGGGTATTAGAGACTGCTACAGTAACCTTGTTAAAGAGGTTAAGGATAAATACGGCGTGTCGATCAGGTCACTCGCTGCGATAGGTATTTCGGGTATGATGCACGGATATCTTCCGTTTGACAAGAACGGTGAACTGCTTGCATCCTTCAGAACATGGCGTAATACCATAACAGGTGAGGCGGCAGCAGAACTTACGAAGCTGTTTGACTTCAACATTCCCCAGCGCTGGAGTATTGCACATCTGTATCAGGCGATCCTCAATAAGGAAGAGCATGTGGGTAAGATCGATTACCTTACAACGCTTGCCGGATATATACATTGGAAGCTTACAGGTGAGAGGACAATGGGAGTGGGCGAGGCATCAGGTATGTTCCCGATTGACAGTAATATCTGTGATTATGATGCGGGAATGCTTGAAAAGTTCGACAAGCTCGTTGTGGATAAGGGTTTTGACTGGAAGCTTAAGGATATCCTCCCCAAGGTGCTTAAGGCAGGTGAAAAGGCGGGGGTTCTTACAGACGAAGGAGCAGCATTCCTGGATGCTTCGGGAGAGCTTAAAGGCGGTGTTCCGATGTGTCCTCCCGAGGGTGATGCGGGAACAGGAATGGTTGCGACCAATTCGGTTGCCAAGAGAACAGGTAATGTATCGGCGGGTACATCCTTCTTCGCGATGGTTGTTGTTGAAAAACAGCTATCCAAGGCTCATGAGGAACTGGATATGGTAACAACACCCGACGGATATCCTGTAGCTATGGCACACTGCAACAACGGTACAACTGATATTAACGGCTGGGTAAATCTGTTTAAGGAATATGAGGAAGCCAAGGGAAATACACCCGACATGAACGAACTGTACGGACTGCTGTACAACAAGGCTCTTGAAGGTGACAAGGACTGTGGCGGAATGCTTGCTTACAATTACAATGCAGGTGAGGCGATCACGGGCCTCAATGCAGGACGTCCGCTGTTTGTAAGGATGCCTGACGCGAAGTTCACGCTCGCGAATTTCATAAGATCACATCTGTATGCAACACTTGCCACTCTTAAGATCGGCTGTGATATCCTCTTTAAGGAGGAAGGAGTTGAGGTTGACAAGCTGTACGGACACGGAGGATTTTTCAAGACCAGGGGTGTCGGACAGAGGATGCTTGCTGCTGCCATGAATGCTCCGGTTGCGGTTATGAAGACTGCGGGAGAAGGCGGTCCCTGGGGTATGGCAATACTTGCGGCTTATATGCTTGATGAGAGCGGTGTATCGTTGGGTGAATATCTTAACACAAAGATATTTGCAGGTGAAGACGGTGAAGTCATGAAGCCTGATGAGGCTGATGTGAAGGGCTTCGATGAGTATACCGAGCTGTATAAGAAGACTCTTGCAGCCGAAGCCGCCGCAGTTGAAAATATGGTGTAACTATTCAGAACAGCACATAAATTTTAAAATATGACTCTCATGCTTGCATGATAGAGGCATATTTTATAAGTTTATGTTCACATAGAAATAATAAAGGAGAGACTATCATGCTTGAACAACTTAAGAAAGATGTTTATGAGGCAAATATGGAGCTTCCCAGACGCGGGCTTGTAACATATACATGGGGTAACGTTTCGGGAATAGACAGAGAGAGCGGATACTTTGTTATCAAGCCGAGCGGTGTTGATTACGATAAGCTTACACCTGAAGATATGGTGGTTATGGATCTTGACGGAAATAAGATCGAAGGACGTTACAAACCGAGCAGTGATACTGCAACCCACGCTGAGCTGTACAGGAAATACAGTGAAATAGGAGGAGTGGTTCACACCCATTCGCCCGAGGCTGTTGCATGGGCTCAGGCCGGTATGGATATTCCTCTGTACGGGACAACTCATGCCGATTACTTCCTTGGTCCTATCCCCTGTGCAAGGAATCTTACCGATGAGGAGATAGAGGAAGCATATGAGAAGAACACAGGTCTTGTTATAATCGAAACCTTTGAGGGGCGGAAGATTTCGCCAATATATACACCGGCAGTCCTGTGTAAGAATCACGGTCCGTTTACATGGGGAAAGGATGCCGCTGAAGCAGTCCATAATGCCGTTGTGCTTGAAGAGGTTGCCAGGATGGCAAGATTTACGAGACAGGTCAATCCACAGGTTGAACCGGCTCCGGATAATATAAAGAACAAACATTTCTACCGTAAGCACGGGAAGAATGCGTATTATGGACAGTAGAGCGGGGGATACTTACAGGTTCTGCAGGATGTGCGATATAGTCAGGGATATCCCGTCGGATATCGGTGAATATGCTGACAGACTGTATGCGGCCCTTGATGAGGATGAGAGGGCTGATGAAGAGCTTATAAGGAGCAGGCTGTCCGTCTGCGAAAGCTGTGACAGGAATTCGCTAGGAACCTGCCTCGCGTGCGGGTGCTACTGCCTTATCAGGAGCTTCGCCAGATCACAGCGCTGTCCTAAGAAGAAGTGGTAAGTTCGGGACTTATTATGTTTAATTGATCGTCGGGTATCACTGGGGATACAATCGCCAGTGCATACCCGTCTTTTGTTGTGACCGATCTGCCGTTCAGGTTTAGCCTGTTAGAGCCTTCCGTTACAAACGGGAGAAGATTTCTGTGCAAAGCATCACCGGGTTCCGGTGTGATACGGGAGGAACTGCGGTTGGATCTGTTTAACCTAAAGCCGCAGCTTCCGGAATGTTCATCAAAATCTGTGATACAAAAGGCGTCAAGGGGAAGATGCATGCCGAGTCCGACGACCTTAAGGAAGCTCTCCTTAAGGGTCCATATCCGGTAGAAGCTTTCATTATCATGGATGAAACCGAGCTCATCCCGCGCAAAGAAGTGTTCTGCGATATTGCCGGCGGGTTTCCCTATAGCCTCGATATCAATACCGACAGGAACTTCGTTTAAGACACATACGGCGTAATCTCCCGAATGTGAAATGGAGAAATGTATTTCTGCATCTTTATCGGAGGCTGTATTAGTGTTAAAATATAAATGCGGTTTGCCGAATTCGTCTGTTTCGGGAATGACGGGTAAGCTTATGCCGGGATAATCGCAGGATATGGCGTGAGATAGTAAGGCATAGGCAAGCATTGAGCGTTTTCTGTCGGCTTCGAAGCGGTATTTCATGCTTCTGACAAGACGTTCATCTGAAACGAGACCTGACAGGAACTGTTCGGTATATTCGTTTATATTTCCGATAAATATCTTCATGAGTGTGATTATACGATATTACGTGCCATGTAATCAAGTGCATCGTCTCCATGTTCATGAGGGAAAGTAAGGAGGACCTCACCGGATCGTGCAGGGAGGAACCGTTACATATTTAGTGGTAGGAGGATAAACAATGATCTGTCCAAAATGTAAGCATGATAATGAAGAAAATGCCGGATTTTGCGCCAACTGCGGTGCCGAACTGAGGCTTAAGACTTCTGCGCCGTCCGGACCGTCGGATAATCCGGAACCGGTACAGAGCACAGGCAAAGGCACTGAAGACACAAAACCATGGGTGCTTCCGGTGGTTATAGCATCATCTGCGCTGGCTCTCGTACTTGTGGCCGTTATCTGTACAATTGTAATAGTAAGAAGCTTAAAGACTGTAAACATCGCTCCGGTTGTTGAAAGCGCAGAAGCCGTACAGGAGCCAAAAACCGAAGAGGATCCGGGTGATGTGAAACCATTGCATGAAGAGAACAGTAATGTTAAGAGTTCGGAGCATGAGAATCCCATATCGGCGGAAGAAGCGGCCAGGCTGCTTGGTACGGTGAAATCCATTGAGCGCCCTGCGATAGTGGAGGATATGACGGATGAATACTGTGACAGTTCACTTGTTCCGTCCGTGCCTTCTTATACCGTTTCGGCGGATTTCAGTGAGATTTCCGATAAGAGGGATATTGAATATCTGCCTGACTCTGCAAAGGAAAAGCTTGCTAAGAACCTTTTTGTCATTATGGATGAAGCGGGATTCGAGTTTTATGACATATATGAGTGGAACAGATATGACATGAAGCCCAATTTCGTTACCGTGGATTCGATGATGCATACGTATCATGTGTATTTCGCACATCTGCTTAAGAAGCTGGAAAAAGAAGAGCTGTCTGAGAAGCTTAAGGATATTACAGAAGATATGTATGAGGAGTCGGTTGAACAGTATGAAGAGCTTAAGGGCAGTGAATGGGAAGAAGCGGCATTGAGGAATGTTGTGTTTTTCGGTGTTGCTGCACAACTTCTCGATGTTGATGTTGATATGGTGAGTGATGCCAAAGGCACGGTAAATGATGAGCTTGCACTTATCGAGACCGGTTCTGTCGATGTTTCGCCGCTGCTTGGCGATTTCGAGGATTATTCACAGTATAAACCCCGCGGCTATTATGAAGGGGATGCGGATCTTGAGAAATATTTCAGGGCAATGATGTGGTATGGCAGACGGGCCTTTGAACAGAGGGAAGAGAGTCATATGCGGAGCGCACTGCTCATGACCCTTGCGCTTGATGATGAAGCGCTTGATGATTGGGAGGGTATATACACGATAACGTCGTTCTTCGCGGGTGCCAGTGATGACAATACATATTATGAAATGAAGCCTCTTATTGATGCTGCCTATGGCGGCAGGGTCGAAGATGTGAAGGAACTGGCAGGCGATGCGGACAGTTTCGCGCTGTTTATGGAGGGCGTAAAGTCTCTTGAGCCGCCCAGAGTCAATTCAATCCCGGTATTTGAAGATGATGAGGAAAAGGTTATCGCTTCTTTCAGGTTTATGGGGCAACGCTTTTCTGTTGACGCGACCATTTTCCAGAATCTCATATACAGTAAGGTGGAAGAAAACGCTCAGGGTGAAAAGAGGATGCTTCCCGATGCCCTTGATGTTCCGGCAGTACTCGGCTCACAGACTGCTTATGATATTTTGGATGCGCAGGGAGCTACGGGTTATAAGGGATATACGGATAATTTAAAGGTAATGCAGGAGGAACTGGTAAGTGAGGAGAGTGCAGAACTGTGGAGAGCCAGCCTGTATTCACAATGGCTGCATACTTTAAGACCGCTTCTTACCGTGAAGGGTGAGGGTTATCCGTCCTTTATGCAGAATGAGGAATGGAATAAGAAGTCGCTTGAGGGCTTCCTTGGAAGCTATGCTGAACTCAAGCATGATACTATTCTCTATTCCAAGCAGGCAATGGCCGAGATGGGCGGCGGCTGGGACGAAGAGTTCGACGACCGCGGTTATGTTGAACCCGAGCCGGTTGTTTACTCAAGATTTGTTTCCCTGGCCGAAAATACCGCAAACGGGCTTCGGGAATACGGAATGCTTTCAAAGGATGATAAGGATAATCTGATGAAGCTTGCCGAGATCGCAAGGCAGCTTATCACGATATCCGAAAAAGAACTGCGTAATGAGACACTGTCGGATGCCGAGTATGATTTTATCAGGGAATATGGCGGCGATCTTGAGCATATCTGGGCAGATGCGGTAAAAGAGCCGGATGAGGATTTCGCACGAGAGGATGAGCATCCCGGTGCAATAATAGCTGATGTGGCGACAGATCCCAACGGTTCCGTGCTTGAAATAGGAACCGGTCAGGTTGGTAAGATATATGCGATCTGTCCGGTTGCAGGTTCTCTTCGCGTATGCAGCGGATCGGTATACAGCTTCTATGAATTCCCGTGGTCTATAGATGACCGTCTTACCGACAGGGAATGGCGAATAAAGCTGGGAATCTGGCCGGAACGTGATTACGAATACAATAAGGATAAGAGTATAGTCCAGCCTGAGTGGACGGGCAGCTACAGAGCTCATTATGAGTGGAATTACTAAAAAGAGGAAAAAAAGGTTAAAGGTTATACCGGCGGCGGTTTTTACCGCCGCTGTTTTATGTGCTTTGTATTATTCGGGGATATTTCTTCCGGGTTGGGCTGTTTGGCATGATGCAGTCATTGAGTGTGACGGTGATGATGAGCCCGATGAAATAGTCCTTAAGGGCAGGAGGGTGACGGTATCAAAAGGAGATGAGTGTATCTTCGTGTCGCCCCGTATGTGTAAGGTGCAGAACATACTATACACCGATATAGACAGGGATGGTGAGAAGGAACTTGTTATGCTTAACTTCAATATCCGCAGGTATGGCAAACACCGCCCGTTCTGGGTGAAGCATGATGCGCTTGTCTGGCGCCAGCATATCTATATTTATGATTATGTTGAGGCTGATAAGATGATCAAGCCTATATGGATGGCATCCGATATAGGAATGGAAGCTGCTGATATGGCTATGTTAGATGAAACGGCGGACAGACAGGTGATAACAATGATAGACAGAAACGGCAGGGAAAGCCACTGGATGTGGATTTCTTTCGGCCTCAGGTGCGTCGACTGAAGGCTCCTGCGATGGTGTCGTAGAGCTTTTTGTAAATGAGAGAGAGCAGAACCGAGAGAATAAAGTTAAGCGGAACCAGTATAAAGAACAGCCATGCATAATCCCTCATTTCGAAATATCTTCGCTTGACATGATCAAAGATGATCACATCAAGAGTTCCCGAAAACAGATATATTTCAAGGGATACCGAGGATATCTTCTCAAGAACCGTACGGAACTTCCCTTTGCGAAGATCTATATCATAGAACAGCAGGAAGAGTGCTAATGAACACAATACCACGGTTATGCAGTTGTATCCGCAGTCTACGGCACCCAGGATATTCCAGTTGAAGTTACCGCCTGCCGCATAGTTATATGAAATACCGGCATTTACAAATACGCAGGCTAAAATGATGAGGATCAGTACGGCTTTGTTTACGCGCGGTTTGTTCTCCCTTAGGTAGCATCCGAGAAAATAGTAGAGAAGCGGATACATCATCTGCCAGTAATTGGGCGCTGCAAGCTCTATCACAGATCCGATGCATGCGACTATATATACGTTGGATACGGAAAACAGTGATATCACAGGATACAGTGAAGTTATGCATGCAAGCGAAATAAGAAGTATATGCTGTTCACGCCTGTTCTTAAGGGCATGCCACATTCTGTTTAAAAACGGCGCAATGGCCATGAGTGAAAAATAGAATCCCACGTACCAGGCGATGGTATAGTTGCCCATTGCGGCAAGTGCTTCCTTTATACCGTACACCTTGCCGTAGTAGTGGTTCCCGACAAATACCTTGATGGTGGATATGACTATATACGAAACAAATACGGGTATAAGTCCGAGGTAATGCTTTCTGTCGGGTTCCTTGTTGCATTTGAAGTAACCTGTGAGCATCATGTACAACGGGACGCAGCATAAAAACAGCCATCTTGCGGCTGTCATCATGAAGGTTATTCTGCTGACGAGCGGTGTGCTGTAATATCCGCAGTTGAAGAAGAAGTGTACGGATACCACAAACAGAGCTGCCACAGAACGAACTATATCAGGGCCCGAAAGACGTTGTTTTGTGCTTTGCATACATTATTTCCCCATATTACCGATGATAAAGATCATTAACGCATAAATATCGTGTTGTGCCAGTAATGATCAAAAAAACGAGATACAAAAAAGTTCCTGAGTATTACTCAAGAACTTAATCGGAGTGACTGGATTCGAACCAGCGGCCTCCACCTCCCTAAGATGGCGCTCTAACCAAACTGAGCCACACCCCGTTATTTAACTAACGTCTGTTTACGACAACATTGATATAATAATAGATGGAAGGGAAAATGTCAAGGACATTTTTGATAAGATTCCTGCTGAATGTGTAGAAATTATATTGCAAAACGCGATTGGGTATGTTAGTATATTGTTAGAATAGTAGGTATATGTGACAGAAGGAGCTGTTGATCGTTCTTATTCAATGGAGTGAAGGAGTGATAGTATGTCAACGTTATCGGCAATGGGAAAGGCCTTCCTTAACGGCTATGGTTCCGGAGGAGATTATAGCATATTATTTAATTCGCTGAACAAATCCGGTTCTGCGAAGTCTTTTAATATGTTTGATATTTCCGGAAATAGTTCCACATCCAATCTGAGTGCGAATTTCTACTCGGATTACGCCAGCCTTAAGAACGGAAGCTACGGAAAGCTTGCAAAGACGTGGTATGCCAAACAGGCATCGGAAACGTCGGAAGGCTCTTCAGCAAAAACAGACACGGATTATTCGGAGCTTGCATCGACTATTTCGAAGGCCGCCAAGGAAGTGAGCGGATATGCTTCGGACGGGAGATACGGTGCGGTAGATACATCCGGTAGTATTTTTGATACTGCTTCTTGACAAAGGTGGTTTAATTGGTTATTATATATAAGCGCTTTGCGATGCGGCGAAGCGCTTATATATTGTTTTTACGGTTTGGTTATCACCGTAAAGCAGGATGCAGGAATGGCGGAATTGGCAGACGCGCACGGTTCAGGTCCGTGTGGTAGCAATACCATGAGAGTTCAAGTCTCTTTTCCTGCACTTGGTTTCAACACACTTCAACAAAGCCCGTGATCGGCTGGAAACCCGGTGATCACGGGCTTTTGTATGTCTTATAAAAGTTAGTTCTTTGAGAAAGTATCGTCTATCTTATCCGTGATATTCTCGGCTGCATCCTCAACCTTGTCCGAAAAGTCCGTAACGGCATCGGAGAAGTTGTCGGCAACGTCAGAAACCTTTCCAAAAACACTTCCTTCGGGAGCGGTGTATATGTCGGTTCCGTCTCCACCCTGTTTTACCCTGTGATAGAAGTTGGTCTCGGTCAGGTTCATATAAGGAGCCACATATATGGCGGCAATACCACATGTTACGAATGTAAGAAGTATCCATAAAATGAATGAAAGGTGTAAAACGAAAAGATCCATCTTGCGTCCGTTCATTATCTCCTTGCTTTTGCGGATACAATCCATGGGTGACATATCGGGGTTCTCGATCATTATCCTTATTGTCTGTGAATAAGCGTATGACATTATTATGCCGGGGATGATAAAAAGACATGACCATAAAAATGTAAAAAGTGCAACCAGCCAGAACGTTGCAAGTGTTCTTCCCAGATCCTTGCTAAACCCCTCGAACAGGGTAGAGATGTTCGGTTCGTCACCGTATGTAACCCCAAGACAAATCTTTACCAGTCCTACTGAAATTACCGGTGTTGTGATTATGGTGGCGATGGAGCCGACAAAGGGTATGGCTCCGATCGCGCCCGAAACTGCCATTGCAACAAAAAAGGCAAGTATGAGACCGCCGATCTTACCCTCCATCTGTTGTTTGGCCTGAACCTTCAGTTCCTCTCTTGTGAAATCCATAAACTTACTCCTCCTCTTTGAGATAAATGTTATTTTGCATTACCGATTCCGTCATTGTCCTCTTTTGAATGGATAAGCCTGTATATGCGCTGGTATGCATACAGTATTACCGGAATAATGATCGTAGCGGCTATAGATGCCATAAGAAGATCGGTGGTCCTGGGATTCTGCATAAGGCCGAACACCAGTGTAAGTACATACAAGCCTATCAGCAGGCTTGCCAGTATAAATGCCAATATTCGCCTGATCATGATCCTTACCTCCGATTTATACATTATACCCTAAAAAATGATTAAAACCAATGACAAATATCAATTATTGATATAAAATGGGTTAGTATAAATTAAAATCTATGTTGTTTACGGGATGGCTGGTTATGAAGGTTGTTAGAAAAATACTCTATGTTATAGCCGGAATACTTATACTTCTTACAATTATTATAGTAGCATGTGCCTACAATCCGGGACTTACCTCCGCGATACAGGGTGTTATATTCAGAGGTAAGACAGTCGAAGTATCAAGTGTTTCGCAGAATGAAGCGGCTGCGGAACCGATTGCAGATACCGGGGTGTCGGGCAACACTGCAACGAGCGATGGGTACAGGATGCGTTCGATCGAGGAACTGGGGATACCTGAGGAAGATCTTATTACATCGATCGAAGATTATTACAGGAATTGCCATGATCAGATAGTAGAACGCGGTGTGGGAACGTATTCTTTCGAAAACGTGATAGCTAACGAGCCCCTGGTGCAGGAGATTTATGCCAAGTACAGCAACAGGGACTATGTTGAAGGATATATGAACGATACGCTTAATGAGGTGGGGGCGGCTTCATATGAGATGAATCTGTTGGTTGAGGAACTGACGGAGAAGCGTTTCAGGCTTACGCATCAGATAGTATTAAATGAGGGGCAGTGAACATGATCTTCTTTGAGTTGTTCAAAGAACTGGATGAGCGCCTGTACAGGATAGCAAGAGAGGTTGATCCGCTTATAAACACAAGTGGCAGGTACCTTATCGAGAATGATGATTTTGTTATACTGGGGAGCAATGTGTCTCTGGTCATGAATATAAGGACCAGGGAAATAAGAGAGGGAAATCCGTATCAGCACTTCGATCTCGGGGATGAGACCCTGTACTGGTTTTCGTCCGCTTCGGCAGAGGGTGCGGCCATTCGCATGATCGGCAATGCATTCAGACAATGGTACGGGATAGAAGCATTTAAAAGCTTTGCCGAGTTTGAGCGCTCAGAGGCCGATATCAACAGGCAGCTTGCGGGGTACGGACTCCGTATGATCTGGGACATGGATAAGATGGCAGTGTTCGGGAATGATGAGGTGATGAGCCTTGAACGGGCCGTGACGCAGATCATAGAGGATGATGCGTTAAGGACTGCGGGCATCAGCGTGGAAGAGTGGCTGTATGATGCCAGATATTTCAGGAGAACGGATCAGCTTGAACGGGCTGTGGAGCAGTATGAACGTGTTATCAGATATGCCGATTATAATGACAGGGTATATACTGAGAGTGCCTTCTGCCTGGGAGAAAGCTATTACTTCATGGGCGAATACGACCGGGCCGTTTCGATGTATTACCATTGCAATCTACAGTTTATAGAGGATGAGAAGGATTTCTATATTCACATCGGACACGCTCTTCTTGATGTTAAAATGAAGCATTACGAGAAGGAGCTGAGAACCTACTACAGGGGAAGCCTTGACAGAACCTATGCTAAGGAGCATATCCGTGAGATAGAAAGGGCAGCTGCAGAGGTCTCCGGTGAATATGAGGCCTATGAACAGACCTGTCTGGTTATCGGATTGAAAAAGTACAACGAGCATATGGCGCCGCTTCCGTTAAACAGTACAGGATTTGATGACGTTGTTGAAGAAGAAATTGATGCCGGTGAAGGGAATAAGCCCGAGCCTGCAAAAAACCGATATTATGATATACGTCTGGTCAAGCCTTTGATCCTTGCCGATACAGGCAGCCTCTCGATCAACGAAACAATGGCCGAAGCGCTGAGGCTGTTTACAACAGGTGAGTACCAGCGTGCATTTGAGTTGTATTACAAGCTGTCGCAATCCCTTGATCCGGGATCCGATCATGCCACCTGGGTTAACTTCCAGCTTGGCAAGATATATTGTATCTGCGATGACGCGAGAAGTTCACTTGAGGTACTGAAAAGATGCATACCGGGGAAGTTCGGTGTGGTATACAGGCAGAGTGATTATTTTATTCTGTACACACATGTCAGGATACTGTGTGATGACTTTGAAAGCGACAGGATATACAGAAAGCTTATAAGAGGTAAATTCGACAGATACTACGCGAGATATGATACAGAATACATAAGTCTGTGCTCCAACCCGAGAGTGATGAAGACCTTCAGGAGATATGAGCAGGAATGCCTTATGACAGCCAGACAGGAATTCCGGCCGGTTCTGGGCAGTGAGGATGCTGCCGCCTTGGCGGAAAGAAGAGAAGGCAGGCTGTTAAAAGGAATATCAAGATACTTTAACGAGTAGATGTGACGATCAAAGGAATCTGTATTCTTACTGGCGTTCGTCATGTAATTGTGATATTATATTAGGGTATTGTGTTTGCTATAATACCAATGATGCACACGATTGCAATAGGAAGGGCATCTTCGATGCCTCGCGATCGGTCAAAAGGAAACGGATATATTCGTTTCCCATACTGAATATAGGAGGATAATGAAATGGGTTTAATTTCGGCAGCGATGGGAGCAGCATCAAGTGCACTTGCAGATGCGTGGCGTGAGTACTTTTACTGTGAGGCAATGAGTCCGGATGTATTGGTGGTAAAGGGAGCCAAGAGGGTTAATAAATCACACAGCTCCAATACCAAGGGCGATCAGAACATTATAAGCAACGGATCTATTGTTGCTGTAAACGATGGTCAGTGTATGATCATTGTTGATCAGGGTAAGGTTGTTGAATTGTGTGCCGAGCCCGGTGAGTTTGTATATGATGAGTCTACCGAGCCGAGTATTTTCTACGGCGGTCTCGGACAGGGAATAAAGGATACCTTCGCACAGATAGGCAAGCGTCTTTCGTTTGGCGGGGACACGGCCAAGGATCAGAGGGTATATTATATCAATACAAAGGAGATCATCGGTAATAAGTACGGTACGGTTAATCCGGTTCCTTTCAGGGTGGTTGACAGAAACATCAATCTTGATGTGGACATTTCCATAAGATGTCATGGTGAATATTCATATAAGATAGTCGATCCTATCCTGTTTTACACGAATGTATGCGGTAATGTATCGGGTTCTTACAACAGATCCGAAATTGACGGACAGTTAAAGTCCGAGCTTATGACTGCGCTTCAGCCTGCATTTGCCAGGATTTCGGAACAGGGTATCCGTTACAGCGCGCTTCCGGGTCATACAACAGAGATCGCGGATGCGCTTAACGATGTACTTTCCAAGAAGTGGAGTGAATTACGAGGCGTTGAGGTTGTATCGTTCGGTGTTAATTCCGTTACGGCTTCGCCTGAAGACGAGCAGATGATCAAGGATCTGCAGAAGACGGCTACTCTTAAGGATGCATCAATGGGAGCGGCTACTCTTACTGCGGCTCAGGCCGAGGCAATGAAGGCTGCTGCAAGCAATACGAGTGCCGGACCTATGATGGCCTTTGCCGGTATGAATATGGCAACCCAGGCAGGCGGCATAAATGCCAATCAGTTATACGCAATGGGAGCACAGCAGCAACAGCAGGCTCAGGCGGCCGCACCCGCTGCGGACAGCGGATGGACCTGCGCATGCGGCAAGACAGGAAACACCGGTAAGTTCTGCGCCGAATGCGGAGCACCGAAGCCTGCCGAGAACGGATGGACATGCTCATGCGGAACTGTTAACAAGGGTAAATTCTGTTCCAACTGCGGTGCCAAGAAGCCTGCCGGAGCATTACTTTATAAGTGTGACAAGTGTGGCTGGGAGCCCGACGATCCTGCCAATCCGCCCAAGTTCTGTCCGGAATGCGGAGATAAGTTCGATGATGGCGATGTTGTTGGCTGATATGATATAAAATATGTAAGAATTGGAATATGTTCCTGCAACCCCGGGATGTATGCAGGGGTCTGCGGGGGCATATTTTATGATAAATTCAGAACAGCATATTCAGAGCCTGTTCTGAATTTATCACAAAGCTAAAGAACAGCACATAAATTTTAAAATATGGATTATCAAGTTTACTTGAACGAGACATAAATAAGAGGAGATACACATGAAAAAAAGAGAAGACATCCACAAGATACTGATCATCGGTTCGGGTCCGATCATCATCGGACAGGCCTGTGAGTTTGATTACTCCGGTACTCAGGCCTGCAAGGCACTTAAGAAGCTTGGATATGAAATAGTTCTTGTCAATTCCAATCCCGCGACCATAATGACCGATCCCGAAACAGCAGATGTAACCTATATCGAGCCCCTTAATCTTGAGAGGCTTACACAGATAATCGAGAAAGAAAGACCGGATGGTCTGTTGCCTAATCTGGGCGGACAAACCGGTCTTAATTTGTGCTCTGAGCTTTATAAGGCCGGAGTCCTTGATAAATACGGAGTAAAGGTGATCGGAGTTCAGGTGGATGCCATCGAGAGGGGTGAAGACAGGATCGAGTTCAAGAATACCATGAATGAGCTCGGGATCGAGATGGCGCGTTCCGAGGTGGCCTATTCGGTGGATGATGCCTTGCGCATCGCTGATGAACTGGGTTATCCGGTGGTGCTTCGTCCGGCTTATACAATGGGCGGCGCAGGCGGCGGCCTTGTTTATAATGTTGATGAACTAAAGACCGTATGCGAGCGCGGACTTCAGGCAAGCCTTGTAGGACAGGTTCTTGTTGAGGAATCGGTACTTGGCTGGGAGGAACTGGAGCTTGAAGTTGTAAGAGATGCCACGGGTAAGATGATAACCGTTTGCTTCATTGAGAATATCGATCCTCTCGGTGTTCATACAGGTGACTCTTTCTGCTCGGCTCCAATGCTTACCATCCCCGAGGATGTTCAGGAGGAGCTTCAGCGTCAGGCTTATAAGATAGTTGATAAGATCCAGGTTATCGGTGGAACCAATGTGCAGTTCGCAAGAAATACCGAGAGCGGACGTATCATAGTAATAGAGATCAATCCAAGGACCTCAAGATCATCGGCGCTTGCCTCGAAGGCTACCGGATTTCCCATTGCTCTTGTGTCTGCAATGCTTGCGGCAGGTCTTGATCTTAAGGATATTCCGT
>CAMORO010000053.1 GCA_946623875.1 uncultured Lachnospiraceae bacterium | reverse complement strand
CTGCGTGTAGGTCTCAACTCCCAGATCTATAAGGAAGGGCTTATTATCCTTATACAGAGTCATGCTTCCGACATCATTGTGGTTATGGGAATCTGCATTGTTTCCGGCCTTTATCGCAAATGTGTAATGTTCATCCCTTGCTATGAACAGCCCGGTACTTTCAAAATAGGAATCTTCTGCCCTTATGCCGGTGTATGCATGCCTCATCATCCTGTCATGATAGATAAATAACAGGAGATGATAATACAGGTTCTGCTCATCAAACATCAGCCTGTCGCATACATCAGCCTTCCTGAAATCATCGGCTGCAAACGCGGCATATGCATCATTTCCCACAGCCAGGGCGAAGGCGTAATCCCTCACTGTCCTTCGACCCGGAAACGGCGAACAGTCGGCATAGTTAATGTAATATCCGTCTCCCACATACATCTTCAGTATGTATGCTGCCATATTTCTTATAAGTTCATCATCATACATGGATGCAAAGGCATTATCCGTTATCCTGTTAAGCACGTCTATACATCCAAACAGACACAGTCCCGCATGTTCGTAATACTGAGCTCCCTCGTTGCAGCATCCGTCTGTACCGTATTCATCAAGAAAGTAATCAACTGACTTTACAGCCTGATCGAGCACTTGCATAAGAGTATCCGTATGTATGCTGCCTTCCGGTCTTGAAAAGACCGAAAGCAGTACATTCTGTGTTATCCATGGTGTCCAGTTGCACATGGGCTCAAGCCCGTTTCCCATCCACCAGAAATGATAAGACAGATACGGTTCCAGGATACTCTTTTGTATCTTGCTGTCGACATATTCACTTATAAACGGACTTATCGCGGAAAACCTGTCCCTGAGCAGGCTCTCGCAAAGGCTGGTCACCTCGGCTGTCTCTGCTGCGAACAGGTCTATCACAGGCCTTGATCCGTCCGCGATCTCAAGCTGTTTGGTATCTCTTATATACGTATTGTGCGCCGGCAGGCACCAGGTAGTCTCTTCAAGTATCAGATACAGGCCGTCAAGTATCCTGTCAAGGAAACGCCCCCTGTTCTCCACACACTCCGCAAGGACAAAAGCAGTAAGCATCCTTCGCCTGGTAAAATACTTATCTTCAAAATACTCACGGTTTCCGTCCCGGGAAAAACGTCTGTAATCGGAAAGGGTGATCTGCGGGTACTCCTGCCCAGACAGCTCTTCCGCCTTATTGATAAGCACCTTGTTCATACCGGCACTGAGGCAATTCCCCCACTCACAGCCGGACTGCGTGAATTCGTTGAGCATGCGAAGCTTAAGCTTATCCCTGTTTTTATTGAAAATATCTTCCGCTAATGTATTGTGCATCTTTCTCCTGTATTCATGTACAATCAGCCATGTTCCTTTCCGTATACCTCGATCTGCGTAAGTGCGGGAAAGGGACTCGGGTCGTCTGATTTAATAAGATCACGGAGCTCAAGCCACTCTACCCCGTTCTTTTTAATATAAAATACATGTGGTTCATCCACATGCTTTATAAACCCGAGTTCCTCAATGCTCCCATCCGAGAACTCCAGCTTCCCTTTTATCCAGTAATTATCATGCGGGAAATCCGCCCTCGTATAAATATCAATCTCATCTATATCTACAGCCCTGCCGAAATCAAGCCTGAAGCAGGCATCATCCTGCCTGTTTATTCCCCATGATTCATATGGCCATTCGCCATGGGAACGGGTTGCAATACACCCGTCTATGGCATTGCGAGCGGCAAATACTGCCTCACCTCTTGTTTCAACATTGGCCGAAGCATGCGGATATACCCCTTCAACATCATGCTGGTCGAAGGGATTAAGCGCAAGGTTCTTATATGCCTTCACCTCGTGATCACGTGCCTCCCTTATGGATATATAATGCCTGTTGCCAAAGAAGGCAAGCGGATTATAGCTTGTCTTTTTCTCATAGAACGGAACCGTATAGATTATATTTTCCTTCTGCGTAAGTATCAGTGACTCTTCTATTGCGGCATCAACCTTTATCATATAGAAGCTTCCCTTCACAAGTCCGGTAAATTCGATGATATCCCCCTTACGGTATTCCCCGTCCCATGCAAGCACGACCTGCTTATCTCCCCGATTGTATGCCTTATCTACATGATCCCAGTCATTGTATACTTTGATCTCCATAGCCACCTCACATAAAAAAACATTATAGATGTACAATACTATAAATATCCGTGGATTAAAATGAACATTCTAAATAAAAAGATATATTTTCTTTGTGTCTTGCATTTGAATCAGCCTATGTTATAATGTTTATCAAATTGCAAAGGAGATTACTTATGAAGATTTTAAATAACGACGGAAATGTCGGCGAATGCCCCAAGGAAGAGGTAACACACGTACTCAGGCATTCAGCCGCGCACATTATGGCACAGGCAATACAGAGGCTGTATCCCGAAGCTGATTTCGCCTACGGCCCCGCTACCGACAGAGGGTTCTACTATGACGTGGATCTCGGCGACAGGAAGCTTACGGATGAAGATCTTGCGGCTATCGAAGCCGAGATGAGGAAGATCGTAAAGGAAAACCTGCCGTTCAAGACCTTTATATTAAGCCGTGAGGATTCGGTTAAATATCTTCACGAACGTGGAGCCAAATATAAGGAGGAGCACGTAGGCGATCTTCCGGAAGACGCCGTGATCAGCTTCTACCAACAGGGTGATTACGTGGACATGTGCGTAGGCCCTCACATTACATATACCAAGACACTAAAGGCCTTCAAGATAACGGGACAGAGCGGAGCCTACTGGAAGAACGATGCAACACGCAAGATGCTTACCCGTATCAACGGTGTGGCATTTGCAACAAACGAGGAACTGGCCGAATACGAGAAGCAGGTCGAGGAAGCCAAGGCCCGCGACCATCGTAAGATCGGCAAGGAAATGTCTCTGTTCATGACGGACGATCTTGTGGGCAAGGGACTTCCCATGTTTCTTCCCAAGGGCTACACACTGTGGCAGGAACTTGAGAATTACATCAAGGACAAGGAAAGAAAGCTCGGTTATCAGCATGTAATGACCCCCTGTGTTGGAACTGTAGCTCTTTACCAGACCAGCGGGCACTGGGATCACTACAAGGAAAACATGTTCCCGGCTATGGAGGTTGAAGGCGAGAACTTCGTTCTCCGTCCCATGAACTGTCCTCATCATATGATGATCTACGCAAACAAACCTCACAGCTATCGTGAGCTTCCAATAAGGATCGGTGAGATCGCACACGACTTCAGGTTCGAGCCCAGCGGTTCACTCAAGGGTATAGAGAGAGGCCGTCATTTCTGTCAGAATGATGCACACCTCTTCGTAACACCCTCTCAGATAAAGGATGAGGTAAGCCGCGTTGTCGATCTTATCTTTGATGTTTACAAGGATTTCGGAATTACCGATTACCGCTGTGTACTCTCACTCCGCGATCCTTCCGACACCAAGAAGTATCATCCGGACGATGAAATGTGGAACACGGCAGAGGATGCTCTTCGCCAGGTTCTTAACGATATCGGTATCGATTACACCGAGGAGATCGGCGAGGCAGCCTTCTACGGTCCCAAGCTCGATATAAACGTTAAGCCGGCTGTCGGAGTCGAATACACTCTCTCAACCTGTCAGCTCGACTTCTGTCTTCCGGCAAAGTTCGATCTTAAATACATCGATACGGACGGCAGCGAGAAGACACCGGTCGTTCTTCACCGCGCAATACTGGGATCTCTAGACCGTTTCATGGCTTATATCATAGAAGAAACCAAGGGTAAGTTCCCCGTATGGCTGGCACCTCTTCAGGTTAAGGTACTTCCCGTCAGTGAGAAGACCAACGATTACGCAGCCAAAGTTACCGATGCAATATCGGCTAACGGTGTACGTACACAGCTTGATGACAGAAATGAGAAGATCGGTTACAAGATCCGTGAGGCACAGCAGGTCGACAGAGCTCCGTACATGCTCATCATAGGTCAGAAGGAAGCAGACGAGAATACCGTAAGCGTAAGAAGCCGTGACACGGGTGAGACAGAAGTAATGAGCCTTGATGCGTTTATTGAAAAGGTTACTACGGAGATACATGATAAGGTTCATTGATAATATTCATAAACAGACGAAGACAAGGGGACGGTTCGAACCGTCCCCTTGTCTTCTTTCTTCTCTATACTCTCGCGCCGCAGCACTTCTTGTATTTCTTACCGCTTCCGCAGGGACAGGGATCATTACGTCCTATCTTATCCCCTTTTACTATCGTTGTGGAACGCTTCTGCTCCTTGTAAAGCCTCTTCTGCGTTTCCTCATCAAAGATATCGTTCCACTCCTCCAGCCCGTACAGCCAGTCAGCCTGAGCGCCCACCATGTTCTTGTACAGGAGCTCCTTATCAAAAGCAAGCGATACCTCTGTATCCTCTTCCATGGTTTCAATAGGATTTGGTTCCTTAAGGCTGTCATTGATCCCGTCAAGGAAACCTGTCATTGTCATGATATCTATCTCATACTTATCGGCAAGCTCCTTAACCGTACCCTTCACTTCAGTATCGGGTTCCTTAAGAAGTAACTGATATATCTCCTTCTCCTTTTCGAAATATGCGCCCCACAGCTTCTGTAACTCCTGCTTATCTGCCTTGGCCGAATAAGCCATGCTTCTCCAATCTTCCAATAAAGCCATTTCTTTATTCCTTTCATTTCTTTACTGTTTATTTCCTGATAAACGGGTTAAACCCCTGAACCATTTTATACGAAATACCCGCTCTTGACAAGTATCTCTTATTATCAGTATTCGGCGATCTTATCAAGGCTGTCATCCGTGGTCTTGTCTATGTCCCTTATCTCAACATCATATTCAATATTCTCATCAACAGTCACATGCACCCTGTCACCCACCTTATGTCCGATAAGAGCCTTCCCAAGAGGTGACTCTATGCTGATAAGCCCGTTAATGGAATCTGAGCGGACAGTGGTCACTATCCTTATCTTCTCTTCGTCTTCCTCGCCTTCGTACACGACGGTCACCGTATTGTTGATACCCACTTCATCATCCCTGGAGCTGTCATCTATGATAACTGCCGACTTGATCATCCTCTCAAGGTACCTTATCCTGCTCTCGTTCCTGTTCTTCTCCTGCTTGGCAGCCTTGTACTCGAAGTTCTCGCTCAGATCCCCGTGTGCCCTCGCGGTCTTGACGTGCTCAAGCAGTTGCGGCCTAAGAGTCACCTTACGGTACTCTATTTCCTCTTTCATCTTTTTAATATCCGATTCTGTTAATTTATCCTTCATCATACACCTCTGTTTTCATCATATATTTTGATTCATTCCGCAAGCTCATCCCACTGCATCATCAGCGTAAGCATTTCCTCTTCCATTGAGTCTATTTCATTCTGAATATCCTGAAGCTTCATATAATCACTGGCATTGGCAGGATCCTCAAGCTCGGCCTTCTTCCCATCGATGGATGTTTCAAGCTCTCCTATCTTTTCTTCAAGCTTCTTCATCTTGCGATCAAGCCTTGATCTGTCCTTACCCTCAAGATAAGACTGCTGTGCACTCTTAACACCCTGTCCTTCCACCGATACATCAATGTTGGCCTCTGCTCCGAAGCCTCCCCTGTCCGTACCGTTCCCACGTTCATCCGTTACGCCTGCCTTACCGCTCACTGACGAGGATATGATCTTGCCCCTGGTTATATCATCGAAGGCCGCATCATCGGCATTCCCGGCTGCAACCTCCTGCTCGTACTGTTCATAGCCGAACTCATACAGCCTTACCGTATCCTCTTCCATATACAGAAGTTTGGTCGCCACCTTGCTGACAAAGTACCTGTCATGGGATACAAATATGACTGTTCCGGGGAAATCAACCAGCATAGACTCAAGGGTCTCCTTACCGACTATATCCATATGGTTCGTAGGCTCATCGAGCACCAGCATGTTGGGCTTGCGTTTGAATATCTTGGCCAGTGACAGCCTGACCTTCTCGCCTCCCGACAGCATCCTGACCTCCTTGAACACCTCATCCTGCGTAAACAGGAGCGCTCCGAGGCTGTTCCTTACCTCTGTCTGTGTAAGCGACGGATATTCATCCCAGAAATCATCCATAACTGATTTATCACTGGTATACTGCGCCATCTGCTGGTCGAAATAACCTATTTCCACATTGGTACCGTAATCGTATTCACCCGACAGCGGAGGCACAATATCCGTTATCGTCTTAAGGAGTGTGGACTTGCCGATCCCGTTCCCGCCGATAATGCCCAGTCTCTCACCTCTTTTAACATCAAATGACACCTTCGCAAGAGGCCTGTCATAACCTATCTCAAGTTCATGAACAAAGAGAACATCCTTTCCCGATTCGATACGCGGTGTGAATTCAGCCTTAAAGGTCTTGTTATCATATCTGTCCGGCGCTTCGATGACATCCATATGCTCTATGGCCTTAAGCTTGGACTTTGCCATCGACACCTTGGTAGGCTTGCCCATGAAGCGGTCAGCCACACTCTGAAGCCTGTCTATTTCCTTCTGCTGTGCATTGTAATCCTTAAGCTGCTTCTCGTAGGCTTCCTTCTTAAGCTTCACGAAGGCCGAGTAATTCCCGGGATATCTCCTCATCCTGTGATGTTCGATCTCATAAACCGTATCCACTATCTTATCAAGGAACATCCTGTCATGCGAAACCACGACCACAGCCCTGTTGTATGACTTAAGATATCCCTCCAGCCATTCTATCGTAGTGATGTCAAGGTGGTTGGTCGGCTCATCCAGCAGCAGGATATCGGGCTTACTCAACAACAGCTTGATGAACGCAAGCTTGGTTCTCTGCCCTCCCGAAAAGTCACTCAGCGGCTTAAGCTTATCCTCCGCGGAGAAGCCGAAACGCTTAAGCATGATGTCGTATTCCTTTTCGTAATAATAACCCCCGATGTCCCTGAATTTCTCCTGAAGAGCCGTGTACTCGGACACAAGCTCATCATGACCCGGGACAGATCCATCCTCCCTTCCTTCGCTCCGGAGCATTGCATGATAAGCCTCACTCCCCGAAGCCGCATCCGTACTCATAAGCCCGACCAGCTCATCCAGACGGTTCTGCATCCTGATCACAGGAGCGAAGACCTTACGTATCTCCTCATCCACCGTAATGCTGTCATCATCGAAGCTTAACTGCTTAAGATAACCTATCTCGGGACTCCCGGTCCTTGATATCCCTGATTCGACACCGTCAATATGTGTCATTTCTGTTTCACCCGAAATAAGCTTAAGAAGAGTCGTCTTCCCGCAGCCGTTTCGTCCGACCACCGCTATCTTTTCCTTCCTGTCCCTTATTTCAAACTGTATATTGTCAAGAATTACATCCGCCCCGTACTGAACGGTGGCATTGTTTATCTGATATAGCATAATAACCTCTTAAATAGTCGCTTCCGGGTCACTCTCACCCCGCCGTGTCACGATTCCATGCCATGACAGTTTATAACACATCCGGTTTTTTTACAAGATATACGTCGCTTCATTTGACCTAATTTTATTTATGCTATATACTGATAACTATTCAGAATGGTTATCAACTTAACAGAAGAGGATATTGCAATGGAAAAAGTATTACTGTTCTATCCCCCCGGACTGCTGTTTCAGCGCGGCGAGGACAGATGTCAGCAAAATGTGGATGATGGCTCGGCTCAGGCGATGAGGGCCTGCAACGATCTCGGATATGCGGCAGCCATCCTTCTTAACAAGGGATATGATGTCAGGCTGTGTGACTATCAGACAGAAGGCTATACAATGGACGTACTCCACAAAGATATGGAGGAGTACAGGCCGGATCTTATAATGATGAGTATTACCAATACGACCATCTTCGATGACCTGAAGATTATCAAAGAGTTAAAGGATAAGTACTCACCCGTAACGGTCATCAAGGGCGCACTGTTCTACGATCCCGAGCAGGCAATGCTTGATATGCTGGATCTTAGCGGCGTTGATTACATGATCGGAGGCGAGACCGATTTCGCGATCGGAGGGATTGCCGATTACGCATTAAGGAATGAAGGAGATATTTCCGGGGTTCTTTCTATCTTATACAGAGGTGAGAACGGCGAATTCCTGCGCACCGCATTCCATACGTGGGGAGAGGATCTTGACTCACAGCCATTCCCCGCAAGACATCTTATGAACAATGCTCTGTACAAGCGCCCCGACACAGATGAGCCGATGGCAACCATACAGACCGCAAGGGGATGTCCGAGCAACTGCGTATTCTGTCTCACACCCGGGATTTCGGGTAAGTGTGTACGCTTCCGTTCACCGCAGAACGTGCTGGACGAAATGACGGAGTGCTATGAGAAACACGGTATCCGAACCTTCTTCTTCAAGGCAGACACCTTTACGATAAATCCCAAATGGGTTAAGGAAATGTGTGAGCTGATAATCAACTCACCTCTGCATGGCAAGATCGAGTTCACGGCCAACTCAAGGGTTAAACCGTTAAGCAAAGAAACGCTTGAGCTTATGAAAGAGGCGGGATGCTTTCTTGTAGCCTTCGGATTCGAATCCGGATCTGACGAAATACTTAAGAAAATGAAGAAGGGCACTACCGTTGCCGACAACGTTCAGGCCGCAAAATGGTGTCACGAGGTCGGCCTTCCGTTCTGGGGATATTTTGTAATAGGGTTCCCGTGGGAAGACAGGAAACATATATTGCTTACCAAGAAGCTTGTCATGGAAGCCGATCCCGATTTCATCGAGGTTACTGTCGCACTGCCCTTTTACGGAACCGAATTGTATGATATATGCAAGGAGAACGATCTCCTGGCTGAATCTGTGCTCGGCTCGGACTTCTTCCACTCAAGCATGAAAGGAACAATGCATCTTTCCATGGATGAGGTTATGAAGCTGAGAAGAAACATCCTCCTTTCCTTCTATCTGCGCCCCAAGTATATTTTCGGCAAGATGAAGGAATGTATCACTAAACCGGGAGTATTCCTGAACTACTGCAAATACGGAATAAAGCTGGTTGTAAATCTGTTTAAATAATATTTAAACCATTATTCGGAACAGGCTCAAATACTATGGAACGCACGAAGTTAAGAGACAGGGTTCTTCCCTCTTATACCAAGGGGGAAGAGATATTTAATATGGTATCGCATATAGTCGGAGCAGCTCTTTCTATTGCAGCTCTGGTCATTTGTATTGTTATTTCCGCCATGCATCACAATCCGTGGGCAGTAGTGGGAAGCTCCATATATGGCGCTTCTCTGATAATGCTGTACACAATGTCAAGCGTATACCACGGTCTTCGTCCCAACATGGGCAAGAAGGTAATGCAGATACTGGACCACTGCACCATCTACTTCCTCATAGCCGGCACCTACACTCCCGTCTGTCTTGCGGCATTAAGAAGAACGGCACCTGCCGGTGCCTGGGTACTGTTCGGTATTGTCTGGGGACTGGCTGCACTTGCGATCACCCTGACCGCAATAGACATAAAGAAATATCAGGTATTCTCCATGATCTGCTACATCGGTATAGGATGGGGGATAATCTTTGCGTACAGGCCTCTCATAGCCGCTGTAACCTATGAAGGTTTCCTGTGGCTGGTCGCAGGCGGTCTGTGCTATACGATCGGAGCCATCCTTTACGGTGTCGGCAAGAAGCTCAAATGGATCCATTCAGTCTTCCATCTGTTTGTTCTTGCCGGCAGTATACTGCATTTCTTTTTTATGATCTTCTACGTCCTGTAAGGTCATAAACCTTCCGAAGCCGCTCAGGAACTGTTATAAATCAACTGTCAGATTCGGATCTTGATCATATTCTTATATTCAGCCTCGGGATCATACTGATAGGCCAGGTTACTGACTGTACTGTTCAGCATTTTGTATGAGAGGTCATCTTCACTCTTGGCAGGATCGAATTTATCACCGTTATACAATGCGACAACCTCCGCACTGTCATCCTTACCGGAATATTCTACCCTGAACATTACCGGGACATGCTCGATCACAGGTCGCAGAATATTGGCGATCAGCTCCTCAAACGCCAGTCTTATATATAATTTCGTGCGTGGAGGAATGTCATTCCTCATACAGTAGCGGTCTATCTCCGTACCTGCCCCTGCAAAGTCATAATTCGTATCTTTTACATTTAACTCAAGGATCCTCAGTTGTCGTATAAAACGTCTGGTCAGATCCTTCTGAGGGTTCTCGAATATCTGCTCGGGAGTACCTTCCTCATATATCCCTCCCTGATCCATATAAAAAATGCGATCGCTTATTGACCTTGCGAAGTTCATTTCATGTGTCACAATGATCATTGTCTTGTTCGTAGCTGTCAGATCACGGATCACCGACTGCACTTCTCCAACCATGGTGGGATCAAGAGCGCTCGTAGGCTCATCAAACAGTATGATATCCGGATCCATGGCAAGTGTCCTTGCTATGGCGACACGCTGCTTCTGACCACCTGACAACTCTTCAGGCCGATTGTTTCCCTTATCCGCAAGACCAACACGCTTAAGCAGCTTCGTTCCGATCTCGTAAGCCTCGCTCTTCTGTCTTTTCAGAATATCCATTTGAGGCTGCATGATGTTCTCTATCACGTTCAGATGTCCGAACAGATTGAAGGACTGGAATACCATTCCGATCTTGAGGTGCACCTTCGTTACATCATATTCAGGTTCACATATGTTTTCTCCGTCCAGGATGATCTTCCCCGACGTAGGACGCTCAAGCAGATCGATACAGCGTATCAGCGTTGATTTCCCTGTACCGGAAGGTCCGATTATCGAGATGACCTCACCGTCATTTATAACAGCATTTATGTCGGCAAACGGAACAACATCACCATATTTTTTTTCAAGATGAACCAGTTCGATCATTTATCCTTCACCTCTCGAACATCCTATAGATCCGCTTTCTGTTGCCCATAAGTTCGTCCTCCTATTATATCAGATCAGCCTGAACGTATCAAAGCTCCTACTTATTCTGCACATTCAGCATATATCCGACTATCGATCCGATAACTCCGCCGACAATGTGTGCCATATTGGAAACATTGTCAGTAACAGCTATTCCGAGCACAACCTGCTGACCTATGTAAATAACAGCGACCAGCACAAAAGTAAGGGGTATTTCGCCGTTCTTAAATCCTGTAAATGATGCAAGCACTATAAATGCAAACACTATGCCGCTCGCTCCGCACAGTGCGACAGCCGGGAAGAAAATGTAATTAATAAGGGCTGTAGACAGCGCTGTTATCAGGATTATCTCACCAAGCGCTTTCGCTCCGTATTTCTCTTCAAGCATAGGTCCGAGCAGTAACAGATATGATGCATTTCCAACAAAATGATCCCATCCGCTGTGTCCTAAAACATATGTAAAGAACCTTACATACGTCATCGGGTTCTTTAAGGATGAATGATATGTCATAAAAAGGGCTTTGGTGATCCTTCCTCCCGACATACTTCCAAACAGCGTAACCGCGAAGCATGCGAACACCAGACCAAGTACTATTGGTGAATTAAATGTGATTATAGGTTTCTTTTTCATCTTCATGTCCAAATATCAATTCCAAGCTTCTTCAGTTCATATATCAAACGCGCAATGGGGAAGCCGACTACATTGTTGTATTCCCCTCTGATTTCCTTTATATACCTGGCGAACCCACCCTGGATCGCATACGCTCCTGCCTTATCCATGGGCTCCCCCGAGTCCGCATACCTCTCTATTTCTTTGTAACTGACATCATACACGCTCACATCCGTAACTGCCGTAAAAGCGATCCGTCTGCCGCCGTTTATAACGGTAACCCCGGTATATACCTGATGTGTCCTGCCGGACAGGTTTAAGAGCATCCTTATGGCATCCTGCCGGTCCTTTGGTTTACCGTATATCACTCCGTCAAGTGCAACTATAGTGTCAGCACCTATGACGAGAAGTTCATCCTCACTGTAAGCGTTAATATCATCCTGCTTCGCCGAATAAAGCTTCACAGCCTTATCCCACACATCCTCTGCCTTCTGCCCTGACAGCTCCTCTACAACTTCGACAGGATCTGTCTTACTCACTGCTTCCTCGACATCACTGACTATGACCTCATATTCGATACCTGCCCGGGTAAGTATGTCTCTTCTCCTCGGTGAAGCCGATCCAAGTATAACCTTCATCTTACAACTCCACTCGCATACGCCCCTGCCTTAGCTCCCGCATCTGCTCCGACCATATTCAGTCCGGTCTGATTGTAATGAACCTCATCGTTTAGATAAGCATTCATGGAAGGCGAATGAAGAAGCGTTGATCCTATCGTAAACAGATTACTTGTATTACACAGGTCTATCTGTGCACTCACAACATCATCATACGAATATATCCCGTTTCTGGCATATCCCGGGGTTATTATAAATACCTGGTCAAGTCCGTTTGCAAACAGGGGCTGGAAGGTCGAAATAAGGTTGTTCTTATATTCAAGCGCCGATACTCCCTTGACCGAATCCGATTCACCCTGAAGGAATACTACGAATTTCCTCCTTACATTGAAGTTGTTCTTCTCAAGATATGACCTGGCTTTGACAAACCTTGATACAAGATCTGCCTTAGTAGCTCCATTAACCCAGTAGCTTGAATCGGTACCGCCTCTTGTTGCCGCAACACCGACAACAGGCACCCCTGTCTTTTGATAATATGCGTTAATAAATGATGATACCAGGGTTCCGTTCTGATACGAAGGAACATCACTTATATAACCTCCCTCATACCTTCCGAAAGGTTCAACCACGGAAAACAACGCATTCGGAGCACTTGAAGGTCTGTATTCATATCCCTGTCCGGGAGCCACGGCCGGTGCCTGTGCAGCATTTCCACCATTCCCGGACATATTGCTCTGACCGGCAAATATTATAAGATCAACCGTTACAGGCGTAGTCTGTGAAGTACCGGAAGCAGCAACCCCGTCAGCCGTTGCAAGTACCGGGATCTGCGGTACAAGGGGAGCCGTATTGATCTTGGGCGGAGCGACATTCTGAGGTGCTGTAGTCTGCATACTTCCATCCTGTCCCCCATTCAATATCTGTGCGGCAGACTGCTCCATCTGTATCTGAAGCGCATTGAAATCAAGTGCATATGCAGTCCTTGAAGGTATCAGCAGAGATACTGTCGCAGCAATTGCACCTGCCGCGAATAACTTAATAAATCCTGCTGATTTTAGTGATTTTTCTGTTTTTACTGATTTTATTTCTTTTACTGTTTTTACTGCTTTTTCTGCCAACATCTTCTTACCCCTTGTGATATCAATTTCCGTAAATCTTTTTATCCTTATCAGTCATTATATTTCCGTTCAAACTCTCATTCAGACTGTTTCCTATGATAATCGATTGGTTCCTTTTATCGGCTTCCTTCGATCACATCGATCAGCTCCGAAGGCTTGTTAACGGCTGCGTAGCATCTGTCGACCTTACCGAAGCCGTATGCTGCATGGATGAATTCAACCCCGGCTTCGTATGAGGAATTGGCATCACCCTGGATATCTCCTATATAAACGGCATTCTTAAGGTTATATTTATCAACGATAAGCCTGATATTATCCGCCTTAAGCAGATCGTTGTCCCCCAGACACACATGATCCGTGACAGCATCTCCCACACCGGTCTTCCTTAAGAAGAGCTCAATATATCCCGCCTGGCAGTTGCTAACTATAAAAACTTTATGTGTCTTCGCAAGCTCTCTCATGGTCTCCAGTATTCCGGGATAGACCCTGCCTGCCTCGCGTTCCAGATAATCATGCTCGTAGCTGTAGCATTTCGGCGCGAACGCATCCTGCTCTTCCTGCGGAACCCCGGGCATGATCGCATTGATTATATCCGGCATCGGAAGACCAAACAGTCCCTTAAGCTGATCTGCAGTAACCGATATATCACCGTATCCGTTATCCTTAAGTGCATCATTCCACGCCTTTTCAACCACAGGGGTTGAGTCCCACAGCGTACCGTCCACATCAAATATGATACCGTCAAACATTGATTTATTCCCTTCTTACAGTTTGTATTAAATTATTTCGGCTGCTCGGGCGTCCAGTAATTCTGCTGGTATATGTCCGTAAGCCTGAACATGATACTGCTCTTGTTATCGCCGTAATCCCTGTAGCCTATCTCCACGTTATCCTTAAGAGTGATCTGTTCACCCAGCATATAGCTGTCCTGATATTCCCCGTCATATGAGTAGTAATCGCACAGGAAATCAATCGTATCACCCTCACCTACTTCCGTAAGGTTCTTGGCAACTGTCTCGGTCTCATTGTTCTTATATACACTTCTTGCTCCGGCAATATAGCCGTTATCCTCATTCTCAAACACAATGATAAGCTCCACGCGCTCTCCGTTGAGCAGGGCAGGTACATATCCTGTAGTTATGGAATTCCCGTCCTCTTCCACCGTATCAAGCACATAGAAAGCCACCGGCTGACCGTCTATCGACAGCCATGTATTGCTGTCATCGGCAAGAAGGTTGCCGTCATCATCTATCGTATATACATTATCAAGTCCGAGATCGATATAGCCTTCGCCGTCATCAAAGAACACATTCAGTTCAACATCGGTTATAAGGTCCCACTGATCATCCGAAAGATGTATCACGTAGTTGCCGTCATCATCCTTGGTCCATACAAGATCATCGGCATTAAAGAAATTGTCGGAAATATACTCCGCCGTATCCTCCGTAGACAGTGACCTTCCTCCGAAAATATCGATGATGGAGCTGTCGAAGCCGTATGAACCGGCACTTGTCTGTCCCGACAGCATACCCCCGAGCATCTGAGATATAAGATCATAGCTTCCGCCCGATGAAGGCTGTGCACTTCCGCCTCCCGCAAGAGCGCCGAACAGTGAAGGCATGGGAGATGAAGCTCCGCCCGCCGATATCTGTCCGCTCACTTCAAGACCCGCGAACTCCTGAATACACTTGGAATATTCATCATCCATACCTATCTGCTTATATGTGGCAAGCGCATTCTTAACATTTCCCGCCTTCTTGTAAGGGAAATAGATAGATAGACCATATGCATTATTTATGCAGGATGCGGTTCTGTTGTACTTTACGGCTCCCTGTATAACCTTAGCCAGGTCACTGCCCTCTGTCGTTCCCATGTTCCTGCACAGATGAACAAGGTCTACCTGATCAATCTTGGAGGACTGGGCGAATTCCCTTGTCCTGTAACGGGCGTCCGAAACCTGCTTGTATTCCTTATTCTTAATAAGCTCATTGGTTGATTTCGCGAAATCGGTAAGCTCTGTTGGAACTGTTGCCTTAAGCTCGGCAAGATCCACAACAGAAAGTGTAGTCTTCTGACCAGGGCACTTCTGATTACATACATCAACGAAATCATCAACTATTCTCTTACCTATTTCAACAGTTGGCATGCCCGTATCCTTGGACAGTGCGGTAAGCCAGTTGGTGTAATACCAGCCGACACCCGGCTCCGTCTCCTCGGAACCTATAAGGTAATCGCCGTACTGCTCAAGCATGAGCGCATTCTCGACAGTAGCCATAAGGCATGCATCAAATCCGATGAAATCGAACTTAACCCCTGCATCCTTAAGAGCCGTATTGATCCCTGCAAGGGTCATTGAACCGCTTGATGCGAACTTCTCATCATATCCGTAACCGCTTAACGATCCGCCGCCGTGATCCCAGAAGATGATATCATTCCTGTTGGCCGGGTAATTCTTCGTACAGTATTTGATAAATCCCGTCAGGGTTGCGGGCTTGGTCATGACCTCAGCACCAAGATCGGCCTCCAGCCTTTCCAACTGTCCATTCCTGATACGATATATCTGATTTGTCCTGTTGTCCACGATGTTATTCTTCCACCTTGAACACCCGCCTGTATAAACGATAAGATTGACATTGTCGGAAATATTGGCCTTCGTCATCTCGGTAAGATCGTTGGTACCCATACCGTACTTACTCTCAAGATCCGTACCGCACATATATACCATGATCGTAACGGTATCACTTCCGTCACCCTTGATCGTTGTGAACTTATCCCTTGCACCCTCAGCCACACTCGTATCGGCTGCCTGTGTATTCTGGGAAGGTGTAACATCCGTTTCGGCTGCAGACGGTGTATTAGCTGTATTTCCGGTATTTCCCGCAATATTTGTCGCCGGACTGTTTCCTGTCTGCTGGCTCTGCTGACTCTGGTCGCCGTAATAACCGGCCATATCATCGCCCGAACCTCCAAGCAGACCCTTTCCGCCTCCAAACAGAAGGAGCAGAACTACAATTATGAGTCCCATCCGGCCGCCGCTGCTCCTTAGCGGATTCTTGCCACCGCCTCCCGACGAACCACCTTCAGGTCTTCCGCCGCTTCCGACAGGCCCTGTTCCCAGTCCTTCACCTCTCTTATGTACATCCATACCTCCGTCAAGGACATTTCTTTTACGTCCTGTAGGTTTATTGTCTGCCATTTCCGATCCTCCCTGGTCAAATACCATTTCCAAACGGCCCACTCAAGGTTACGCCTTCAGCCGTCCGCTACACATCTTATATCAGCCATTTGTTTAAAGCAGTTAATATCTCCACAACACATTGTGGAAACACCCGAAATAGTATACTAAATTTGCGATTTTTTGTCCATAACCTGAGCAAAAATCACATATATGCGTTGTTATCCTCAATTACGTATCAATGGTTACCACCCTGCCGGTCACAAAACAAACAGGCAGAACCCGATATCATATCGGGCTCTGCCTGTTACCGTTGGTTTCCGTTTTTAATGCAAAGCTGTTTATCCGACTACAATGGCACCAAACACCTGTACAAGCGTATAAATATCTATACCGCCTGCCGCATTCCTGTATGCATTAAGATTGACACCGGCAGGTATGGTTACACTGTACATTACTCCATCGATCACATAAGTGATCGTAAGTGTAACATCGGGTCTTGCCATAAATGTGTCAACAACTTCCTTACTTATCATGGTATTTCCTGCAGATGCAACCGTAATGTTTGCTCCCGGTACCGCATTCGCTATCATAAATATGATAGAATTGTTAAACTTAACCGGATCAACCGTATTTATTGCCATACCCTGAACTGTCTTGGGATCATCGGTTGACGGCTCATCATCAACAACTTCTACATCCGCTACCGGATTTACGGGCTTTGCAGGATCAACAGGCTTAAGGGCTGTTTCTACCGAAATAAATATTCCGCCGCCTCTTGGTACCGTTATATAGTAATTACCGCTTGCATCCTTTGTGAACGGATATGACTGATTCTCCTTACCGTAGGCATTTGCCAATTCATATCCATCCTGAAGTTCAACCTTAAGGAGCACCGTATCGCCCTCATGAGCCCACTCGTACTTACCTTCCTTGTCAAGCGCACTTCCGTCTCCCTTTGTAGCTCCCAGGCTGTTAACACCTGCAACCTCTGTTTGATCGATCTTGACTATGTATTGGATCGACTTTTCGAATTCCTCGTTTTCAACAAATTTATAGTTGTTGGGTTTCGAAGGATCCTCTAATGAAGCTGCAACGATATTTTCACCAAGCACAAACTCATTTGTCGAAGGGGTGATCTTCCATGTTGTAAGTTTAAACCCTGAACCGTCATCCTTTGTTACGACTCCAACTCCGCTAGCTCCGCCGGAAACAGTGTCTGTTACCAGCATATTCAGCTTATCATTACCTTCGGCCGTTTCTCCATCGGTATAATAATTGTATATAATACCAACACCCGGTATAGGGGATATGTTTTTTCCGGTTCCGGTCACATTTCCGTTAATGGTCAGATTTGTCTCGGAATCATATGTTTCAACATATACTCCCATTGAACCGCTTACATCTCCGGCAACTTCCATGTTGGATGTACCATCCTTGCTTTCTATGCAAATACCGTCATATGGATAAAATTTTTCGTTAACGCCTTCACCTCCCGTTATATTTCCGTTTACCTTAATATTTGTCTCTCCACCGATAACATATGTGGCTACCGCGTCTTTTTTCGAGTTGATATCCCCATTTACTTCTATATTGGTTTCTGCTTCCGGGGCTCCGGCTTCGGGAGAAATTACTGCTATTCCTTGTTGCGTTGCATCTATGCTTCCCGAAGTCACATTAACTTCTCCATCGGCAGAACGTACCAACATTCCGACGCCATCTGTTACTTTTATGTTTCCTGAAGTCACATTGGTTTCTCCACCGGAAGAAAATACCAATATTCCGACCTCCGTTGTTTCTATGTTTCCCGATGTAATCGTAGTATTACCGGAACTTTCACCATTCAATACTCCAATACCGCAAGGTTCTTCTGACTGTACATTGGCGACATTTACTTCTACATCACCTCCCGCTTGCTCCCCGGGACCATTTATAACTACAACAGCGCCGAAATCCTCTTTAGATCTGTCTATAGGGCTATCGGCTTCATCTCCGTTTACTGTAATCTCATCTTCTGTAACTCTGACTAACAGCGGATCCAACGCGTATGCCTGTACGGGCATCATTGATATTGTCAACAGAGCTGACATGGTAATTCCTATTGTTCTTTTTACTAAATTTCCCAATCTGATCATATTTAACCTCCTGTGCTGATTATAAACAAAAGATAATAAATAAGAAGTAATATTTTTATACTATTTATACTTTCTTAAGTATAACACAGAGTCCTTTATGTGACAATGCGATATGTTTATCTTTCGATAGCATAGCCTTTTTAGCAATCAGAAATCCGTATTATCAATCTCAAATACGGCAATATCCGCATTAACAGATTTATAATGACTGTTCGCAAGCAACCTCAAATTGTATTTCCTGCATGACTCTAAAAAAAGACAGAACCCAATATTATATCGGGCTCTGCCTGCCTATAAATTTCACTTAATCTTTACCTAATTTCCACTCAATTCAAGTTACATTGCTTCCCATGAGGGCACTTACCTTATTTCGCAGTTTTCTTTTACAAGAAGCTTAACAATCACTTATTCAAAACTGCTTATCCAACAATCGCAGCGCCAAATAACTGTACAAGTGTAAATATATCTATCCCACCTGCCGCATTCCTGTATAAGTTAAGATTAGTACCTGCCGGTATGGTTACGCTGTACATTACGCCATCGATCACATACGTAATGGTAAGAGAGACATCAGATCTTACAATGAGAGTATCAACCACTTCCTTACTTATCATCGTGTTTCCTGCTGCAGCTACCGTAACATTTGCACCGGGTGCTGCATCCGCAACCATCCGTATTATCGAACTATTGAATATTACAGGATCTAACGTATCTGCATTTGCAACTGCCCCCTGGACTGTAGGAGGATTGTCATTTGAGGACTCGTCATCCACAACCTCAACATTTACTACCGGCTGACCTGATGATGTCTGTGCCGTTTCCACTGAAATAAATATTCCACCGCCTCTGGGAACGGTTATATAATAATTACCGCTTTGATCCTTTGTAAACGGATATGACTGATTCTCCTTACCGTA
>CAMORO010000052.1 GCA_946623875.1 uncultured Lachnospiraceae bacterium | reverse complement strand
TTGTGGCCGACTATGTATTGAAAATGGGATATACCCATATTGAAATAATGCCCGTCATGGAACATCCTCTTGATGCATCATGGGGATATCAGGTTGTCGGATACTACGCGCCGACAAGCAGATACGGCGAGCCGAAGGATTTCATGTATTTCATGGACTATATGCACAAAAAGGGTATAGGCGTTATCCTTGACTGGGTTCCCGCGCATTTCCCTAAGGAGGATGAACATGGGTTAAGCGAATTCGACGGCACCTGCCTGTATGAGCATCTTGATCCGAGACAGGGATATCATCCCCACTGGAGGACTTCCATATACAATTACGGCCGTCCTCAGGTGAGCAATTATCTTTTGTCGAATGCTCTGTACTGGATCAGGGAATATCATGCGGACGGTATCAGGATGGATGCGGTCGCTTCCATGCTGTATCTGGATTACGGTAAGCAGAACGGTGAGTGGATTGCCAATATGTACGGTGGTAACGAGAACCTTGAAGCTGTTGAATTCCTTAAACACTTCAATTCCATTCATTCGAAGCTTGATGACGGATCCCTTATAATAGCGGAGGAATCAACGGCATGGCCGAAGGTATCCGGAAGCCTTGATGAGGACGGACTCGGCTTTGATTACAAGTGGAATATGGGGTGGATGAATGATTTTACTGAGTTTATGCGTTATGATCCGCTGTTCAGGTCCGGACATTACACGGAACTTACCTTCAGCATGATATATGCCTACTCGGAGAAGTTCATCCTTGTATTCTCACATGACGAAGTGGTTCACGGGAAGTCGTCGATGCTTGGCAAGATGCCCGGAAACAACTGGGATAAATTCGCCAATCTCAGAGCCGCTTACGGATATATGATGACACATCCCGGAAAGCTTCTGTCATTTATGGGCCAGGACATAGGTGAATGGAATGAGTGGAATGAGAACAGAAGTGTGGAATGGGATCTTCTTCAGTATGACGAACACAAACAGCTCAATCTGTTCGTACAGGATATGCTGCATTTCTACAGGAGTAATCCGGCCCTTTATATGCTTGACAACGAAATAGACGGATTTGAGTGGATAAACAATATTTCCGCGAACGAATGTATAATTGTTTTTGTCAGGAAGTGTCCGGAACAGACGCTGCTTGTCGTATGTAATTTCGCAAATATCAACAGGGATCAGTACAAGATAGGTGTACCTCTTCCGGGCAAATACAAGGAAGTATTTAATTCGGATGATGTTAAATACGGAGGCACAGGCTATATAAATCAGAGGGTAAAGGTATCTAAGAAGGATGAGTGCGACGGCAGAGAGGATTCTCTCAGGATAAAGGTTGCACCACTTTCGGTTTTGGTATTCAGGTACGACGGGCCCGCAGAGCCAAAGAAAACATCAGTCACCAAATCCAGGGGTTCGAAAAAGAATTCAAAGAATAAAGAGACAAAGAATTTGAGACAGGAGCTTGAGGAGAAATACAACAGGGAAGAAAGAGGACTGAGTGACTGATGCAGGTTGAATTGGCACAGGACATGGCGCAGGATGTTGCGCAGGATGTCACCAAGGAGCTCACGCGGTTTCAGAGATACACAAGCGGTCTGTTTGATAATGTACTAAATGCGGGAACTAAGATAATAATTGTTATAGTTCTTTTCTTCATCGGACGACACATTATCAATCTTATAAGAAAGCTGCTTCGTAAGTCTCTTGAGAAATCTTCGTTCGATAACGGAAATATCAATTTCATAGAAGCCACGGTCAAGGTGTTGCTGTATATATTGCTCATCGGACTGCTGGCCGGATACTTTGGTGTTGAAACGGCCTCTATTGTTGCAATACTAGGTTCGGCCGGACTGACTATCGGTCTGGCTTTTCAGGGGTCTCTCTCCAACTTTGCGGGCGGAATGCTCATATTACTGACCAAGCCCTTCAGGATAGGAGATTATGTGATGGTTTCCGGCATATCTGCCGAGGGTACGGTTGATGAGATAGGTATGTTTTACACGAGACTGATGACGGTTGATAACCGTTCAATAGTTGTACCGAACAGTGTAATGAGCAATACCACGGTGACCAATGTGACTTTTTATGATGTCCGTAAGCTGGAGGTTATAGTCGGAGTATCTTATAGCAGTGATATAGACAGGGTGAAACAGGTTCTTTCCGATCTGCTTGACCGAGAGGAATTTGTTGTACATGACAAGGAGAAGCAGATATTTGTCAGCGGGCTTAATACAAGCAGTATTGACATGGGAATGCGTTTCTTTGTGAAGAAATCCGAATATTGGGCATCAAAATGGCAGATACTTGAAGATATCAAGAAGACCTTTGATGAAAACAATATCGAGATTCCGTTTAATCAGATGGATGTACACCTTGATAAGGTATAATTGCGTGAAATGACATTTTGTGATAGTATTTCATTTGTTGGGTGGTCTGAAGACGTAAAAATGTGGGAGGTTTGATATGTCTTTTTTTCAAGCGATACTGATGGGAATTGTACAGGGACTGACGGAATTCCTGCCTGTGAGCAGTTCCGGACATCTTGCTCTTATCAAGAATATCTTCGGAGTGGAAACCGACGGAGGAATTCTTTTTGATGTTCTGCTTCATGTAGCGACGCTTATTTCCGTATGTGCGGTTTACTATAAGGATTTACTTGCCATAGTGATGGATTTCTTCGCCATATGCGGTGACTGCATTGCCAACATCGGAACCTTCTTCCGGAATCTTTCGGCAATAGATAAGAAGAGCTACCGGCCGATCTGTACAACCACAAAGAGAAAGCTTGTAGTCATGCTGATGATATCCACGATACCTACAGGAATCATGGGAGTTCTTTTGGATGATATAGTTGAAGGCGTATCGGGTAATCTTCTGGTTGTCGGTTTATGCCTTATAGGTACCGGAGGTATCCTCTTTATATCAGATCTGATCGAAAACAGGGGCAAGAAGGCCAGGGAAGCCAATTTCGGAGATGCCATGCTCGTCGGGATATCTCAGGGTTTTGCGGTATTACCCGGAATATCAAGATCGGGTACTACGATCACAGCCTGCCTTTTATGCGGTTTTGACCGGAAGTTTGCGGTTAAATATTCTTTTATCATGTCGGTTCCCGCAATTCTCGGTGCCCTGATACTTGAACTGTTCAAGCTTCCGGGATCCGATGGTACCGGAGTGAGTGCGGGTGCATGCATAGTTGCAATGATTCTTGCTGCAGTAATAGGATATTTTGCATTAAGACTGGTAAACGGACTTGTGGTTAAGCGCAGGTTTAAGCCCTTTTGGATATATTGCTTATCGGTAGGTGCGATCGCGATAATTGTATTTTTGATAAAGCTTAAGATCTGAATGAAAGTCAGGTTAAGATATTAAATAGTTGGCAGCCTGTGTTCTGAGGGGTTCACTCGCTGTTTAAGGAAATGATGAGGTAAATAATGGCTACGGGGTCAACAACAAGAAAGAGAAGTACCGGTGGTTCGGGGAATTCCGGAAGGAGGAATACCGGAAGAAGGAGTACCGGGGGAACAAGGAATGCGGGAAGCAGGAATTATAAGAGCAGCAGATCCGCCAAAAGAAGCACATCGGCAAGGAACGGGAGCAGAAATGCTTCAAGGAGAGCTGCGGATGATGCGATCACAAATGAGATCACACTGATCATACTGATCGCCTTTGCAGCGCTGCTGTTACTGAGCAATATAGGCTTTATGGGCAGCCTCGGTGAATTTATCAGCGGTATTTTATATGGCCTTTTCGGCATAGTGTCATTTGTTGTACCGGTTGCGGTAGTCATCACGGCATTTTTCCATATATCCAATAAAGGTAATCCGGCAGCTTCATTAAAGATATGGGCAGGAGTTGTTCTCTTGCTTATATTATGTGCGCTGGCACAATTATTGTTTCCGCCGAAGAATGCAGAGTATGAAAAACTTATCGATTACTATACTGTATGCTCCGGTATCAGACGCGGGGGTGGAATAGTCGGAGGAACCATAGCCTCTGTCCTTACCAAAGGTATCGGCAAGGTGGGCACTTACATTGTCTTGTTTGTTCTCATGATAATTGCCGGCGTAATGATAACGGAACGTTCTTTCCTTGGCGGAGTGACAAACGGCGGAAGAACACTTTATGATAACGCAAGAAATGATATTGAAAGACTCAGGGAACGCAGGGAGAATGAAAGACCATTAAGAGAAGAAGCAAGGCGTTTGAAGCAGGAGGAAAGAGAAGCAAGACGCATTGAAGAGGAGCAGTTAAGACAGCAGCGTCAGGAAAAAAGAAATGAGAAAATGCAGCAGCGTGAGCTGGAACGCAGGGAACGCAAGGAAGAGGAGATAAGAGTAAGGGAAGAAAACCTGAGGAAGAGAGAAGAAGGCTTAAGAAGAGTTGATAAGAAGGTTTCGGGAGTTATCCTCGATCCCGGTCTTACGGAGGAAAAGACCGGTTATGATGAAATAAATGAACAACAAATAAATGAACAACAAATAAATGATAATGTAAATTACGATATTCATGAGATTAAATATGTTGAACCCGAAAAAGAGACAGGACCGGGTGAAGATTATAATAAACAGACTGAAAGTACCACTGTAGATGACGCCGGAATGAAGGAGCTTCATTACGAAGAACCTCTTAACGTGAGCAGAGTGGAATACGGCAGCGTAAAGACCAGTCATTCAATAGCTGTAGACACTAAAGGTATGGAAGCCGTGACGGTCGATCACGTAAAGGCTGTTGATCCTGAAGATGCCATGCCGGTAAGACCGTACAGATCCGGTAAAGCTTACAATACATCGGAGCTTGAAAGCGCAATTATCAATGAAACAATGCATTTGAGCAATGAGCGGGATTTCGACCGCCCGATAGCCCTGACAAACAGTCATTATGATTCCGGAAGTAATTATTCCGATGTTCACAGTGAGGACAAACTGAGCGTGAGCCCTGTATCGGAACGGATCACGGAAGATAAACAGGATATTCCTGTCAGTGAACCGGTGGAAGAGACAGTACAGGAAATCGGTTACAGTGATACAACCGTAGAGGCATATGAGATGCCTTCCGTTACAATAGATGAAACGGAATATAAGACAGTCGCAACTACGAAGCACGTAAGTGCTCCTTCCGTTTCGGAGAAAGCTTCAAAGAGTCCTGTAAGAGAATTCCGTTTCCCGCCGCTGTCCATGCTTAAAGAGGGTAAAAAGGACAACTCGGGAGATTCCAAGCTTATACTTGACAACAAGGCGATCAGGCTTCAGGAGACGCTTAAGGAATTCGGGGTTGGCGTCACCATGACAGGTTATACTCAGGGACCTGCCATAACAAGGTTTGAAATGAAGCCGGATGTCGGTGTAAAGGTAAGCAAGGTGCTGAATCTGAGTGATGACATCATGCTTAGCATGGCTGCCAAGAATGTAAGGATAGAAGCGCCCATACCCGGCAAGGCACTGATCGGAATAGAGCTGCCCAATGAAGAGATATCTGCTGTAATGTTCAGGGATCTTATTGAGAGCAGGGAATTCAGGGAATCGGAGAGCAAGCTGAGCTTCGCAGTCGGAAAGGGCTTAAGCGGTGAGACCGTTGTGGCGGATATAGGAAAGATGCCGCATCTTCTTATTGCGGGAGCAACGGGTTCCGGTAAGTCGGTATGTATCAATACACTCATAATGAGTATCCTCTATAAGGCAAGGCCGGATGAAGTCAAGCTGATAATGGTGGATCCCAAGGTGGTTGAGCTGAGTGTATATAACGGGATACCTCATTTGATGATCCCTGTCGTAACAGATCCCAAACAGGCGGCGGAAGCTCTTAAATGGGGCGTCGTTGAGATGGATGACCGATATAATAAATTTGCCGAATTCGGGGTAAGGGATCTTAACGGGTACAACAAGAAGGTTAAGTCCATGACAAATGTGCCGGAACAGGACAGATACAAGGTGCTGCCCAGGATAGTCATTATAGTGGACGAGCTTGCTGATCTGATGATGGTTGCGAGTAAAGAGGTAGAGGAATCGATCTGTCGTATAGCACAGAAGGCAAGAGCTGCCGGGATACATCTTGTTATTGCGACGCAGAGACCCTCGGTAGACGTTGTCACCGGACTGATAAAGGCCAATATGCCAAGTCGTATCGCATTCTCCGTATCCAGCAGTGTGGATTCAAGGACGATACTTGACATGGTCGGTGCCGAGAAGCTGCTTGGAAAGGGAGACATGCTGTTTTATCCGCAGGGTTATACCAAGCCCGCAAGGGTACAGGGACCGTTTGTGTCAGATCAGGAGGTCAGTGATGTTGTTGATTTCCTTAAGGAGCATACAGGCGGCGACGGCTACGATGAGGATATAGCCCGCAGGATCAGGGATGCTTCATCGGGACAGGGAGGTTCCGCAGATACATCGGGCTCACAGGCAGTATCCGGTAACGGTAATGACGAGCTGTTTGTTGAAGCGGCCAGAGTGATAATCGAGAAGAACAAAGCATCGATCGGAATGCTTCAGAGAATGTTTAAGATCGGTTTCAACAGAGCGGCAAGGATAATGGATCAGCTTGCGGATGCGGGAGTAGTCGGTGAAGAAGAAGGGACCAAACCGAGGAAGGTTCTTATGAGCCTTGAGCAACTGGATGCATATATAGAAGAGTATCTGTAAGTATTCAGAACCATGGATATAAGTTACGACATTATATTAATTGACAGGAGCTTTCTATGAAGACTGATATAGAAATAGCACAGGGAGCAGAATTGTATCCCATAGTGGATGTTGCAGGGCAGTTGGGGATTAAAGAGGATGATCTTGAGCTGTACGGGAAATATAAGGCCAAGCTGTCGTATGATTATCTTAGGAGCATAGAGGGTAATAAAGACGGCAAGCTTATACTTGTGACAGCGATCAATCCCACACCGGCAGGAGAAGGAAAGACTACCACGAGCATAGGTCTTGCACAGGCCTTTTCCAAGCTTGATAAAAAGGCTGTACTGGCACTTCGCGAGCCTTCACTGGGACCGTGTTTCGGTATAAAGGGAGGAGCCGCAGGCGGTGGTTATTCGCAGGTTGTTCCGATGGAAGAGCTTAATCTCCATTTTACCGGTGATTTTCATGCTGTAAGCGCAGCCAACAATCTTCTTGCGGCGATGCTGGACAATCATATACATCAGGGAAATGAGAAGCGAATAGATACAAGATCCATAGTATGGAAAAGGTGTGTCGACTTAAATGACAGGGCACTAAGAAATGTTGTTGTCGGTCTCGGTGAGAAGACCGATGGCTTTGTCAGGGAGGATCACTTCGTTATAACCGTTGCTTCCGAGATAATGGCCATACTGTGTCTTGCGAGGGATCTTAAGGACCTTAAGGATAGGCTTTCAAGGATCGTAGTCGCCTATGATTATGACGGAAATCCCGTGACAGCAGCGGACATAAAAGCCGTCGGGTCGATGGCAGCGCTTTTAAAGGATGCGATCAAGCCAAATCTGATCCAGACACTGGAACATACTCCGGCTCTTGTGCACGGAGGTCCTTTTGCAAATATCGCACATGGCTGTAACAGTGTAATAGCAACAAGGACAGCTCTAAAGACTGCTGATTATGTGATCACGGAAGCCGGCTTCGGTGCTGATCTTGGAGCCGAGAAGTTCTTTGATATCAAATGCCGCTTCGCCGGTTTTAAGCCTGACGCAGTGGTTCTGGTAGCGACAGTCAGGGCTCTTAAATATAATGGCGGTGTCAGGAAGGAAGACCTCCCGACCGAGGACGTGGATGCCCTTAAAAAGGGAATAGTCAATCTTGAGAAGCATATCGAAAATCTCAAGCTTTACGGAGTTCCGGTCGTTGTTACTCTGAACCGTTTTTCTTCCGATACCGAGGCCGAGCTTAAATATGTAGAGGATTTCTGCAGGGAAAGAGACTGTGATTTTGCGCTGTCAAGTGTATGGGAGCTTGGCGGAGAAGGCGGGATCGAACTTGCGAAGAAGGTTCTTAACACACTTGAAAATAAAAAGAGTGATTTCAGACCGATATACGATGCCGAAGCTCCGATAGACGAGAAAATAGGTATCCTTGCCACCAGAATATACGGAGCTGACGGTGTTGTCTATTCTCCGAAGGCTTGTAAGCAGATGGCTGAGCTTAACAGGCTCGGATATGGAAAGCTTCCGGTGTGCATTGCCAAAACACAGTATTCCCTGTCGGATGATGCCACCCTTCTGGGGAGGCCTGAGGGCTTTGAAATAAACGTAAGGGAGATGTATGTCTCGGCCGGTGCCGGTTTTGTTGTGGTAGTAACAGGAAATATTATGACTATGCCCGGTCTGTCGAAGAATCCCGCGGCCTACAGCATTGATGTGGATGATGACGGAAGGATAACCGGATTATTCTGATATAGTGCTTCAAGGTTTCGGAAATGATCGTAAATACGTGTGCAATCTTTTGATATATGAAAGGAAGATGATAGCAATGGCAGATATAATTGACGGAAAAGCCGTATCGCAAAGGCTTAAGGATGAACTTAAAGAAGAGGTCGCAGGTCTCAAAGCACAGGGAAAGGAAGCTGTGTTGGCCGTTATACAGGTGGGGAACGATCCTGCTTCTTCCGTATATGTGGGAAATAAGAAAAAGGCCTGTGCCTATATAGGTATCGGCTCGGAAAGCTACGAGCTTCCGGAAGAGACTACACAGGAGGAGCTTCTGGCTCTTATAGACAGGCTTAATGAAGATGATAAGATCACAGGGATCCTGTGTCAGCTCCCGGTACCAGGGCATATAGATGAGGATACGATCATAAGACGTATCTCACCGCTTAAGGATGTGGACGGTTTTCATCCCATGTCGGTAGGTGCTCTGTGCATAGGTGAAAAGGGTTTCGTGAGCTGTACACCGGCAGGAATTATGAAGCTGCTTGAATATTCGGATATAGATGTTGAAGGTAAGGAATGTGTTGTAGTCGGACGCAGTAATATTGTCGGTAAACCGATGGCGCTGCTCCTTCTTCGGGCAAACGGAACGGTAACCGTTTGTCATTCCAGAACAAAGAACCTGCAGGAGGTATGCAGACGTGCCGACATACTGGTAGTTGCAGTCGGAAAGCCTAAGATGATAACCGAGGAATATGTAAAAGACGGGGCAGTCGTTATAGATGTAGGTATTCACAGGATGGATAACGGCAAGCTGTGCGGTGATGTTGATTATGACAGAGTTGCCCCGAAGTGCAGTGCGATCACACCGGTGCCCGGAGGAGTGGGACCGATGACCATTGCAATGCTGATGTACAACTGTGTTAATGCCATCAGATAAGCAGAATGGGTTGCTGTCGAATGTTTTGACCTGATTAATATGCAGAGCTGATTGCTATATGATATGTCCTAAATGCGGAACTGAAATTAAAGAAGGATATCTGTATTGTCAGAAGTGCGGTGAAGAAGTCATTATGGTTCCCGATTACGAGGTTGAGCTAGAAGCGGGGATTGAAGAGACTATTTCCGAAGTTGCGGAAATGATGGCTGATACAATAGTTGTTGAAGCACAGGGACCTGATGCCGGTATTTATATTGACGGCACCATGGAGCCGGATTTTGATGAGGATGTACAGATCTTATCACCGGAAAAACCCGATGCGAGCGAAAACCACGGCAATGTATCCGGCGGAAATATATTTGTACGTCTGATCGCCAGAATGACAAACAGAAAAAATGTGGGGCCGGGAATTGTGATCGCTTCGGCGATCGTTCTTGGTCTTGTTTTGGTGTTTGGGATATTTAAGATAACAAGAACGATACAGGATTACTATGATTTTGACTTTCAATATGAAAAAGCACGCTCCGAATTTGCAGACGGTGATTATGAGGCTGTTGTAAGTACTGCAAGACATGTGGTATCCCTTCGCCCTGCCGAGGAAAAGCCCAGGCTGCTGCTTGCTGATTCATATTACAAGCTCGAGAAATATGATGAAGCGATTGCCGTGCTTACCGATCTGCTTAAGGATTTTCCGCAGGATCAGACAATATATGAAAGACTGATAGCAAATTACGAGACCGAAGGAGATATAGATTCAATAATAAGACTGTCCGGGCAGGCGGGGAATGCTGCAATATCGGCTCTGTTTGATGATTATGTATCTGATGCCCCCGAGTTCAGTGTTGACAGCGGAAGTTATTTTGAGCCCCAGTCGGTGAGGCTTATGTCTTCCAAGGGCGGTACTATCTATTATACCGTTGACGGGAGCGAACCTGACAAGAATTCGGAAGTATATACCACCCCTATACGTATCGATGAAGGTGAGACTGTACTGAGTGCCGTTCATATAAATGAGAAGGGTATTGCGAGTGAGATTGTACAAAAGACATACACAGTGAAGATCATTGCCACCGAGGTCCCGCAGGTAATAACCGAAGGCGGGGATTATACAGTTCCCAAACTTATTAAGGTAAAGAGTTCCCAGTCGGGTACGATATATTACACTACAGACGGGACTGATCCCGAACTTGGCAATTCAAAGGAGTATGAGCAGCCACTTCCGATGCCTCTTGGGAAAAGTGAATACAGATTTGCAATAATAAGTGATTCGGGTGTCAGCAGCGATGTTGTAACGGTTAAATACAATCTGAAAATAAACGGAGTCGTGGATAAGGCTACAGCCCAGTCAGCGGTACAGCTCAGGCTCATGACGCTCGGACATCCTGTTATGGATCATGAGTTTGTGGCGAAATACGGGTATTATGCTAATGACAGAAACTATTACATTGTTGAGGAGTATTCGACAAATGACGGGAAGAAAAGAAGAGAAAGCACGCTGTATGCGGTGGATACGACAACCGGAGAGATCTTCACGATAACGAGAAATACTGATAAGGGAGATTATGATTTTGGTGTGGTACTGTAAACAAATTATTGCATTTTCCTGATCTTATATATATATTTGTAATGATGGATTTTTTTATTTAGGAGGGTAAGCCTGATGTATAAAATTTTAAAGGCAAAGATGCTTGCGGAAAACATCTATCTGATGGATGTTGAAGCAAGGAGAGTAGCGGATTCGTGTCTTCCGGGTCAGTTTGTTATAGTTAAGATTGACGAAAAGGGTGAGAGGATCCCTCTGACCATTTGTGATTACAACAGGGAAACGGGAACTGTTACAATTGTATTCCAGACAGTCGGAGCCTCAACCAAACGTATGGCGATGCTTAAGGAGGGCGACAGCTTCAGGGATTTTGTGGGTCCGTTGGGTCAGCCGTCCGAGTTATGCTCTCAACCGGTTGATGAACTTAAGAAAAAGAAAATTCTTTTCGTTGCGGGCGGTGTGGGAACGGCACCGGTATATCCGCAGGTTAAATGGCTTAAGGAGAACGGAGTGGATGCAGATGTTATAGTCGGCTCCAAAACACAGAGTCTCCTTATCCTCGAAAAGGAAATGGAAGCCGTAGCGGGCAATCTTTATGTAACTACCGATGACGGTTCATACAAGCGTAAGGGAATGGTAACAGAGGTCATTAAGGATCTTGTTCAGGTTCAGGGAAACAAATATGATTTATGCATTGCAATAGGTCCCATGATAATGATGAAGTTCGTATGTCTTCTGACAAAGGAGCTGTCACTGCCGACAGTTGTGAGTCTTAACCCCATAATGGTTGATGGTACGGGAATGTGCGGTGCCTGTCGTGTGCTTGTGGACGGTCAGGTTAAGTTCGCCTGTGTGGACGGTCCGGAATTTGACGGACATAAGGTTGATTTCGACCTGGCAATGAAGCGTCAGCAGTTGTATAAGACTGAGGAGGGACGTGCTTATCTTAAGGCACAGGAAGGTGATACACATAACGGAGGCTGCGGTAACTGCAACTGAAACAGATATAGTATTGCAGTTCGTGAGCAGCGCCGTGAAAGGAGACAATATAAAATGGAGACAGATGTTTTGAAGAAGGTTCCGGTAAGAGAACAGGATCCTAAAGTAAGAGCACATAATTTCGATGAGGTGTGCCTTGGATATAATGAAGAGGAGGCAAAGTGTGAAGCCTCAAGATGCCTTACCTGCAAGAATGCAAGATGTATACAGGGATGTCCCGTTTCAATTGATATACCTGCCTTTGTTGAGAAGGTGAAGACGGGGGAATTTGAAGAAGCTATCAGGATAATAAATAAGGCTTCCTCACTGCCGGCAGTATGCGGACGTGTATGTCCTCAGGAGAAACAGTGTGAGAGCATGTGTATCCGCGGGATAAAGGGAGAGGCGGTATCCATAGGAAAGCTGGAGCGCTTTGTGGCAGACTGGGCAAGAGAGAACGGAATTAAGCCGACAGCTCCTGCCGGGAAGAAGGATAAGAAGGTTGCTGTAATAGGTTCCGGACCGGCAGGTCTGACCTGTGCGGGTGAACTTGCCAAGATGGGATATGATGTAACGATATTTGAGGCGCTTCATGAGCCCGGAGGAGTTCTCGTATACGGAATTCCCGAGTTCCGTCTGCCCAAACAGAATGTTGTTTTTCCCGAAATAGAAAACGTTAAGGCTCTCGGTGTTAAGATCGAGACCAATGTGATCATAGGCAAATCGACAACAATAGATGAACTCATGGAAACAGAGGGCTTTGACGCGGTATTTATCGGTTCGGGTGCAGGTCTTCCAAAGTTTATGGGTATTCCGGGTGAGTCAGCGAACGGAGTATTCTCTGCAAATGAATATCTTACAAGAAGCAACCTTATGAAGGCCTTTGATGATTCGTACGATACACCTATAAGACCCGGAAAGAAGGTTGCTGTCATAGGAGCCGGAAATGTTGCTATGGATGCCGCAAGGACTGCACTCAGGCTCGGAGCGGACGTTACTGTTGTGTACAGGCGTTCCGAGAAGGAGCTGTCAGCAAGGCAGGAAGAGATCCATCACGCAAAGGAGGAGGGGATCAAGTTCAACCTCCTTACCAATCCCACGGAGATACTGGTTGATGAAAACGGCTGGGTAAAGGGAATGAAGTGTATAAGGATGGAGCTTGGAGAGCCTGATGAATCGGGAAGAAGATCCCCGATACCCATTGAGGGGTCCGAATTTGAAACAGAGTTTGATACAGTGATCATGGCACTCGGAACTTCACCCAACCCGCTTATTTCTTCAACCACCAAAGGACTTGAAGTCAATAAACGTAAATGTATTGTAGCTGAAGAGGAGTTCGGCAGGACAAGCAAGGAAGGTGTGTTCGCAGGAGGTGATGCCGTCACAGGTGCGGCTACGGTTATCCTTGCAATGGGAGCAGGTAAGGCAGCGGCCAAGGGTATAGATGAGTATCTTAAGGCATGATTGAGGCTTTGTATATTTGACTGTATTGAAAACGATAGAGGCACATCAGTGCCTCTATACGTATTTATCATAATGAAATCCGTTTGTTAGTTTAACCAAAGAACCATGAACATCGATATATTGAGTGTCGGAAAGATAAAAGAAGGATATCTTAGGGAAGCGATAAGTGAATACAGTAAAAGACTGTCACGATACTGCAGATTAAACATAATCGAAGTGCAGGATGAAAAAACACCGGATTCCCGGTCGGAAACACTATGCGGGATCTGTAAGAAAAACGAAGGTGAACGTCTTAAGAAGTATATAAAAGAGGATGCATATGTAATTACGCTTGAGATACAGGGGCGTGAAATGTCATCCGAAGAGCTGGCAGGTGCCATAAACAATGCCGGTATCAAGGGTATTAGCTGTATTCAGTTTGTGATAGGCGGGTCGCTCGGACTGGCTGAGGAAATAACAAATTGTGCAAATATGCATCTGTCATTTTCGAGGATGACTTTTCCTCATCAGCTTATGAGGGTAATCCTTCTTGAGCAGATATACAGAAGCTACAGGATAATCAATAACGAACCGTATCACAAATGAAACGATATGGTTGTAAGATCAGATCAGGCTTAATAGCAACGGAGGTATATGATTGGCCGACGAACTGTATGAAAGAATAATTGAAATCGAAGCGGAGCATGCCGGAAATGTATTCGGTGAGCTTGACCGGAATGTAAAAAAGATCGAGCGTACTTTCAGGGTTACAATAGTGGAGCGTGAAGGCCACATTAAGATCATGGGAGCAAAAGATGCCGTGGACAATGCTGCTTCGGTACTTGAAGAACTGGTAAGTCTTTCCCGTAAAGGAAATGAGATAAATGAACAGAAGGTGGATTACAGCATTGCACTTGCCTATGAACATATGAACGGTGCAATGGTGGAAATGGACGATAAGCTGATCTGTCATACCATAAACGGTAAACCGATAAAGCCCAAGACGCTCGGGCAGAAGGAATATATAGATGCTATTAAGAGTAAGATGATCGTATTCGGGCTCGGTCCTGCCGGTACCGGTAAGACTTATCTTGCGATGGCCATGGCCATAACTGCATTTAAGAACGAAGAGGTATCGCGGATCATATTGACAAGGCCGGCAATAGAAGCGGGTGAGAAGCTTGGCTTTCTTCCCGGCGATCTACAGAGCAAGGTCGATCCGTATCTTAGGCCTCTGTATGATGCGCTGTATCAGATAATGGGTGCGGACAGCTTTATGAAGAATATGGAAAAGGGCCTTATAGAAGTGGCACCTCTTGCCTATATGCGCGGAAGGACACTTGACAATGCATATATCATCCTTGATGAGGCGCAGAATACGACTCCTGCCCAGATGAAGATGTTCTTAACCAGGATAGGTTACGGATCAAAGGTTGTGATAACCGGTGACCAGACACAGAAAGACCTGCCAAAGGATGCAGTATCCGGACTTGATGTGGCAATAAAAGTGCTTAAGGATGTCGAAGAGATAGGGTTCTGTTACCTGACAGCGAAGGATGTGGTAAGGCATCCGCTTGTCCAGAGAATTGTCAATGCTTATGAGAGATATGAAAAAAAGGAAGCAGCGCGGAAGGAAAAGAGGATAAAAACAGTTCATACACATCTGGGGAGACATTAGGCTATGACATACAATATTGATTATGAGACTGAACCCGGATGGGATTTTGATGCCGAAAAACTGTATAAAAGAGTTGTAGATACCGTACTTGATGAGGAAGGCTGCCCATATGAGGCTGAGGTCAGCCTCCTCATAACCGATAATCCGTCTATTAGAGAAATCAACAGACAATCACGTAATATAGATAAAGTCACCGATGTTCTTTCGTTTCCGATGGTTCAATATGACGTAGCCGGAGATTTCTCACATGTCGAGGAAATGGACGACTGTTTCAATATAGAAACAGGTGAACTGATGCTGGGTGATATTGTTCTGTCGGCTGACAAAGTAAAGGAGCAGGCAGTGGAATTCGGTCACAATATAGAACGAGAATATGCTTTTCTTATCGCTCATAGTATGTTACACTTAATTGGATATGACCATATTCGGGAAGAAGACAGAGTGGTTATGGAGGATAAGCAACGCCTGATAATGGATTTATTGGGTATTTCGAGGTAATTAATGAGCGACAGAGAGGACAAGAGATCCAATTTTATAGTCCAGGGCGGAATCCTTGCAATTACAGGTATAATTTCAAGACTTATCGGACTGGTATATCGCATACCCCTGCAGAAGAAGATCGGAGACAGCGGTATGGGGTATTACTCAGCCGCATTTCAGATATATTCCATCATGTTGATAATATCTTCATACAGCCTTCCCACAGCCGTATCCAAGCTTGTTGCGGCAAGAGTTGCCAAGGGACAGTACAGGAACGCCAGAAAGATTTTTCGCGGCGCCATGCTTTTTGCATGCATTACAGGCGGCGCTACCTGTCTTATAGTACTGTTCGGTGCGGATGCCATGGCATCAAACATCATGAACCTTCCCAAAAGTGCAATAGCGCTCAGGATACTTGCGCCCACGCTTCTCGTGGTTGCAGTCATGGGTGTTATAAGGGGCTATTTTCAGGGTCTTGGTACAATGATGCCTACTGCATTTTCGCAGTTGTTTGAGCAGATCGTAAATGCGATTATCTCGGTTGTTGCCGCAATATATCTGTTTGAGTACGGAACAAAGGTCTCGAGGCTCTTAAGGGACAGTACCTATTCGGCAGCATACGGAGCTGCGGGAGGAACACTCGGAACCGGAGCAGGGGCACTTGCCGGATTGATCATGCTTGTTGTTATTTATTTCTTTCACAACAGGCGTATGAAGAATGACGTCATTGCGGACAGGACGGCAAGAAATGACGGTTTCACAAAGATATTCCGTCTGCTCCTGATCACAATACTTCCGGTCATACTGAGCAGTACAATATACAACATCTCGGATGTTCTCGATCAGGGTATATTTGGTTCCGTGATGGACAAAAAGGGGCTTAGTGAGCACGATATCGCATCATACTGGGGCATATTCAGTACCAAATATAAGGTAATAATAAATGTACCCGTTGCTCTGTCCAATGCATTGTGTTCATCAATTATGCCCAGTCTTACAGGCTGTGTTGAACAGGGTAAGTTCAAGCTCGCAAGGCACAAGGTGCGTCTTGGAATGCGCTTTGTAATGATAATCGCCATTCCCTGTGCCATGGGGCTGAGTGTCCTCGGTAAGCCTATCCTTTCGATGCTGTTTACCGGTGAAATAGAGATCCCTGCCATGCTTCTTCGTGTGGGTTCGGTTACGGTAGTACTATATTCCATGTCCACTCTGTCAAACGGTGTGCTGCAGGGTATTAACAGGATGAATATCCCTGTAAGAAATGCAGCTATTGCTTTGGCGGTTCATGTTGGGGCGTTATATCTGTTCATCGGAGTGCTTGATCTTAAGCTGTACGGAGTGGTAATGGCTCTTGTCATATTTGCCCTTATTATATGTGTGCTGAACTGGATCAGCATTAAGCGTCATCTGGCGTACAGACAGGAGATCAGGAAGACTTTTATCATTCCCCTGATATCATCTGCGATAATGGGAGTTATTATCGGAGTTTTGTACAATGTCCTCAGCAAATCCGCAGGGGAGGCAGTATCTACACTTGTTTCTGTGGCTGTCGGGGTCTGTGTATATTTTGTTGCACTTCTTAAGCTGAAGGGCGTAAACGAATCTGAAATACGAGCCTTCCCGGGAGGAGATATACTGGCTAAGATAGCTGTTACATTAAGGCTGATCTGATAATGAAAACAATTAACCGGCATAAGGAATACCAATGATACGAATTGATAATATAAAGCTTAAGGCAGGACATGCGGAGGCTGATCTTAAAAAGAAAATAGATAAGCTGCTTGATATTGGCAGAAGCAAAAGGGGGAAAGACAGCATCCGTTACTCATTTGGGATTCTCCGGCAATCCATAGATGCACGAAGGAAGCCGGAGATTTTTTATGTATATTCGGTTGCGGTAGAAACAGACAGCCGTATAGAAGATAAGCTTCTTTCAAGCAAGAACAAACTGAATGTATCAAAATATATACACAAACAGTATGAATTGCCTAAAGTATATGGGGAAAAGGAGATCATCGGAAGACCTGTTATCGTGGGTTCGGGACCTGCAGGACTGTTCTGTGCATACATACTGTGCCAATGCGGATATAAGCCGATAGTGCTTGAACGCGGTGAATGCATGGATGAACGGATAAAAAGTGTGGATCAGTTCTGGAAGAGCGGCATTCTCAAGCAAGATTCCAATGTTCAGTTCGGTGAGGGAGGTGCGGGTACATTCTCTGACGGTAAGCTAAATACAGGCGTCAATGATAAACACGGACGGAATCAGTATGTACTTGATACCTTTGTGAAATTCGGAGCAAGAGAAGAGACAGCCTATACAGCCAAGCCGCATATCGGTACTGATATTCTGGTAAAAGTTGTAAAGAGCATGAGGGAATACATAAAGGATAATGGCGGTACCTTTATGTTTGATACAAGGTTTACCGGTTTTGTCTCAGATACCGGGGAACTTAAGGAAGTATACGCTGCATATACCGGAACCGGTTCAGGCAGGACAGACTTAATATCCGAAGGACTCTTTGATACCGGTATATTGTATACATCATCAGACAATAAAGCCAAGGCAGAATATGATATACGGATAAGGACCAACTGTCTTGTGCTCGCTATAGGACATTCGGCAAGAGATACCTTCGAGATGCTTAAGGATAAGGGCATTGAGATGAAACAGAAGGAATTCGCCGTTGGTCTTCGGATACAGCATCCGCAGAGCGTTATAAACCGCTCACAATATGGCTGTGAACATTGTGATGATCTGCCTGCTGCGGATTACAAGCTGACCGATCATACAAGTAACGACAGAAGCGTGTATTCCTTCTGTATGTGTCCGGGAGGCTATGTTGTCAATGCTTCATCAGAGGAAGGACGGCTGGCGGTAAACGGAATGAGTTACTCGGGGCGTAATTCGATCAATGCAAACAGTGCATTGATCGTAGGCGTTGACAGTAAGGATTTCGGATCGGAGGATGTTCTGGCCGGTATGGAGTTTCAGCGAAGGCTTGAAGAGAGGGCTTACAGGCTGGGAAACGGTAAGGTTCCCATTCAGCGGTTCGGGGATTTCAGAGACGGCATTGCATCAAACGAAAAGGGTAAAGTCATACCTCAGATAAAGGGTGCTTACGATTACGCTGATCTGAGGGAGCTTCTCCCGGATGATCTTAATGAAGCCATTATCGAATCTATTGAGCATTTCGGTGGTATCATAAAGGATTATGACATGGAGGATGCCCTGCTTGCCGGTGTCGAGAGCAGAACCTCGTCACCTGTCAGGATAGTAAGGAATGATGAACTTATGAGCAGCATAACCGGAATATATCCCTGCGGTGAGGGGGCAGGCTATGCCGGAGGAATAACAAGTGCCGCCATGGACGGAATAAAGGTTGCCGAGAAGATCATCGGGAAATACAGTCCTGTTATTGATAAAAATTCTGTGCAGTAAGTGCCATAATACAGGCATAATACGGTCATATATCACAATTGCACTAAAAGGTGTCATTGAATATATTGTGTGAAAATAGTATACTTGTACGGTCTTTGATAAAACATATAATTTATAAATGTTGAAGCTTAAATATATTATTTTATCACTCGGACTAAACAAAGTGACAAGCGAGTGGTTGGTTGAACCCCGTGATTTGATTATAATGTATAAAATAATGAGAATAAAACTATGTAAATGTGATAGAAAATGAGGAATAGAAGCAACCTAAGAATAAAGATTATAATAGCGATAATAAGCTTGCTCCTTGTATTGCTTTTTTGCGGATGTGGAGGTGGTTATATAAAAGAGATTACGCTCAATACAGGTATAAGCAATCGCCCTGTTATTATTGAAATTAATAATGGTACCGCTGTAAATATTCCGACTTTCTTCCCATGGCGAGGATTTTCAACTACAGATTCATATGAAGAATTACAAGACAAAATAAAGAATAATTACAGTTCTATGTATAATAGTATATCCGAATTGGATTATGAAAAATCATTAATAAAGATTTTATATGGAGCAAATCATTACGATTATTTTTTGTTGAAAAAAAACGAAGTTTTGGATGGAAAGAGCTGGTTCCTGATAGATAATCTCTTGTGCCGATTAATAAGTAACAAAAATGAGGAAACAGAAGAGAAGACTTTTATTTTGTTTCCTAAATACTTAGTAGATTTAGAGGGTTCATTAGGAATTAATATTTATTTAGATAATAATATGGAATGCTCGAAGGATATTTCCATTCGGGAAATATGCGATTTTTATAAAGACTCCGGATATTATAAGACAGAAATAATAAATGAAAATGAGCTTCACTTGAAATTTAATAACAACGGATTACCTGATGAAATAGTTGAACAACATCAACAGGATGGAACGATAGTTATAAAAATTTTAAGAAGAGATGATAAAGTATACTTGAATGTTTCGAGGAGTAGATAAGCACGAGAAATATAATTATAGTAAACGAATATTTATTTACAGACAACAGAGAGAATGATAACCGATAGGGATAGATAATACAATAA